>NZ_JBSFUK010000041.1:0-38516 GCF_053591755.1 Streptomyces sp. NPDC002926
CCACGGACACTGTCCGAGGCTTTCCTCCGGGCGCTTCCCTTCGTGTTTCCAACCTTACCAGATCCTTTTCCCGTTCCGTTTCCGGTTCGGAATTCGATTCCAGTGGCCGTTGGGAGCCTTTCGCCTTTCGGCGTGTTCACTACTTTAGCTGAATCCCCAGGCGACTCATAATCGAGTCATTCGGCTTGGATTACGGCACGCCGAAATCCGACCCGGTTGGGTTTGCATTGAGTAGTGGATGGCCACTTCGGGTTGCTGAACAGCAGGGCCCGTTTCAAGCGGCTCGGGCTACGTTAGGCGTCCCGGCAGGGCGAGTCAAGTTGCCCTGCGGCGCGGCGCATGGGCCCGGTAGGGGCTCACAGTCGGGTCGCCATCGATCCAGAACCGCCAGGGGTGGTGGGCGCCTTCACCGCCCACTCCCGTGCGCGGGCCACTGCGCACCTGGTCAGAGCGCGGCGCGGTACCGGGGAACAGGGACAGTGGAGCCGGCGGGCCGACGCAGAGGTCGGTGCCGTTCAGGTCGCGATCGACGTCGAGGGCCGTGGCCAGGCGGGCAGGGCCTTTGGCCAGTTCCTTGTCGCTACGGGCCGAGAACCGACGTTTACGTGCGAGGTCGGCGCCCACTCGGATCTCACCGGCGCGCAGGAGGATCCCGCTCGCCCTGCCTTCCGGGCCGCACACCACATTGAGGCAGTGCCACATGCCGTAGGTGAAGTAGACGTACGCATGGCCGGGCGGACCGAACATCACGTCGTTGCGCGTGGTACGCCCGCGGTAGGCGTGGGAGCCGGGGTCGACATCGCCCGCGTACGCCTCTACTTCGGTAAGACGCACCTCGAGTGGGCCGTCGTCGGTGAGGCGTGTCAGGGTGCAGCCAAGGAGCTCGGGGGCGACCTCCAGTACTGGGCGGTCGAAGAACTCCCGCGGCAGCGGCGTACGGTCGGGGCTCTCGATCATGGCGTACGAGCCTAGCGGGGAACCGACTACGGTCGTCGCGCGTATGTAGGGGTCAGGACCAAGAAGGAGTGGACATGGGCTTCAAGAGGCTGCTTGCGAGCATGGGCGCCGGCGGTGCTTCCGTGGAGACGGAGCTGACCGAGGCGAACGTCGTGCCCGGCGGTGTGGTGCAGGGCGAGGTGCGCATCCAGGGCGGCTCGGTGGACCAGCAGATCGAGGGGCTCTCCGTCGGTCTGCAGGCGCGGGTCGAGGTCGAGGGTGGTGACCAGGAGGTCAAGCAGGACATCGAGTTCACGAAGCAGCGGCTCGGTGGCGCCTTCGAGGTGAAGGCGGGGGCCGTGCACGTCGTGCCGTTCGGGCTCGAGATTCCGTGGGAGACCCCGGTCACGAGCATCGCCGGGCAGCAGCTGCGCGGGATGAACATCGGTGTGACGACGGAGCTGGAGATCGCGCGGGCGCTGGACTCGGGCGACCTGGACCCGATCAATGTGCACCCGCTGCCGGCGCAGCAGGCGATCCTGGACGCCTTCATCGGGCTGGGCTTCCGTTTCAAGAGCGCGGACATGGAGCGCGGGCACATCCGCGGTACCCGGCAGCGGCTGCCCTTCTACCAGGAGATCGAGTTCTTCCCGCCGCAGCAGTACCGCGGGCTGAACCAGGTCGAGCTCACGTTCGTCGCGGACGACCGCGAGATGGACGTCATCCTCGAGATGGACAAGAAGCCGGGGCTGTTCAGCGAGGGCAGTGACTCGTACAAGGCCTTCAGGGTGGGTCACCACGACTTCCAGTCGACCGACTGGGCGGCGTACCTCAACCAGTGGCTCGCCGATGTCGGTGGGCGCCGTAACTGGCTCTAGGCTCGGATGCGGCAGGACAGGACAGCCGAAATCGGAGGTTCAGACGTGACCGAGCCCAAGAGGGCGCCGCTCCCGCACGACTTTCATCCGGCGGTGCCGTCGTTCACGGTGGTGAGCGATGACATCGAGCCGGGGTCGGTGCTGAAGGACGCCCAGGTCCACTCGGCGGGCAACACCTCACCGCAGCTGCGGTGGGAAGGCTTCCCGGCGGACACCAAGAGCTTCGCCGTGACGTGCTTCGATCCGGACGCGCCGACGGGCAGCGGCTTCTGGCACTGGGTGCTCTTCGACATCCCGGCGTCGGTCACCGAGCTGCCGGCGGGTGCGGGCAGCGGGAAGTTCGAGGGGCTGCCCGAGGGCGCCCTCCAGGTCCGTAACGACTTCGGGTCGAAGGACTTCGGCGGCGCGGCTCCGCCGGCCGGTGAGAACCACCGCTATGTCTTTACGGTGTACGCGGTGGACCGTGCGAAGCTCGGGCCCGGCGCGGATGTCTCGGCGGCCGCCGTCGGCTTCAATCTGCGGTTTCACACGCTGGCCCGTGCGCAGCTGATCGCTGAGTACGAGGGCCCCGCCTAGCTCAGCGTTCTTTTGTTGTTTGCCCTGCCCTGGTCTTGGAGAGATCAGGGCAGGGCATCTTTTATTGCGTTGTCCATCTCGGCGCGCCCGGCCAAAGTTGATCCAAGCCCAACGCCCGCAATGGGCTGGGCCGGCAATCGGGAGGTGGGCGAGATGCGGGACACGCTGGTACTGAATGCGAGCTTCGAGCCGCTGTCGACAGTGACACTCAACCGTGCGGTCGTGCTGGTCCTGCAGGACAAGGCCGTCGTCGAGCAGGCCCACCCCGGACTCCGTGTGCGTGCGGCCGAGGTCGATCTTCCGGTGCCCCGGGTGATCAGGCTCTGCCGCTATGTCAGGGTGCCTTTCCGAAGACAGGCGCCGTGGTCGAGGCGGGGTGTGCTGGTACGGGACCAGCACCGGTGCGCGTACTGCGGCAGGCGTGCCACGACGGTGGACCACGTGGTGCCGCGGTCGCACGGCGGTGCGGACAGCTGGCTGAATACGGTCGCGTCCTGTGCCGAGGACAATCACCGCAAAGCGGACCGTACGCCGGAGCAGGCGGGGATGCCGCTGCTGCACGAGCCGTTCATACCGTCTCCGGCGGACGCGATGCTGCTCGGGATGCGGGCCGGTGAGCGGTCGGAGCTGCCGCAGTGGCTGGCGGCGCTGCCGGCCGCGTAGCACCCGAGCAGTCTGTACGAGGCCCGCCTTCGCTGGGAGGCGGGCTTTCCTGCGTCAGCGCAGCAGCAGTTGGACGATGGCGACGCTGCCGACCACCACGATCAGTACGCGCAGCGCGGTCGGCGGGAGGCAGCGGCCGATCTTGGCGCCGAGCTGGCCGCCGATGGCCGAGCCGACCGCGATCAGCAGGACCGCCGTCCAGTCGAAGTCCGCGACGAAGAGGAAGAAGAGCGCGGCGATGCTGTTGACGACGGCGGCGAGGACGTTCTTGGCGGCGTTGAGGCGCTGCAGGGTGTCGTCGAGCAGCATGCCCATCAGGGACAGGTAGATGATTCCCTGGGCGGCGGTGAAGTAGCCGCCGTAGACGCTGGCGATCAGCAGTCCGACGAACAGGAGCGGGCCGCCGTCGGGGTGGGCGTGGCTGCCATTGCGGTCGCGGCGGCGCTGAACGGCCTTGGTGATGCGCGGCTGGAGGATCACCAGAGTGAGGGCGAGCGCGACCAGTACGGGCACGATCGTCTCAAAGGCCGTCGAGGGGAGCAGCAGGAGCAGCAGGGCCCCGCTGATGCCGCCGATCGCGGCGGCGATGCCCAGACGCAGCAGGCGGCTGCGCTGGCCGGTGAGTTCGGCGCGGTAGCCGATGGCGCCGCTGACCGAGCCGGGGATCAGGCCGAGGGCGTTGGAGACGGTGGCGGTGACCGGGGGCAGGCCGGTGGCGAGGAGCACCGGGAAGGTGATCAGTGTGCCTGAGCCGACGATGGTGTTGATGGTGCCGGCGCTGATGCCCGCGGCGAAGACGGCGAGCATCTCCCAGATGGTCACGCTGTGCCCCTCGATGATCGGTGCCGGATGCACCGATCATGCCTGAGGGGACTCCGGGGTCAGTCGATGGGGGGCTGTTCGCGGCGTTCCGTGCCGTTGCCGCCGCCGGAGTTCCCGGTTCCGGAGCCGCCGCCCATGCCGGCCATCGGGTTGAAGCTGCCCATGGCGCCGCTCAGCCCCTTGAGCGCGTCGCCGATCTCGCTGGGCACGATCCAGAGCTTGTTGGCGTCGCCCTCGGCGATCTTCGGGAGCATCTGGAGGTACTGGTAGGCGAGAAGCTTCTGGTCCGCGTCGCCGGCGTGGATGGACTCGAAGACCGTACGAATGGCCTGGGCCTCACCCTCGGCGCGCAGCGCGGCCGCCTTGGCCTCGCCTTCGGCGCGCAGGATCGCGGACTGCTTCTCACCTTCGGCGGTGAGGATCTGCGACTGCCGGATGCCCTCGGCGGTGAGGATCGCGGCGCGCTTGTCACGGTCGGCGCGCATCTGCTTCTCCATCGAGTCCTGGATGGAGGTGGGCGGCTCGATCGCCTTGAGCTCGACGCGATTGACGCGGATGCCCCACTTGCCGGTGGCTTCGTCGAGCACGCCGCGCAGGGCCGCGTTGATCTCCTCGCGGGAGGTCAGGGTCCGCTCAAGGTCCATGCCACCGATGATGTTTCGCAGGGTGGTGACCGTGAGCTGCTCGATCGCCTGGATATAGCTGGCGACTTCGTATGTGGCGGCGCGGGCGTCGGTCACCTGGTAGTAGATGACGGTGTCGATGTTGACCACCAGGTTGTCCTGGGTGATCACCGGCTGCGGCGGGAAGGGGACGACCTGCTCGCGGAGGTCGATGCGGTTGCGGATCGAGTCTATGAACGGGACGACAATGTTCAGGCCCGCGTTGAGAGTTCGGGTGTAGCGCCCGAAGCGCTCGACGATGGCGGCGCTGGCCTGTGGGATGACCTGGATCGTCTTGATCAGGGCGATGAAGACCAGCACCACCAGAATGATCAGGACGATGATGATCGGTTGCATCGAGTTCCCTGTGCCCTTCGCTGCCGGATGATTCTGATGATCGAGTTTCCCAGAACACGGGCTGATGTGGGGGGTGTTCGGCTTCCCTGTTTGTCACATGACCACGGCGGTTGCTCCGTCGATCTCGACGACGTCGACCTGTTGGCCCGCCTCGTACGACATGGCCGCGTCGAGTGCGCGTGCGGACCACACCTCACCGGCGAGTTTGATCCGGCCGCCGCTGCCGTCGACCCGTTCCAGGACGAGGGCCTGACGGCCCCTCAGCGCGTCGACGCCGCTGGCGAATTGAGGGCGCTGGGAACGGTGCCGGGTGGCGATGGGGCGTACAACGGCGATGAGTGCGACGGAAACCACGGCGAAGACGAGCACTTGGGCCACCGTGCCGCCGCCGAGCGCGGCGACGACGGCCGCGGCCACCGCTCCGGCGGAGAGCATGCCGAATTCGGGCATCGCTGTCAGCACGAGCGGAATGCCCAGTCCGACCGCGCCGATCAGCCACCACACCCATGCGTCGATGTCCACGTCGTCATGGTAGGTCCGCCGGTCGCGGTGGGGACAGGGGGCGAGAGAAGGGGCGAGATCGGGTCAGCCGCCCGGGCCGGGGCCGGAGTTCAGCCGAGCGGGAGGCCCTGTGCGGTCCAGCGCTCGTTGTTCTGCTCGACGACCAGCGGGAGGCCGAAGCAGAGCGAGAGGTTGCGGGAGGTCAGCTCGGTCTCCATGGGACCGGCGGCCAGCACTTTGCCCTGACGGATCATCAGGACGTGGGTGAAGCCCGGGGCGATCTCCTCGACATGGTGCGTCACCATGATCATGGAGGGGGCGTACGGATCGCGGGCGAGGCGGCCGAGGCGGCGGACCAGGTCCTCGCGGCCGCCGAGGTCGAGGCCGGCGGCCGGCTCGTCGAGGAGCAGCAGCTCGGGGTCGGTCATCATCGCGCGGGCGATCAGCGTCCGCTTGCGCTCCCCCTCGGAGAGCGTGCCGAACTTGCGCTCCAGGTACTCGGTCATGCCGAGGCGGTCGAGGAAGGCGCGGGCGCGCTCCTCGTCGACGGCGTCGTAGTTCTCGTGCCAGGTGGCTGTCATGCCGTAAGCGGCGGTGAGCACCGTCTGAAGCACGGTCTGGCGCTTGGGCAGCTTCTCGGCCATGGCGACGCCCGCCATGCCGATACGGGGGCGGAGCTCGAATACATCGACACCGGCGGTGCCGAGCCGCTCGCCCAGAATCCTGGCCGTACCGGAGGTCGGGAAGAGGTAGCTGGAGGCGATGTTGAGGAGGGTGGTCTTACCGGCGCCGTTGGGGCCGAGGATCACCCAGCGCTCACCTTCCTTGACCGACCAGGAGACGTCATCCACCAGAGCGCGTCCGTCGCGGACCACGGATACGTCCACCAGCTCCAGTACATCGCTCATGAGCGCGTTGTCTCCCCATGCAATCGTCTTGAGGTATTGGGGGCGATTTATGCACCTGTGGGCACAGCTCCCAGGGAAAACCTACGCCACGGCCAGGTGCCCCGGTCGCCCGGTCCGGTCCCTAGGCTGGGTCCATGCTTTCCGAACCACGCTCAGGACGGCTGGCCGCATGGGGAAATGCCCTGTTGGCCGGATTTGTATCGCCGGATGACGCGGCACTCGCCATCGTCGGCGACGACGCGGTGCACCGGGTGGAGGAGTTGCCGGGCGAGGCGGGCCCGGTCGGGCTCACGCTTGCGCTGGGGCGGCTGCGGGCGCTCGGGGTGACCGGATACCGGGTCGCGCTGCCCGCGCCGGGTCATCCGCTGGGGCTCAGCGGGCCGCCGGAGTTCAACGCGCAGGCGCTCGACGCGGAGGAGGCGGTCATCGCTTCGGGCGCCGCGTACGGGCTGGTGCCCGAGGTCTCCGAGGCCGGGCCGGCGGGTGATCTGCATGTGGAGGTCGTCTGGCACTGCCTGCCGGTGCGGGAGGCGCCGCCCGCGGATGTCCCGTCGCTCGGCGAGGCGGAGCGTGAGCTGGCGGAGGCGCTGCGGGACGCGACGGAGGTGCTGTCGCGGCTGGACGTGGCGGCGTCGGGGCCGGTGGCGGAGGCGGCGATCGACGCGTACCGGGCGCGGGCGGAGCGTGGTGCGGGCGAGACCCTGGCACCCGGGTATCCGCCGCGGGCGGTACGGGTGTTGGAGCTGGCGCAGCGGGTCGGGCTGCTGATCTCGGTGGCGTACGAGAACGGACACGGCGGGGCGGTGAGCGCGTCCGAGATGGCGGCGAGGGGCGAGGCGCTGCGCCCGGTGGAACGGGTGGCGAGACGGGCCCAGGTGGCGGCGTACAACGCGTACGTGGAGGAACGCGAGCGGTGAGCCTCCGGCAGGGTGCGGGTGTCTCGTCGCCCGGGCCCGGGAGTGCGGGCTGCCTCCGGCGGGGGTCTCGTCGGGTGCGGGCGCTTCTTGCCCGGGATACGGCGCCTTGTCCGCCCGGGCGCGCGTTGCGGCGGCCCGGGAGGCGGGGCACTCGTTGCCCCGACCCGGGCGTGCGGGGTCTGATTGCCCCGGCCCGGGGTACGGGCTCTCGTCGGGTGCGGGCTCCGGTGCCCCTCCGGGTCGGCGGCGTACAGGGTCTCGGTGCGTGACCCGGGTTTTGCCCCCAATCCCCCGCGGTTCGCCGGGCCCCTCCCCACCAGGACGGGACTCGCTCGGGCCGTTGGGGGGTCGGCGGTTCGCCGGAGGAAACCACCCACGGACAGCAACCACCAACGCCCCGGGCCCACCTCAACCACATGACCGAGTAGTAAGGGGACCGGCCCCCAGGCGGTGCCTGGGGGCCGGTGGTCACTGCTCGGTCGTGGGGAACCGGTCAGCCGTTGTAGCCCTCGTTGCCGAACGCCGGGTTCAGGGCGCCGATCACGTTGACGGTGTTGCCGACGACGTTCACCGGAACGTGGACCGGGACCTGCACCAGGTTGCCGGAGGCAACGCCCGGGGACCCGATGGCCTGGCCGTGGGCGTGCGCACCGGTGGTGGCGGACGCCACACCCGAGCCGGCGGCGACGAGGCTGCCGGCGATCATGGTGAGGGCAGCGGCCTTCTTCAGGTTCTTCACTTCGAAATCCTCCTGAGCTTCGCTGCGGCCGGCCGCCGCAGCACGCCATGAAGAACGGCCGTGAGTCGATCAGGATGCGCCGTACGGGTGACATACACCCGACGGTATGAATCTCAGATCTGAATTTGGACGTTCCGCCTGGCCGGTTTCAGCCCGCCAGACCGTGCCGTACGGCCCACAGCGCCGCCTGGGTGCGATCCGCCAGATCCAGCTTCATCAGAATGTTCGAGACATGCGTCTTGACGGTTTTCTCGGACAGGACGAGCGCCCGGGCGATCTCCCGGTTCGACCGGCCGTCGGCGATCAGGCCCAGTACCTCCCTCTCCCGTTCGGTGAGGGTGCTGCCCCGGCCCGTGCCATTGCCCAGGTCGTCCTGCGAGAGCAGCGCGCCCGCGACCTCCGGCTGCAGCAGCACATGGCCCGCGTGCACGGAGCGGATCGCGCGGGCCAGCGCCTCCGGGTCGACGTCCTTGTAGACGTAACCCGAGGCACCCGCGCGCAGGGCGGGGACGACGGTGCGCTGTTCGGTGAAGCTGGTGACGATCAACACCTTGGCGGGGTTCGACAGTTCACGGAGCTTACGCAGGGCGTCGATGCCGTCCATCCCGGGCATCTTGACGTCCATCAGCACGACGTCCGGCTTCAGCTCCTCGGCGCGGGCGACACCCTCGGCACCGTCCGCCGCCTCGCCCACGACCTCTATGTCGTCCTGGATCTCGAGGAAGGTGCGCAGTCCTCGCCGTACCACCTGATGGTCGTCGACCAGCAGCACACGGATCATCCCGGTCTTCGCGTGGGGCGCGGCCTCAGCCACCGGGCACCTCCATCTCGATCGTGGCGCCCTTTCCGGGCGCCGATTCCACGGTGAGCCTTCCGCCCACCCCGTTCGCCCGGTCCCGCATCGAGACCAGTCCCAGATGGCGGCCGGCCCGGCGGACCGTCCTCGGCTCGAACCCCTTGCCGTTGTCGGTGACGCGGAGGACCGCACCCTGGCCGCGGCGGGCCAGGACCACGTCGACCTCGTCGGCGCCGGAGTGCCGCAGCGCATTGTGCAGGGCCTCCTGGGCGACCCGGAGCAGGGCCTCCTCCTGGGCGGCCGGCAGCGCTCGGACACCGCAGCTGTCGAAGGTGACCACGGCGGTGTGCGCGCGGTCGAGAACCTGGATGTGCGTACGGAGCGTGTTGACCAGTCCGTCCTCGTCGAGGGCGGCGGGGCGCAACTCGACCACGGCGGCGCGCAGTTCGTCCGCGGCCTCCGCGGCGAGCACGGCGACCTGCTGGAGCTCGCCCTTGGCGCGGGCCGGGTCGCGGTCCACCAGTGCGGCGGCCGCCTGGGCGGTCAGCCGCAGCGAGAAGAGCTTCTGGCTCACCGCGTCGTGCAGCTCATGGGCGAGGCGGGTGCGTTCCTCGGCGATGGTGAGCTCGCGGCTGCGCTCGTAGAGCCGGGCGTTGGTCAGGGCTATCGCGGCGTGCTGGGCGAGGATGGAGAGCAGCTCCTCGTCCTCGGCGGTGAAGCCGCAGCCGCCATCGGGCTTGGGGCACCGCTTGTTCGCCAGGAAGAGCGCGCCGATGGTCTCGTCGCCGTCCTTGATCGGCAGGCCGAGGAAGTCGGACATGTCCGGGTGGGCGGACGGCCAGCCCTCGAAGCGCGGGTCCTTGCGGACATCCGCGAGGCGCTCCACCTTCGCGTCGCGGAGCATCGAGGCGAGGATGCCGTGCTGCCGCGGGAGCGGGCCGATCGCCTTCCACTGCGCGTCACTGACGCCGTCGACCACGAACTGGGAGAAGCCGCCGTGGTCGTCCGGCACGCCCAGCGCCGCGTACTCGGCGTCGAGGAGCTCGCGCGCCGAGGCGACGATCGTCTTCAGCACGTCACGCACCTCGAGATGCCTGCTCATCGCGAGGAGCGCGGTGCTCACGGCGGCGATGCCGGAGCTCGGTCGGTGACTCATGAACTCACCGTACCGGCGGGGTGTGACGGTCCGGATCGGGCCGGAGACGGCTACTGCCTAGGGCTCAGGTCGTAGGTCGAAATCCCTTGGCGGATGGGGTCCCGCGTACGACGCGGCGGGCAGGGCCGCCTTCCTACGTTGGTGGCACCGACGCGGAGCAAGCGGAACAAGGGGATGGACATCATGCCGGTAGCGGTGATCACTGGGGCTTCGAAGGGCTTGGGGCGCGCACTTGCGTCTGCTCTCGCCCAGCAGGGCTGGGATCTGGTGCTGGGGGCCAGGACCGGGAGCGTCCTGGAGGAGAGTGCGCGTCGCATCGGCGCGGCGCGGGGCACGCGGGTGGTGGCGGTGGTGGGGGATGTCACCGATGCCGGACACCGCAAGGAGCTGCTGGCCACGGCACGCGAGCTCGGCGGTCTCGACCTGCTGGTGAGCAATGCGAGCGCGCTGGGGGCGGAGCCGCTGGTGCGGCTGGACGCGTTGCCGCTGGAGGGGCTGCGGGCGGCGCTGGAGACCAATGTGGTCGCCGCGCTCGGACTCGTACAGGAGGCGCTGCCGATGCTGCGGGCCTCCGGGGCGGGCACAGTGATCGCGGTCAGCTCGGACGCGGCGGCGGAGGCGTACGAGACCTGGGGCGGCTACGGAGCCTCGAAGGCGGCGCTAGACCATCTCGCGGCGGTCCTCGCCGTCGAGGAGCCGGAGCTGCGGGTGTGGACGGTGGACCCGGGCGATATGCAGACAGATCTGTACGCGGCCGCGGTACCGGGCGACGACGACCCGCGCCCGGCGCCGGAGACGGTGGTGCCGGGGTTCCTCCGGCTGCTGGAACAGCGGCCCGTCAGCGGTCGGTACGCGGCGCCCTCGCTGCTGGATGCGCGATGAAGGTGCTGGGGTCGCTGTGGGTGCCCGAGGAACTGTCGGCCCGGGTGCCTGCCGAGGAGCGCGGATCGGGTCGGGACGACGTACGGCTGATGGTCTCGCGCGGGACGCAGGTGTCCCATCACGCCTTCCGTGACCTTCCCGGGCAGCTCCGGGCCGGGGATGTCCTGGTGGTCAATACGTCGGCCACGCTGCCGGCGGCGGTCAATGGCCGGGTCGGCGGCGAGGCGGTCGTCGTGCACTTCTCGACGCGCGGGGACGACGGACGGTGGGCGGTGGAGCTGCGCCGTCCGGACGGTGCGGGCAGCACTCTGCCGCGCGCCGGGGGGCCGGCAGGTGCGGTCGTACGGCTTCCCGGTGGCGGGCAGCTCGTACTTCAGGAGCCGCTCGCGCCGGGCGCCGACCGGCTGTGGTGGGCGTCGGTGCCGGTGGGGGTGCCGGAGCTGCTGTCCCGGTACGGCAGGCCGATCCGGTACCGGTACACGACACGGGACCAGCCGCTGGCCGCGTATCAGACGGTCTTCGCGCTCCCCTCCCCCGACGGCGCCGGATCGGCGGAGATGCCGAGCGCCGCCCGTCCCTTCACGGCGCCGCTGGTGGCGGAGCTGGTGAGCCGGGGCGTGCAGTTCGCACCGATCACGCTGCATACGGGGGTGGCGTCGGCTGAGGCGCACGAACCGCCGTACCCGGAGCCTTTCGAGGTGCCCGCGACGACGGCGTGGCTGGTCAATGCCGCGCGGGCGGGCGGCGGGCGGATCGTGGCGGTCGGTACGACGGCGGTCCGAGCCCTGGAGTCGGCGGCGGGTCCGAACGGGGTGGTGCGGGCGGCCTCGGGGTGGACCGATCTGGTCATCACGCCTGGGCGCGGCGTGCACGCGGTGGACGGGCTGCTGACCGGGCTGCATGAGCCGCAGGCCTCGCATCTGCTGATGCTGGAGGCGATCGCCGGGCAGGCGGCGCTGTGCCGCGGTTATGCCGAGGCACTGCGCCATCTCTACCTCTGGCACGAGTTCGGCGACGTGCACCTCGTGCTTCCCGATGAGGGCGCTCACTCTTTGCATTACTGAAGCAGCGCATCGTGAGATCGCGGGGGGCTCCATGTGAGCCCCCCCATAGGACCCACATCACTTACGAACCTCTCTAGTGGATACAAATAGGGCATCCGACCCGTACCGAGCGGAAAAAATGGGACATTGCGGCTCTCGGGCCTACTATTCGGGGTCGTACGTCACACCTTTGCCAGACCATTTTGCTGCCGCTAAGAATTGCGGACGTCGCCGCCGAGGAGCGCAGCGCCGCCCCGGCCTGATGCGACTTTCCGCTATTCGAAGAGGTACGCCTGTATGTCCGCGTTCAGCACCCGCCTGACCAAGACCACCAACAAGGTCTCGATCGCCGGTATCGCCGCCGCTGCCGTCGCCGCCCTCACGTTCTCCCTCGTCCCGGGTAACGCCTCCGCCGGTACCCAGACCGAGGCTCTCGCCGCCGCCCCGATGGCGTGGAGCACCGGGACCGACGCCGCCCGGACGACCGCTGTCCACGCGAGCATCGTCAAGCAGCAGTCGGTCGTCGAGGCCAAGGCCGAGGCCGACGCCGCGGCGAAGGCCAAGGCCGCTGCTGCCGCCAAGGCCAAGGCCGAGGCCGCTGCCAAGAAGAAGGCGGCCCAGGCCGCCGCCAAGAAGCGTGCGAAGCAGCAGGCCGCCAGCCGCGCCGCTGCCCGCAAGCCGATCTACGCCAACAACCTTGACGGCTGGATCCGCGAGTCGCTCGACATCATGAAGAAGCACAAGATCCCCGGCTCGTACGAGGGTCTGCACCGCAACATCATGCGTGAGTCCAGCGGCAACCCGAAGGCCATCAACGGCTGGGACATCAACGCGATCAACGGTGTCCCGTCGATCGGCCTGCTGCAGGTCATCAAGCCGACGTTCGACGCGTACCACGTCGCCGGTACCCCGCACAGCCAGTACGACCCGGTCGCCAACATCACGGCCGCGGCCAACTACGCCGCCGACAAGTACGGCTCGATCGACAACGTCGACAGCGCCTACTGAGTCGACGCCTCCACTGAGCAGCACCGGAGGGTCTGACAGCTACGCCCAAGGGCGGCACCCCACTGCGGGTGCCGCCCTTGGGCGCGTACGCGTGCACATGCGCTACTTGCGCATGACCTCCGGCTCGTGGCGGCGCAGCAGTCGCGCGACCGCGACGCCGCACACGACGCCGATGGCAAGCAGGATCGTGATGTTCAGGCCCCACTGGCCCGCCGAGTGCTCCCACAGCGGATCCAGGTCGGTGGGCTTGTTCGGGTCCCACGGCGGCATCAGATGCGACAGGTCGAGCGTCGCACCCGCGCCGGCGATGGCCCACCGGGACGGCATCAGCCAGGCGAACTGCTCCAGGCCGGGCGAACCGTAGACCTGGAAGAGAATGCCGGTGAAGACGACCTGGACTATGGCGAACATGACCAGCAGCGGCATGGTCTTCTCGGCGGTCTTCACCAGCGAGGAGATGACCAGGCCGAACATCATCGAGGTGAAGCCCAGCGCGATGACCACGAGGCAGATCTCGACGGCCGGAGGCATGACCAGGCCCTCTGCGGGCAGGTCGCGGGTGGCGAAGCCGATGCCGCAGATGATGACGCCCTGGATGGCCGTGATCACGCCGAGGACGATCACCTTGGACATCAGATACGCCGAGCGGGCCAGGCCGGTGGCCCGTTCCCGTTCGTAGATGACCCGTTCCTTGATCAGTTCTCGTACCGAGTTGGCCGCGCCGGAGAAGCACATGCCGACCGCGAGGATCAGCATGATCGTGCCTGCGTCGCCGTTGAACCTGCTCGGCGGCGTGGGCGGCGCGAGGCCGAACTTCGCCGGAATGACGACGCTGACCAGGCCCAGGACCGCGGGAAGGATCACCATCAGGCCGATGAAGCCCTTGTCGGACGCGATGACCGAGGAGTAGCGGCGGATCAGCGTCCACAGCTGGGAGCCCCAGCTCTGCGGCTTGGGCGGGCGCATCTGCTGCGGCGGCGGCATGTGCACCGACTGCGCGGCGACGGCGTCGATGTCCGCGGCGTACATCTGGTAGTGCTGCGAACCGCGCCAGCGGCCGGCCCAGTCGTAGTCCCGGTAGTTCTCGAACGCGGAGAAGACGTCGGCCCATGTCGTGTAGCCGAAGAAGTTGAGCGCTTCCTCCGGCGGGCCGAAGTACGCCACCGAACCGCCGGGGGCCATGACGAGGAGCTTGTCGCAGAGCGCGAGCTCGGCCACCGAGTGGGTGACCACCAGGACCGTACGGCCGTCGTCGGCCAGGCCGCGGAGCAGCTGCATCACGTCGCGGTCCATGCCCGGGTCGAGGCCGGACGTCGGCTCGTCCAGGAAGATCAGCGACGGCTTGGTCAGCAGCTCGAGGGCGACCGAGACGCGCTTGCGCTGGCCACCGGAGAGCGAAGTGACCTTCTTCTCCTTGTGGATGTCGAGCTTGAGCTCGCGCAGCACCTCGTCGATACGGGCCTCGCGCTCGGCCTCGGCGGTGTCGCCGGGGAAGCGGAGCTTGGCCGCGTACTTGAGCGCCTTACGGACGGTGAGCTCCTTGTGCAGGATGTCGTCCTGCGGAACCAGTCCGATGCGCTGGCGCAGTTCGGCGAACTGCTTGTAGAGGCTGCGGTTGTCGTAGAGGACATCACCCTGGTTGGCGGGCCGGTAGCCGGTGAGCGCCTTGAGCAGGGTGGACTTGCCGGATCCCGAGGGGCCGATGACGCCGATCAGCGACTTCTCCGGTACGCCGAAGGAGACATCCCGCAGGATCTGCTTGCCGCCGTCGACCGTCACTGTCAGGTGACGGGCGGAGAAGGAGACTTCGCCGGTGTCGACGAACTCCTCGAGCCGGTCGCCGACGAGACGGAACGTCGAGTGGCCGACACCGACGATGTCGTTCGGGCCGATCAGTACGGTGCCGGACTTGGCTATCGGCTGACCGTTGACATACGTGCCGTTGTGGGATCCGAGGTCGCGGATCTCGAAGCGGCCGTCGGGCGTCGCCACGAACTCGGCGTGGTTGCGCGAGACCTGGAGGTCGGAGACGACCAGTTCGTTCTCGAGCGCACGGCCGATACGCATCACCCGGCCGAGGGCCAGCTGATGGAACGTGGTCGGGCTGCGGTCCCCGTACACCGGCGGAGCCCCCGCGACACCGCCCGCGCCGCCCCCGCCGCCGGGTCCCTGCTGATGCGGGACCTGCGCCTGAGGTGGCTGCTGCTGCCAGCCCTGCTGCGGCTGTTGAGCCGGAGCCTGCTGCTGCCAGCCCTGCTGCGCCTGCTGGACCGCCTGCTGCTGGGGCGCGGCGCCCTGGGCGCTGTACGCGCCCGCGCCGGCCGCGGCTCCGGAGAGATTCAGCCGGGGGCCGTCGGTCGCATTGCCCAGATGTACCGCCGAGCCGGGGCCGATCTCCATCTGATGGATCCGCTGACCCTGCACGTATGTGCCGTTGGTGCTGCCGTGGTCCTCGATCACCCAACTGCGGCCGCCCCAGCTGATGCTGGCGTGCCGCCACGAGACCCTGGCGTCGTCGATCACCAGGTCGCCCTGCGGATCACGTCCGAGGGTGTATGACCTGGACGGATCGAGGGTCCAGGTCCTTCCGTTCAATTCCAGTACGAGTTCCGGCACTCCATGCCCCACTAGTTGTCCCCCGAGTTACCCCCATCACGGGGAGTCTAGGGATGGCGAACATCGTGAGGAACTATTTCAGGCGCGATCCCGTATCCGAAAGTCGGGCTATGTGAAGACCGCGTCCGGGCTGACCGTTGACGGAGGAGAAACACCCACGGAGAGTGGTAACCACCCATGAGTGCGTACGGATCATGCGCGACTGGGGGCAACTGGGGCAAACCCAGAGGGATCGGGGGGTCCGGATGGATGCGAGCGGCAGTGGCGACCGGGTGCGCTGGGGCGATGTGCTGCTCGCGTCAATAGCCGCGGTGAGCTGGGCACTGGTCGGGATGGCCGGTGCCGCGGCGCTCGGCCTGCACCTGCTGGGCGCGGATTCCGCGGCGTCGCTCGGGCCGATGACGGCGGCCGTCGTGGTGCTCGCGGCGGGCGGATCGGTCACTCCGACAGGTGATGTGTCCGTGTTCGGGCTGGAAGGTGCCCAGGCGCGGACCACCGTCGAGATCACGCCACTTGGGGTGGGGCTCGTCGGGGCGTTGCTCCTTGCGTACTTCTTCCTACGCTCGCTGCGTGGTGCCGGGCCGTACATCTCGGGGACCGAACTCGCCGCGCGGGTGGGCGGGGTGGTGACTCTCTTCGTCGCGACGGTCGGCGGCTTGGCGTGGGCAGGTCACGACGTCATCACGATCGACGGAGGGAAGCTGGGGCTCGGCCTCGACAAGGTGCCGGGCGCGGGCGGTGGCGGAGGCGGCATCGAAGTGCCGGGCCTCGGCGACATCGGCGATATCGGAGGGCTGTTGCCCGACCGGCTCGGGGATCTGGTGGACGCCAAGGCGGCGGTGGGATTCAGCGTGAACACCGCGGATTCGCTGGCGGGCGCGCTGCTCTGGGTGCTCGGCGTGCTGGCGATCGCGCTCCTGGCGTCACGGCACACGCCACTGCCGGGCGGGGCGGCGTGGGCGGCGCTGCGGCGGACGGTGCGGCCGGCCGCGTCCGCGATGGCGAGCGCGCTGCTCCTCGCGGTCCTCGCGGGGTACGCGGCGGCGGCATACGCCGCGATCGGCGACGACCACCCGAAACGGATCGCGGGCGCGGCGCTGCTCGGGGCACCGAACGGCGTATGGCTCGGGATTCCGCTGGGGCTGTTCGTGCCGTGGGACGGTGAGGCGAAGGGCGAGCTGGCGAAGCTGCTGCCCGATCCGCTGGACGAACTGCTGCGGGTCTCGGCGGACGAGCCTGCCACGGTCGGCAGGCTGGCGGAGCTGGACGGGCGGGTGTGGCTGCTGGCGGTCGCGGCGGCGCTGCTGATGCTGTACGCCGGGGTGCTGGCGGCGTCCCGCACGCCGGTGGGCGGCCTGGGTGCGGCGGGGTTCGCGGGGCGGTGCGCGGTACGGCTGGGCGGGGTGACGGCGCTGACGCTGCCGCTGCTCGTACGGCTGACGGACGTCTCGGCGGACGCTTCGCTGTCGGTCCTGGGCGTCGACGCGTTCGGCGCCGGAATCGAGCTGCACGGGCAGCTGGGCATGGCGCTGCTGCTCGGGGCTGCGTGGGGTGCGGCGACGGGCGGGGTGGGTGCGCTGCTGGTGTACGCGACGCGGGGTGGTGGCCGGGCGGAGGTTCCCGTTCCCGGGCAGGAGCTGGAGCGTGCCCCGGGTCCGCAGCAGCTCCCGGGGCCGTACCGGCCGATGGCGCCGTACCGGCCGTCGAACGACGACACGAACCCGTATCTGCGCCCGCCGCCCGGGATCCACGGCGCGCCGACGATGGTGGGCCCGGTGCCACCGCCCCCGCCACCCCCGCCGCCGCATCGCACCGCCCCCGCCGACCCCGAGGAGGGCCCGCCGGCGCCCGGTACCCCGAGGAGCGGCCGCTGAGCCCGGGTGAGCCTGTCCGCTACTCGGGACGCGCCGTCTCGGCACGGCGTCCGCCAGATACGGTGGAGGCACCATGAGCGCACCGCAGAACTCCGACGTCCCCACCCTTCTCGTCAAGATCTTCGGGAAGGACCGTCCCGGGATCACCGCCGGGCTCTTCGACACACTCGCCGCCTACTCCGTCGACGTGGTCGACATCGAGCAGGTGGTCTCCCGTGGCCGCCTCGTCCTGTGTGTCCTGGTCACCGCGCCGACCGCCGGCGGGACCACCGAGGGCGAGCTGCGGGCCACCGTGCACAGCTGGGCCGAGTCGCTGAAGCTGGAGGCCGAGATCATCTCCGGCACCGGCGACAACCGGCCCCGCGGGAGTGGCCGTTCTCATGTCACCGTGCTCGGAAATCCGCTCACCGCGGAGTCGACCGCCGCCATAGCGGCCCGCATCGCTGCCATCGGCGGCAACATCGACCGTGCCTTCCGGCTCGCCAAGTATCCGGTCACCGCGGTGGAGTTCGCGGTGTCCGGTACGGAGACCGAGCCGCTGCGTACCGCGCTGGCGACCGAGGCCGCCGAGATCGGCGTCGACGTGGCGGTCGTATCGGCCGGACTGCACCGGCGGGCCCAGCGTCTGGTCGTCATGGATGTGGACTCGACGCTCATCCAGGACGAGGTCATCGAGCTGTTCGCGGCGCACGCCGGCTGCGAGGACAAGGTCGCCGAGGTCACCGCCGCCGCGATGCGCGGGGAGCTGGACTTCGAGCAGTCCCTGCACGCCCGCGTGGCCCTGCTGGCCGGCCTCGACGCGTCGGTCGTGGACAAGGTACGGGCGGAGGTCAGGATGACCCCCGGCGCCCGGACCCTGATCCGTACGCTCAAGCGGCTCGGCTACCAAGTGGGCGTTGTGTCGGGCGGGTTCACGCAGGTCACGGATGACCTCAAGGTCCGTCTCGGGCTGGACTTCGCCTCGGCGAACACGCTGGAGATCGTGGACGGGAAGCTCACCGGCCGGGTCGTCGGCGAGATCGTGGACCGCGCGGGCAAGGCCAGGCTGCTCCGCCGGTTCGCCGCCGAGGCCGGAGTGCCGCTCGCGCAGACCGTCGCGATCGGCGACGGTGCGAATGATCTGGACATGCTCAACGCCGCAGGCCTCGGCGTCGCCTTCAATGCCAAGCCGGTCGTCCGCCGGGCCGCCCACACCGCGGTCAATGTGCCCTTCCTGGACACGGTTCTCTACTTGCTGGGAATCACTCGCGAAGAGGTCGAGGCGGCCGACGGCGAGGGCGAGGAGCACTGACCGGCCGCGGTACGCGGCCGACGTACAAGGCCCCGGCGCGGGATCCGCGCCGGGGCTGTTTCACGTGCCAGGGCCCTTCACGCAGTGCGGCGGGGCTGTTTCACCCAGCGGGGCCGTCTCCGCGCGGGAGCGTGCTCACGCGAAGGGGTCGGCCCGCGTGCGGCGGCCGCGTACGGCGGCCGGCGGACGCGCGGGGCAGGGGTCAGTCGTGCGGCGCCCAGTAGTCGAGCAGCGTGCCCACGCCGTGCTCCACGGACTTCCAGGAGCCGCTGAAGCCGACGATCGCGTACCCCGCGGTCGGAAAGCCGCTGTGCGTCATCCGCGCCAGCGCGTCACCCTCGACCTTGCCGGCGAGGGCGTCGGCGAGCGCGTGGATCCCGGGGTTGTGGCCGATGACGAGAAGGTCGTTCACCTCGTCCGGAGTCTCGGCCAGCAGCGCGAGAAGATCGCCGAGAGATGCCTCGTACAGCCGCTCCTCGTACACCGTCCTGGGGCGGTGCGACATCTCGTGCACAGCCAGCTTCCAGGTCTCGCGGGTTCTGATCGCGGTCGAGCACAGAGCCAGGTCGAAGGCGATACCGGTGTCGGCGAGCCTGCGGCCGGCCACAGAGGCTTCCATGCGCCCCCGGTCGGCGAGCGGGCGCTCATGGTCGGACACCTGTGGCCAGTCGGCCTTCGCATGCCGGAGGAGGACGATCCTGCGGGACTCGGGAGATCCGGGGGGTGTCCCCTCGGAAGACACAGCGGCGCTCATGCACCCCAGCTTCGCATGAAATGAGCCAGCGGGCGCAGGGCGTTGACCGGCTCCCCCACGAAGGGTGAGTCCGTCAGCGGGACAGGGTCTGCTGGATGCGGTCGATCAATTGGCCGACTGCCGGGTCGCCGCCCGCGGCGTGCGCCTGGCCCGGGTCCGCGATCAGCAGAAGCAGTACGACGAAGGCGAGCATGGGCAGTGCGAGTGCCCACCACGGCAGCCGGATGTCGACGCTGCCCGCAGCCTTGGCGTGGGGCCGGGTGTGCGTATGGGCCGACATGGCCGCCTCCGTAGGTCTGCGGTTTGTTGCCTCAAACCTACGGATCACGTGCTCGCGGGCCCATCCGGTGACCCACCCACTTCACCCTGAGCCTGACCCCCTAGGGGTTGCTGGTGCCAGCCCCACCATCGGGCTGCGGACGCAGTCCAACGCCCCTGTCAGGGTGAGGCGATGGACGCGATCACGGCGATCACCACGGTGATGGCGATCATCACGCCGAACACGTAGAGGAGCTTTTTCTGGCCATTCGGGGGATTCGGGTCGAGCACAGGCATGGTGCCAGTCTCGCACCTCAGCATTCGTCCTCGATCGTCCGGTCCCGGCCGGCCAGGACGCCGACGGCGATCTGCGGCACGATCAGCCCCGCCATCAGCGCGATCGGCAGCCCCCAGCCGCCGCTGTGCTGGTAGAGCATGCCCACCAGCAGTGGTCCGGGCATGGAGATCAGATAGCCGGTGGACTGCGCGAAGGCCGAGAGCCGTACGACGCCGGTGCCGGTCCTCGACCGCATGCCGATCATGGTGAGGGCGAGCGGGAAGGCACAGTTGGAGATGCCCAGCAGCAGCGCCCAGGCCCACGCTCCGGCGGCCGGCGCCAGGAACAGGCCCGCGTACCCGGTCAGTCCGCACAGGCCGAGGGCGACGACGATCGGGCCCTGGGTCCTCATCCGGGTGGCCAGCCGCGGGATGGCGAAGGCGAGCGGCACACCCATGGCCATGGTCACGGCGAGCAGCACACCGGCCTTGCCGGCCGGGACCCCCGCGTCACGGAAGATCTGCGGCATCCAGCCCATGGTGATGTACGCGCCGGTGGCCTGGAGGCCGAAGAAGCAGCCGAGCGCCCATGCGGTGGGGCTGCGGGTGATCCGCGGGGTCCGGGCGCCCTGGACAGGTGTGGCCGCAGCGCTCCGCGCGGCCGCGCCGCGGTCGCGGACGAGGCCGGCCCAGGGCAGTACGGCGAGGGCGGCGAGGACCGCCCAGACACCGAGGCCGACCCGCCAACTGCCGCCCAGCGCCTCGGTCATGGGCACGGTCGTGGCCGCGGCGGCGGAAGTGCCGAGCGCCAGCGCCATCGAGTAGAGCCCGGTCATGGGGCCGACGCGTTCGGGGAAGTACCGCTTGACGATCACCGGCATCAGGACGTTGCCGACGGCGATGCCCATGAGGGCGAGCGCGCTGGCGGCGAGGAAGCCGGCCGTGCCGCCCGCAAAGGGCCGGATCAGCAGCCCGGTCGCGATGGCGGCCATGCCCGCGCAGACGACGGCGCCGGCGCCGAAGCGGCGGGCGAGCCGCGGTGCCGCGATCCCGAAGAGCGCGAAGCACAGCGTCGGTACGGAGGTGAGGACGCCGGCCACGGTGCCGCTCATGTGCAGCCCCACGCGCGCCTCTTCGAGGAGCGCGCCGAGGCTGGTGATGGCGGGGCGGAGATTGAGTGCAGCGAGGACGATGCCGACGACCACCAGCCGGGTGAGCCGGGCCGCGGGCCGTGAGGCCGGCGTTTCCACGGCGGTACGGTCGGTCGTGGCGGGGCTCAGCGTCCAGGTCTCGTCGGGCATGAAACCATCATAGAATCATGGGATGATTGGTTGTCCAATCCTGTACGAGTCTTGGGCACAAGGAGCACTATGGCGCTGACCTCTCCCCGGCGTTCCGCACTGTCCGACCAGGTGATCGCTCAGTTGCGGAACCAGATCACCTCGGGCGAGTGGCCGGTCGGTTCACGGATCCCCACCGAGCCGGAACTGGTCGAACAGCTGGGCGTGGCCCGCAACACCGTCCGCGAGGCGGTCCGCGCGCTCGCGCACAACGGGCTCCTGGACATCCGGCAGGGCTCGGGGACATATGTCGTGGCGACGAGCGAGCTGGCCGGCGTCATGCACCGCCGCTTCGCGGACGCCGACCCCCGGCATATCGCCGAACTGCGCTCCACCCTGGAGTCCTCGGCCGCCAGGCTGGCCGCCGAGCGGCGTACGGAACGCGATCTCAAGCAGCTGGACACGCTCCTCGCCCGTCGCGAGGAGGCGTGGACCACGGGGGACGCGGAGGAGTTCGTCACCGCGGACACGACATTCCATCTGGCGGTGGTGGCCGCCTCGCACAATGAGGTGCTGACCGAGATCTACGCAGACCTGGGCGATCTGCTCCGGGACTGGCTGCGCGACGACGTCGGCAGGGAACTGCGCCCGGAGAACCATATGGACCACGCCCGGATGGTCGAGGCGATCCGCGCGGGTGACGGCGATGCGGCGGCCACGGAGGCGGCGAGCTACCCGTTCATGTGCCTGCGGGATCCCGCAGGGGCTGGTGGCTGACCCAGACCGTGCTCACCTCCTTCCAGCAGCGGTCGGTGAGTTCTATGTAGCCGGCCGGCCCTATCTCGACGGGCGCGCTGTCGGAGTCGACGTCCCACCAGCGCTCGCACTCGATGTGCAGCCGGACGCGGTCGGTCTGGGGATACGGGTTGTGGCAGTAGGCGGTGGCCCGGGAGCCGTCGACGACGGTGGTGCAGTCGGCCCTGAAATCCCGTGGCTCGGACCGGGGCTTCGAGTCGTCACGGGGCGGCTGGGAAACGGCGCTCGGCGCTGCCCACAGCAGGGCCGTCACCGTGGTCAGTACGGAGGCGAAGCACCAGGTCGTACGCACAAGCAGAACCTCCTCGGCCGTACTGCGGCCGGAATAGCCGCGGCTGCACCACAAGGGGGATTGCCTCTCCAGCATCGCCTTCCCGGCGGTACGCCGCGCGCTCCGGGGGCCCGAACGGGCGACGCCCCGCTCCCCGCACAGAGCGGGAAACGGGGCGTCGTCCTCATGCGAGAGCGATTCTCGTACGAGAGGGGTCAGGCACCCATCATGTGCACGCCACCGTCGACGTGGACGATCTCGCCGGTCGTGCGCGGGAAGAAGTCCGAGAGCAGACCGACGACCCCGCGGCCGGCCGGGTCCGGGTCGGCCAGGTCCCAGCCGATCGGGGCGCGGTGGTTCCACACGTCCGCGAGCTCCTCGAAGCCCGGGATGGACTTCGCGGCAATCGACTTGATCGGGCCGGCCGCGATGAGGTTGCAGCGGACGTTCTTGGCGCCGAGGTCGCGGGCGAGGTAGCGGTTGGTGGACTCCAGGGCCGCCTTGGCCACGCCCATCCAGTCGTACTTCGGCCAGGCGATCGTCGCGTCGAAGGTGAGGCCGACAATCGAACCGCCGCGCTTCATCAGCGGGAGGCATGCCATGGCCAGCGACTTGTAGGAGTACGCCGAGACCTGGACGGCCGTCGAGACGTCCTCCCAGCCGGCTTCGAGGAAGTTGAACGCGCCCTGCGGGCCGAAGGCGATCGAGTGCACGACGCCGTCGAGGCCGGAGTCGTCGCTGGAGTGCTCACGGATCTTGTCCGCGAGGCCGTCCAGGTGCTCCTGGTTGGTGACGTCCATCTCGATGACCGGGGCGGGCTTCGGCAGCCGCTTGGCGATGCGCTCGACGAGTGAGAGCCGGCCGAAGCCGGTGAGGATGACCTCCGCGCCCTCCTCCTGGGCCACCTTGGCGGCGTGGAAGGCGATGGACCCCTCGGTGAGGACGCCCGTAACGAGAATGCGCTTGCCGGCGAGGATTCCACTCATGTGATCAGTGACCCATGCCCAATCCGCCGTCAACGGGGATGACGGCTCCAGTGATGTACGAGGCGTCGTCGGAGGCGAGGAAGCGCACCGTGGCGGCGATCTCCTCCGGCTGCGCATAGCGGCCGAGCGGCACCTGCGAGACGATGCCCGCGCGCTGCTCGTCCGTGAGCACCTTGGTCATGTCGGTGTCGACAAAACCGGGTGTGACGACATTGAACGTGATGTTCCGCGAGCCGAGCTCACGGGCGAGGGAGCGGGCGAAGCCGATGAGCCCGGCCTTCGAGGCGGCATAGTTCGCCTGCCCTGCCGAGCCCAGCAGGCCGACCACGGAGGAGATCAGCACCACGCGGCCCTTCTTGGCCCGCAGCATGCCGCGGTTGGCACGCTTCACGACCCGGAAGGTGCCCGTGAGGTTGGTGTCGAGGACGGTGGTGAAGTCCTCCTCGGACATCCGCATCAGGAGCTGGTCCTTGGTGACACCGGCGTTGGCCACCAGCACCTCCACCGGACCGTGCTTCTCCTCGATCTCCTTGTAGGCCTGCTCCACCTGCTCGGTGTCGGTGATGTCGCACTTGACGGCGAGAAAACCGGCCGGCGGCTCGCCGGAGCGGTACGTGATCGCGACCTTGTCGCCGGCATCGGCGAACGCGCGGGCGATGGCGAGGCCGATGCCCCGGTTTCCTCCGGTGACGAGAACCGAGCGGCTCAACGGATCACCCTTTCGATATGCGGTCTGGTACCTCGAAAACCTATCGGTCCCGCCCGCCTTACGGAGAATCGGGCCCTGACAGCGCCGTCCTGCAGTCCCTGTCGGGTCCCTACAGAAAGGCGTCGCCCCACGGCATGGGCGGGCGGCTGGGCAACGACCCCTCCGGCGCGACATGATCGGGTCGACCCGTCTCGACGACAGGAGACATTCGTGCCTCATTCCATCGACGAAGCCTTCACAGCGCTGCCGCTGCGGGCACTCGCCGACGCGGCACTCGCCCGGGCGCGTGCGCTCGGCGCCGAGCATGCCGACTTCCGCTTCGAGCGCGTACGCAGTGCGGCCTGGCGGCTGCGCGACGCCAAGCCCGCCGGATCGTCGGACACCACGGACCTCGGGTACGCGGTGCGGGTGGTCCACGGCGGCGCCTGGGGCTTCGCCTCAGGGGTCGACATGACGATGGACGCGGCCGCCAGGGTCGCCGGCCAGGCGGTCGCGATGGCGAAGCTCTCGGCCAAGGTGATCGCGGCGGCGGGCTCCGACGAGCGGGTGGAGCTGGCGCCCGAGCCCGTGCACGCGGACCGGACCTGGATCTCGGCGTACGAGATCAACCCGTTCGAGGTGCCTGACGCGGAGAAGACGGCGCTGCTCGAGGAGTGGAGCGGGCGGCTGCTGGGGGCGGACGGCGTCGCACACGTGGACGCCTCGCTGCTCACGGTCCAGGAGAACAAGTTCTATGCGGACACCTCGGGCACTGTCACCACGCAGCAGCGGGTGCGGCTGCATCCGCAGCTCACGGCTGTCGCCGTCGACGAGACGACGGGCGAGTTCGACTCGATGCGCACGATCGCGCCCCCGGTGGGGCGTGGCTGGGAGTATCTGACCGGCACGGGCTGGGACTGGGCGTCCGAGCTGGAGCAGATCCCGGTGCTGCTGGCCGAGAAGATGCGCGCGCCGAGCGTGGAGGCCGGGCGGTACGACCTGGTGGTCGACCCGTCGAATCTGTGGCTGACCATCCATGAGTCGATCGGCCATGCCACGGAGCTGGACCGGGCGCTGGGGTACGAGGCGGCGTACGCGGGGACCTCCTTCGCCACCTTCGACAAGCTCGGGAAGCTGGCGTACGGCTCCTCGGTGATGAATGTGACGGGCGACCGGACCGCCGAGCACGGTCTCGCCACGGTGGGCTTCGACGACGAGGGCGTCGAGGCGCAGTCCTGGGACCTCGTCAAGGACGGCACTCTGGTGGGCTACCAGCTGGACCGGCGGATCGCGAAGCTGACGGGTCTGGGCCGGTCCAACGGCTGCGCCTACGCGGACTCCCCGGGGCACGTGCCGGTGCAGCGGATGGCGAACGTGTCACTGCGGCCGGACCCGGGCGGCCTGTCGACGGAGGATCTGATCGGCGGGGTGGAGCGCGGCATCTATGTGGTCGGCGACCGCTCGTGGTCGATCGATATGCAGCGCTACAACTTCCAGTTCACCGGGCAGCGCTTCTTCCGTATCGAGAACGGCAAGCTGGCCGGTCAGCTGCGCGATGTCGCGTACCAGGCCACGACGACCGACTTCTGGGGCTCGATGGAGAAGGTGGGCGGCCCGCAGACATACGTCCTGGGCGGCGCCTTCAACTGCGGAAAGGCCCAGCCGGGCCAGGTCGCGGCGGTCTCCCACGGCTGTCCTTCCGCGTTGTTCCGCGGCGTCAACATCCTCAACACGACGCTGGAGGCGGGCCGATGAGCGCGCGCCGTACGCCGTGCAGTGTCAACACCACGCAGGAGGCCGGCCGATGAGCCGCAACAGCAAGCCGCACGAGACGGTCGAGCGGGCGCTGGAGCTGTCCACCGCCGACAGCTGTGTCGTCATCGCCGACGAGCACTCCTCCGCCAATCTGCGCTGGGCCCGCAACGCCCTGACCACCAACGGTGTGACCCGCGGCCGCACCCTCACCGTCATCGCGACCGTCGACGGCGCCGAGGGCACCGCGTCCGGTGTCGTGTCGCGGTCCGCCGTCACCGCCGAGGATCTCGAGCCGCTGGTACGGGCCGCGGAGGCAGCCGCCCGCACGGCCGGGCCCGCCGAGGACGCCCAGCCTCTGGTCGAAGGGGTCCCGGCCGCCCCGGACTTCACGGACGCGCCCGTCGAGACGTCCTCGGCCGTCTTCGCGGACTTCGCGCCCGCGCTGGGTGAGGCCTTCGCCCGCGCCAGGGCCGGTGAGCGTGAGCTCTACGGCTTCGCCAACCATGAGCTGACCTCCACCTACCTCGGTACGTCGACCGGGCTGCGGCTGCGGCACGACCAGCCGAACGGGACGCTGGAGCTCAACGCCAAGTCCCCGGACCGCTCGCGTTCCGCCTGGGCGGGCCGTTCGACCCGGGACTTCAAGGACGTGGACCCGGCCCAGCTGGACGCGGAGCTCGCGCAGCGGCTCGGCTGGGCTCAGCGCCGTATCGAGCTGCCCGCCGGGCGGTACGAGACGCTGCTGCCGCCCACCGCCGTGGCCGATCTGCTGATCTACCAGCTGTGGTCGTCGACGGCGCGGGACGCGGCGGAGGGGCGCACGGTCTTCTCCAAGCCGGGCGGCGGCACCCGCGTCGGCGAGAAGCTGTCCGACCTCCCGCTCACCCTGCGCAGCGATCCGAACGAGCCGGGCCTGGAGTCCGCGCCCTTCGTGATCGCCCACTCCTCCGGCGACGACGCCTCGGTCTTCGACAACGGCCTGCCGCTGTCGGCGACCGACTGGGTACGCGGCGGAAAGCTGGAGCACCTGGTCGCCACCCGGCACAGCGCCGCGCTGACGGGCCTGCCGGTCGCGCCCGGCGCCGGAAATCTGATCCTGGACGGCGGCGGTGAACGTTCGCTGGAGGAGATGGTGTCCGCGACGGCCCGCGGACTGCTGCTGACCTGCCTCTGGTACATCCGCGAGGTCGACCCGGCGACGCTGCTGCTGACCGGTCTCACCCGGGACGGTGTCTATCTCGTGGAGAACGGCGAGGTCGTCGGCGAGGTCAACAACTTCCGCTTCAACGAGTCGCCGGTCGACCTGCTGTCGCGGGCCACCGAGGCCGGCCGCACCGAGAAGACGCTGCCGCGCGAGTGGGGCGACTGGTTCACCCGGGCCGCGATGCCCGCGCTCCGGGTGCCCGATTTCAATATGAGTTCGGTCAGCCAGGGCGTATAACCTCGGAGGAGTCTGTAAGCACACCGAAGGAGACGCGAGACCCGTGACGGACATCGTCGAGGAACTGCAGTGGCGAGGGCTGATCGCCCTCTCCACTGACGAGGACGCATTGCGCAAGGCGTTCGCGGACGGTCCCGTCACGTTCTATTGCGGCTTCGACCCGACCGCGCCCAGCCTGCACCTCGGCAACCTGGTCCAGATCCTCACCATGCGCCGGATCCAGCAGGCGGGGAACCGCCCGCTGGGCCTGGTCGGCGGTGCCACCGGTCTCATCGGTGACCCGAAGCCGAACTCGGAGCGCACGCTGAACGCGCCGGAGGTCGTCGCGGCCTGGGTGGAGCGGCTGCGCGGCCAGATCGAGCGGTTCCTCGACTTCGACGGTCCGTACGCCGCGACCATGGTCAACAACCTGGACTGGACGTCGGGTCTTTCGGCGATCGACTTCCTGCGCGACATCGGCAAGTACTTCCGGGTCAACAAGATGATCGCGAAGGAGGCGGTCGCCCGGCGGCTGAACTCCGACACCGGTATCAGTTACACCGAGTTCAGCTACCAGATCCTGCAGGGCATGGACTTCCTGGAGCTGTACCGGCGGTACGGCTGCACCCTGCAGACCGGCGGCAGCGACCAGTGGGGCAACCTCACCGCGGGCACCGACCTGATCCACCGTGTCGAGCCCGAGGCCGAGGTGCACGCCCTGGCCACACCGCTGATCACCAAGGCCGACGGCACGAAGTTCGGCAAGACGGAGTCCGGCACGGTCTGGCTCGACCCGGAGCGGACCACGCCGTACGCCTTCTACCAGTTCTGGCTGAACGCGGACGACCGGGACGTCTCCAAGTTCCTGCGGATCTTCAGCTTCAAGTCCCGCGAGGAGATCGAGGAGCTGGAGAAGCTGACCGAGGAACGGCCGCAGGCGCGGGCCGCTCAGCGGGCCCTGGCCGAGGAGCTGACCACGCTGGTGCACGGCGCGGACCAGTGCGCGGCGGTGGTCAATGCGTCGAAGGCGCTCTTCGGGCAGGGCGAGCTGACCGAGCTGGACGAGCCGACGCTGCGGGCGGCGCTTTCCGAGCTGCCGCACGCGCGGGTCACCGAGCTGGGCCTGGTGGTGGATCTGCTCGCGGAGGTCGGTCTCGCGCCGAGCAAGTCGGCCGCACGCCGCACGGTGAAGGAGGGCGGAGCCTACGTGAACAACGTGAAGGTCGCCGCCGAGGACGCCGTACCGGCGAAGGAGGAGCTGCTGCACGGACGCTGGCTCGTGCTGCGCCGGGGCAAGAAGAACCTGGCTGCGGTCGAGGTCACGGCCTGATCAGCCGCGGCAGAAGGCCGGCTGATCAGGCCGGTGGAACGGCTGATCGGCGGCGGTAGCTGAACAGAGTCCGGTGGCGGCCGGGTGAGCGTCGTTGCTCGCCCGGCCGCCGCCGTACCCGGCTCAGACTCTCTGCTTCCTGCCCCGCATCGAGGTGTAGGCCATTTCCCCGAGGAAGACGAGGACGACGGCCGCCACGAGCTGGAGTCCGTGCCGGCCCCAGTCGATGCCCTTGGTCTCGCCGATGCCGAGCCCTACCGCGAGCCAGTTGCCGAGCGCGGCACCGATGATGCCGCAAATAGTGGCCAGCCACAGGGGCATGTGCTGCTTGCCCGGAAGGATCGCTTTCGCGATCAGGCCCAGTACGAAGCCCACGATGATCGCCCACAACCAGCCCATGGCTGCCTCCTCGTACGTACTCCGCATGAGCAGTTACGCCGTCAGTCTCGGCCTGTCCGTCATACAGCGCATGTCGGACGGCGCCATACGCGGTACGGCGCAGTCGGGACACGCAGGTGGGGCCTCCCCCGCTCTCGTAGCTGTCGGAGGCGCGGCGTACGGTGGAAGGCGTCAGGACCTGGGAGCGTCCGGCGTGGAAATCGGTGGTGAAACCTGATGCGGAAGCATGGCGGTACGGAGGTCTTCCGGATCACGGGAGCCCGGCAGGGGCTCGCGGACGATGTCCGTGGCCGGCAGCGCCGCTATGTGATTTCGATGTCGGTGCGGACCCTGGCGGTGATCCTTGCCGCCGTCCTGTGGAACGTCGAACGTCATGTGGCGATCGTGGCCCTGGTGCTTGGTGGGGTTCTTCCATACATTGCTGTGGTGATCGCCAACGCGGGCCGGGAGAACGCGCCTTCGCTGCCGTCGACCTTCGTTCCGACCCCTTCCCGGCCGATGATCGAGCCTGTCCCGGAACCCGCGCCGACAGCCGCCGCGGCGGAGGGCGAGCCGGAAGCCGGAGCCTCTGAGCGGAACCGCCAGGAGCGCGGGGAGAGCTGATTTCCCGGCCTTGCGAAGCTCAAGAAAAGCTCAGATCAATCATGAAGTTCCGGTGCACCGCACCCCGTTCCCCGTGACATACTTCGTAGGCGCTCCGCATCCCCCGTCGGAGCGACGGACCGACGCCGGGCAGCTCCCCCCGTGGCTGCTCGGCGTCGCCTTGTTTGGGATGAACATCGTGAGTGACGAAACCCCGATCTGCTCCGCCAAGGGCTGCCGCACCGACGCCGTCTGGGTGCTGGCGTGGAACAACCCGAAGCTGCACACTCCCGAGCGCCGCAAGACCTGGCTCGCCTGCGACGAGCACCGTGAGCATCTCTCCCACTTCCTTGGCCTGCGTGGCTTTCTCAAGGATGTGGTGACGCTCGAGGAGTGGCAACGCGGCTCCGCCGGCTCAGCCGCCGATCGCTGACATCGGCCGGTCGGGCTGCAGGAACGACGGGTCGTCAAGGCCTGATCCCGCCTTCTTGCCCCACATCGCCAGCTTCCAGAGACGCGCGACCTCCTCGTCGGGTGCGTCCGAGCGGAGCGCGGCGCGCAGGTCCGTCTCCTCGCGGGCGAACAGGCAGGTCCGCACCTGTCCGTCCGCGGTGAGGCGGGTGCGGTCGCAGGCCTGGCAGAACGGGCGGGTGACGGAGGCGATGACGCCGACCCGGTGCGGTCCACCGTCCACCGTCCAGCGCTCGGCGGGCGCGGAGCCGCGCTCCTCGTCGCCCTCCGCGGTCAGCGTGAAGCGCGTACGCAAAGACTCCAGGATGTCCCCTGCGGTGATCATGCCGTCGCGCTTCCAGCCGTGCTGCGCGTCGAGCGGCATCTGCTCGATGAAGCGCAGCTCGTAGTCGTTCGCCACGGCCCAGGCGAGCAGCTCGGGGGCTTCGTCGTCGTTGAGACCCGGCATCAGGACCGTGTTGACCTTGACGGGAGTGAGGCCGGCGGCGCGGGCCGCCTCCAGGCCGTCCAGCACATCGCGGTGGCGGTCGCGGCGGGTGAGCGTCTTGAAGACGTCGGGCCGCAGGGTGTCGAGCGAGACATTGACCCGGTCGAGACCGGCGGCCTTGAGCGCGGCCGCCGTGCGCTTGAGTCCGATGCCATTGGTGGTCAGTGACATCTTGGGCCGGGGCTCGAGAGCGGCGCACCGCTCGACTATGCCGACCAGGCCGGGGCGCAGCAGCGGCTCCCCGCCGGTGAAGCGGACCTCGGTGATCCCGAGATCGGTGACGGCGATACGGATCAGCCGGACGATCTCGTCGTCAGTGAGCAGATCCGGCTTGGCGAGCCACTGCAGACCCTCTTCCGGCATGCAGTACGTACACCGCAGATTGCACCGGTCGGTCAGTGAAACCCGCAGGTCAGTGGCCACACGGCCAAATGTGTCGATGAGCACTGTGGGCCCCCTCCCCGCTTGACGGATCTTATTGACTCCGAGACTACGCCAGCGCTCCGACAACTCCGGGGCCCGATTGTCACGAGGAGCGGCACGGCCGCGTCGTAGGACCCTACGACGCGGCCGTGCCGGGCACTCGGTACCAAGCTCTCGGGTCAGTGTGCTCCGATCCCGGTGAGGGACTTGACCTCGAGCTCCGCGTACTTGCCCTTGTCGGGCTCTTCCTTCGACAGGAGGGAGCCGAGCCAGCCGAGCAGGAAGCCCAGCGGGATCGAGACGATGCCCGGGTTCTCCAGCGGGAACCAGTAGAAGTCCGCTTCCTTGAACATCGAGGTGGGCTTGCCGGAGACGACCGGTGAGAAGAGCACCAGTACCACCGACGCGGTCAGGCCGCCGTAGATGGACCACAGGGCGCCCTTCGTGGTGAACCTCTTCCAGAACAGGCTGTAGAGGATCGTCGGGAGATTCGCCGACGCGGCGACCGCGAAGGCGAGGGCCACCAGGCCGGCGACGTTCAGATCACGGGCGAGCGCCCCGAGCGCGATGGAGACGATGCCGATGGCGACCGTCGCCCAGCGGGCGGCGCGGACCTCTTCCTTCTCGGTGGCCCGGCCCTTGCGGATGACGTTCGCGTAGATGTCGTGCGCGAACGACGACGAGGACGCCAGGGTGAGGCCCGCGACCACCGCGAGGATGGTGGCGAAGGCGACCGCAGAGATGACCGCCAGCAGAATCGAGCCTCCGGTGGAGCCCGATCCGCCGCCGATCTCCAGCGCCGCCAGGGGGGCCGCGGTATTGCCCGCCTTGTTCGAGGCGATGATGTCGCCGGGCTTGAGCAGCGCGGCCGCGCCGAAGCCGAGCACGATCGTCATCAGGTAGAAGGCACCGATGATGCCGATGGCCCAGTTCACGGACTTGCGGGCAGCCTTGGCGGTCGGCACTGTGTAGAACCGGATCAGGATGTGCGGCAGGCCCGCGGTGCCGAGGACCAGCGCGATGCCGAGCGAGATGAAGTCCAGCTTCGAGATGCTGGTGGCGCCGTACTTGAGACCGGGCTCCAGGAACGCCGATCCCTTGCCGCTGTTCTTCGCCGCGGAGCCGAGCAGGTCCGAGAGGTTGAAGTTGAACTTCAGCAGGATCAGGAAGGTGATGAGCACGGTGCCCGCGATGAGCAGGACGGCCTTGACCATCTGCACCCAGGTGGTGCCCTTCATCCCGCCGATGGTCACGTACACGATCATCAGAACGCCGACCAGCGCGACGATAGCGATCTTGCCCGCGTCGCTGGTGATGCCGAGCAGCAGCGAGACCAGCACGCCCGCGCCCGCCATCTGCGCCAGCAGATAGAAGATCGAGACGACGATGGTGGAGGTGCCGGCGGCGGTACGGACAGGGCGCTGGCGCATCCGGTAGGCGAGGACGTCGCCCATCGTGTAGCGGCCGGAGTTGCGCAGCGGTTCGGCGACCAGCAGCAGCGCGACCAGCCAGGCGACCAGGAAGCCGATCGAGTACAGGAAGCCGTCGTAGCCGAAGAGCGCGATGGCGCCGGCGATACCGAGGAAGGACGCGGCGGACATGTAGTCGCCGGAGACGGCGAGGCCGTTCTGGAATCCGGTGAACTGACGGCCGCCGGCATAGAAGTCGGCGGCGTTCTTGGTCTGCCGGCCGGCCCACACCGTGATGACGAGGGTCGCGACGACGAAACACGCGAAAAGCGTGATGATCAGCGGCCGGTGCTCGCTCGCCCCTTCGGCGGCGAGCCGGACCGTGGGATTCGCGGCGTACGCGGCGCTCATGCGTCGGCCTCCATACGGGACTTGATCGCGTCGGCCTTCGGGTCGAGGTTCGCGGCAGCGTGACGCGAGTAGAGCCAGGCGATGAGGAAGGTGGTGGCGAACTGGGCGAGTCCGAAGACGAGGGCGACGTTGATGTTGCCGAAGAGCTTCGTGCCCATGAAGCCGCCGGCGTAGTTGGACAGCAGGACGTACAGCAGATACCAGGCGATGAAGGCGACGGTCAGGGGGAAGGCGAAGGAGCGGTATGTGCGGCGCAGTTCGCCGAATTCCGCACTCTCCTGCACCTCGACGAACGACTCTGTCGTGGGCTGAGCGGGGCTGGTGTCCGTACCGCCCGGGGGCGGCAGTGCATCGGTAGCCACGGAATCTCCTCGCGACGCGGGTGCGGTGGGGAAGGACTTGGGGACGGTCACAGCAAAACCTCACGGTCGGGGACGGTTGGATGGTGCTCCATCCCCTGACAACGGCACGGAGAGCGCTGCGAACCGGTTCAACTCCGGCCACTTTCTTCCGGGCTTCTTCCTGGTTTCTTTTCGAACTCATTGATGGGTCCGCATGATCAGCGATAGCTTCACTGGTCATGTACCCGCCCATTCGCGTATGCCTGGGCGGTTTTCACGGATGATGTGGAGAACCCATGGCTCATCTGGGATCCAGACGGCGGCGCGCACTCGCCCTGCCTGCAGGTCTGGCGCTCACCGCCTCGCTCGGCTTCCTTCCGGCGGGAGCAGCCTCGGCCGCTCCCGCGGACGAGGTTCCCGCCGCGGTGGTGACCGACGGCCCGAAGCTGTCGTACGTCGTGAACGTCAAGGGCGGCCACGGCACCGCCAAGTCGGTCAAGAAGGCGATAGCCAAGGCCGGCGGCTCGGTGGTGATCGCCTACGACCAGATAGGCGTCATCGTCGTTCACTCGCAGAACCCGGACTTCGCCAAGACGATCCGTACGGTCCGCGGGGTCGCATCGGCCGGCGCGACGCGCACGGCGCCGATCGCCCCCGCGAGTGACACGGCGATCGACTCCGAGCGCCCGCTGACCGCCCAGGAGGCGAAGACCGCGGCAGCGCAGGCCACGACGGGGCAGGACCCGCTCGAGCCGCTCCAGTGGGACCTGCCCGCCATCAAGGCGGACAAGGCACACCAGAAGACGCTGGGCAGCAAGAAGGTCACGGTCGCGGTCATCGACACGGGTGTCGACGACACGCACCCCGACCTCGCGCCCAACTTCAACGCCGGCGCGTCGGCCAACTGCGTGAGCGGCAAGCCGGACACCACGCCCGGCTCCTGGCGGCCGGCCGCCAACGAGAGCGACCACGGCACGCATGTCGCGGGCACGATCGCCGCGGCCAAGAACGGTATCGGCGTCACCGGTGTCGCACCGGGCGTCAGGGTCGCCGGCATCAAGGTGGCGACCACGGACGGCTTCTTCTACACCGAAGCGGTCGTCTGCGGCTTCGTCTGGGCCGCCGAGCACGGCGTCGATGTGACCAACAACAGCTACTACACCGACCCGTGGCTGTTCAACTGCAAGAACGACCCCGACCAGGGCGCTCTCGTCGAGGCTCACGCCCGGGCCATCCGGTACGCGGAGCGCAAGGGCACGGTGAATGTCGCCGCGGCCGGCAACTCCAGGATGGACCTGGCCGCCGACGAGATCACGGACACGACGAGCCCGAACGACACCACCCCCGTCGAGCGGGTCATCAACCCCCGTGAGTGCCTGGACATTCCCACCCAGATTCCCGGGGTCGTCACCGTCTCCGCGCTGGGTGCGAAGAACCTGAAGTCCTCGTACTCCAACTACGGTCTCGGCGTCATCGACATCTCCGCCCCGGGCGGTGACTCGACCGTCTTCCAGAAGCCGGACGCGCCGGCCGTCGACGGCCGGATCCTGTCCACGCTGCCGGGCGGCAAGTACGGCTACAAGGCCGGTACGTCGATGGCCTCGCCGCATGTCGCGGGCGTGGTCGCACTGATCAAGTCGACCCACCCGCACGCTTCGGCGGCGCAGGTGAAGGCGCTGCTCTACGCGCAGGCCGACGACACGGCCTGCACCAACCCGTACGACATCAACGGCGACGGCACGGTCGACGCGGTGTGCGAGGGCGGCAGGCGCGACAACAGCTTCTACGGAACGGGTGTCGCCGACGCCCTGGACGCGGTTCGCCGGTAACGGTGCTTCCCGGGGGCCGGACGCGGAGTTCCGCGTCCGGCCCCTTCGCGTGGCCGCGGGTTTCCATGGCACTCGGGTGGCACTCGGTGCCATAGTGCGTGCATGGCTCACACATCCATGAGCGGTACGTCTTCGGGCGACAGGTCTTCGAGCGGCACGGCACACGCGTGGGCGGCGCTCGGCGGCGATCCCGCGCTCCTCGGCCGCGTCAGCTACGAAGGCACGGGCGGACTGCCCGCCCGGCTGCCCGTCATGGAGCTGGCCCGCTCCTGCGTGGCGGTCTGCGCACTGGCCGCCGCCGAACTCGCCGCGCGCCGCACCGGTGGTCCGGTCCCGGCCGTCCGGGTCGACGACGGGGCGGTGACCGCAGCGTTCCACAGCGACCGGCTGGTACGGGTCGACAGCGTGGCGCCTACGACCTTCGCCCCGCTGTCCCGCTTCTGGCGGGCGGAGGACGGCTGGGTCCGTACGCACGCCAACTACCCGCATCACCGGGCCCGGCTGCTGTCCGCACTCGGGCTGCCCGGCGACGCGGATGTGGAGGCCGTCGCCGCGGGAATCGGGGGGCGCCGGGCCCTGGAGGTCGAGGAGACCGTGTACGCGGCCGGCGGTCTCGCCGTCGCCGCCCGTACGCCCGAAGAGTGGGCGGCGCACGACCAGGGATCGCGGGCCGCCGCGCACCCGCTGCTGACCCTCGCGCCGGTCCATGAGCGCGACGAGCAACCACCGCGCATCCTGCCGGAGTTGACGGGCGGGACTCTGCTTCCGGCCGCCGGGCTACGGGTCCTGGATCTCACCCGGGTACTCGCCGGACCGATCGCCACCCGCACTCTCGCGCTGCTCGGCGCGGATGTGCTGCGGATCGACTCCCCCCGCCTGCCGGAGAGCCAGGAGGCGCACAACGACACGGGGATGGGGAAGCGTTCGACCCTGCTGGACCTGGGCGACAGGGTTCGCGACCGGCGGATCTTCGAGGAACTGCTGGAGAGCGCCGATGTGGTGGTGCTGGGCTACCGTCCCGGTGCACTGGACCGGTTCCGCGGAATGGCACCCGCAGCGCTCGCCGCACGCAACCCGGGGCTGGTGATCGCGCAGCTCTCCGCGTGGGGCCGGTACGGGCCGTGGGCCGAACGGCGCGGCTTCGACAGTCTGGTGCAGGTGGCGACCGGTATCGCGGCGATCGAGGGCGATCAGGGACAGCCCGGCGCGCTGCCCGCCCAGGCGCTGGACCACGGCACCGGATACCTGCTGGCGGCCGGCGTGCTGCGCGCGCTCACCGAACAGCACGACGAGGGCAGGGCCAGGCTGGTCCGGCTCTCCCTCACCCAGACGGCTGCCTGGCTGACGAACCGGCTCAGGAAGGATCCGGCCGAGGAGGCCGAGGACGGCGGTGTGTACGACCCCGAACGGTGGCTCACGGAGACGGACAGCCCCATGGGCCGGCTGCGGCACGCTGTGGCGCCGGTCTCCTTCGCCGGCGGCCCCACCAACTGGTCGCGCCCACCCGGCTTCTGGGGGGCCGACCCGCCCGGGTGGCGCTGAGCCGCGGGCCCGGCCGCTGGTTCTGCCGTGGCCCGGGCTCCGGCACGAGGGCGACGCGGTCTTCCACCTTCGGCGCGCGGAGCAGGCGGTGGCGGACCGGACGCGCGGGGCACCGCGCCGCAACGGCGAGAACAACGCCGGGCCGCCGTCGACCTGTGGGACGCCGCCGCGCAAGTACCGCGCCGTGGGCGCCGGTCACGTCCTTCGGACGCCTGTGGCGCAGGGGCTGGGCCCCGCGCCGCGACGAGCACTCCGAGCTGCCGCGCGAGATCAGGCCGCGCCGCGTCCCCGAGCCGCGGGCCACGGCCGCGGAGAGCGCGGCGGCCTGATCCGGCGGTCCGGCGGTCCGGGTCAGGCCCCGGTCACGGCTTGATGATGACCTTGAGCGCGGTGCGCTCGTCCATCGCCTTGTAGCCGGCCGGAACGCCGTCGAGGCCGACCGACAGGTCGAAGACGGGTGACGGGTCGATCGTGCCGTCCAGAATGTCGGGCAGCAGCTCGGGGATGTAGGCGCGGACGGGCGCGACGCCCCCGCGCAGGGCGATGTTCCGGTCGAACATCACGCCGAGGTCCAGGCCGGTACCGCTGCCGTGGGGCACGCCCACGTAGCCGATCGCGCCGCCGTCGCGGGTGATCCCGGCAGCCGTACGCATCGACTGCTCGGTGCCGACGGCCTCGATCACGGCGTGCGCGCCCTGACCGCCGGTCAGCTCGCGGACGGCCGCGACGGCCGCTTCGCCGCGCTCCGCGACGACATCGGTGGCGCCGAAGATCTTCGCGATGTCGGTACGCACCTGGTGGCGGCCGAGGGCGATGATCCGCTCGGCGCCGAGCCGCTTGGCGGCCAGCACGCCGCACAGCCCGACCGCGCCGTCGCCGACGACCGCGACCGTGGAGCCGGCCCGCACCCCGGCGCCGACGGCGGCGTGGTGTCCGGTGCCCATGACGTCGGAGAGCGCGAGCAGCGCGGTCAGCAGCCGGTCGTCGGAGGCGGCTTCGGCCGGGAGTTTGACCAGGGTGCCCTCGGCGAAGGGCACGCGCACGGCCTCGCCCTGCCCGCCGTCGGAGCCGACCGAGCCCCAGAAGCCGCCCTGCGGGCAGGACGTGTGCAGGCCCTCGCCGCAGAAGTCACAGGTGCCGTCGGACCAGACGAACGGGGCGACGACGAGGTCGCCGGGCGTGAAGCCGCTGACCGCGGAACCGGCCTCCTCGACCACGCCGAGGAACTCGTGCCCGATGCGCTGCCCCGGCAGGCGCGCGGACTCACCGCGGTACGCCCACAGGTCACTGCCGCAGATGCAGGCGCGCAGGACACGCAGGACCACGTCGGTGGGCTGCTGGATCACCGGATCGGGCACCTCCTCCACGCGGATGTCGTGCGGGGCGTGGATGACGGTGGCGCGCATGCGGCAATTCCTTGCTGATCAGATGAGTGTCATACGAATACAGGACTCTCACGGTACGCCTGTGGAACCCGCAGCAGCACGCCGGTGGCCAGCAGCAGCTGCGCCGCGCAGTAGGTGAGCATGATCCAGAAGTCGGGCGCCGGCGGCTGCGGCCACTCGGCGACACCGGTGGCGATCAGCGTGTCGGAGAACAGAAAGAGCGCCCCGCCCGCGCCGGCGACCGGGCCGAGTCCGCTGGAGCGGTAGGCCATGGCGGTGAGCAGCAGCGAGTAACCGGCGACCGGGATGCGCAGGGCGGCAGGGAGATCGGGCCACAGTTGCGCGACGGTGGCGACGAGAGCGGTGCCGAAGACCGCCGCGAGCGGCCTGGAGGTACGCGTACGTCCGAAGAGGACCAGGTAGCAGACGTGTCCGGCAGCGAATGACCCCATGCCGACGAGGAAGGCCCAGTCCGCGTCGCCGAGCAGGAAGACATCGCCGCCCCAGCCGAAGAGCAGCGCGGCGACGAGCGTCCGGGGCGCACCGCGGGTGATGGCGTATGCCGCCAGCAGCGGCATGAGGAGGGGCTTGGCGACCTGGTGCCCGATGTCCGGGCCGAGGACGAGGAAGGCCAGATCGCAGCCGACGGCGAGGAGGAAGGAGAGCAGGAGGGCCCGGCCGATCCGGTCGCGGGACGCACGGCCGGCGACGGCGGTGGGCTCGTGCCGCCGCGCGCTCACGCGGCGGCCTCCGGCGCGGCAGCCGCCGCAGTCCGTGG
>NZ_JBSFUK010000042.1:0-28443 GCF_053591755.1 Streptomyces sp. NPDC002926
AGCGTTAGGGAAACGCCCGGTTACATTCCGAACCCGGAAGCTAAGCCTTTCAGCGCCGATGGTACTGCAGGGGGGACCCTGTGGGAGAGTAGGACGCCGCCGAACAATCTTTCAAGGACCCGTGGTCCAGCGTTCACGCTGGGCTACGGGTCCTTTTTGTTTTGCCTATTTTTCGAAGCGCGTCCGATGGCCGGCTGCGCGAGAATGACTGCAGTACCCGAAGACAGGAGTCACGTCGATGTCCACCAACTCTCCCGACGACCGTCCGGAGCGCGAGCCGCGTAGGGACGGTGGCGACCGGGGCGGCTTCCGCGGCGGCCGTGACGACCGGGATCGTGGGCCGCGCCGTGACGATGACCGTGGTGGCTACCGTGGTCCGCGTCGTGATGACGACCGTGGCGGCCGTCCCACTGGTGGTGGTCGTCCCAGCGGTGGTGGTGGTTACGGGTCGCGCCCCAGTGGCAGTGGTGGCAGCAGCAGTGGCGGTGGCTTCCGTCGCGATGACCGTTCTGGTGGCGGCGGCGGTGGCTACGGCCGTCGTGATGACCGGCCGAGTGGGCCGCGCCGTGACGACGACCGTGGTGGCCGTCCCAGCAGTGGTGGTGGCTACGGGCGTCGTGACGACCGGCCGAGCGGGCCGCGTCGTGACGACGATCGTGGCGGCCGTCCCAGCAGCGGTGGTCGTCCCAGCGGTGGCGGCGGCTATGGGTCGCGCCCCAGTGGCAGTGGTGGCAGCAGCAGTGGCGGTGGCGGTGGCTTCCGTCGCGATGACCGTTCTGGTGGCGGCGGCGGTGGCTACGGGCGTCGTGATGACCGGCCGAGCGGGCCGCGTCGTGATGATGACCGTGGTGGCCGTCCCAGCAGTGGTGGTGGCTACGGGCGTCGTGACGACCGGCCCAGTGGCCCGCGTCGTGATGATGACCGTGGTGGCCGTCCCAGCAGTGGTGGTGGCTACGGGCGTCGTGACGACCGGCCGAGCGGCCCCCGTCGCGACGACGAGCGCGGTGGCGGCGGTGGCTTCCGTCGTGACGACCGACGCGACGAGCGTCGTGATGACCGTCCGGGCGGTTTCCGTCGCGATGACCGCGACCGGCCGAGTGGGCCGCGCCGTGATGACGATCGTGGTGGTCGTCCCAGCGGTGGTGGTGGCTACGGGCGTCGTGATGACCGGCCGAGCGGGCCGCGTCGTGATGACGACCGTGGTGGCCGTCCCAGCAGCGGTGGTCGTCCCAGCGGTGGCGGCGGCTATGGGTCGCGCCCCAGTGGCAGTGGTGGCAGCAGCAGTGGCGGTGGCGGTGGCTTCCGTCGCGATGACCGTTCCGGTGGCGGCGGCGGTGGCTATGGCCGTCGTGACGACCGGCCGAGCGGGCCGCGTCGTGATGACGACCGTGGTGGCCGTCCCAGCAGCGGTGGTGGCTATGGCCGTCGTGACGACCGGCCGAGTGGGCCGCGTCGTGATGATGACCGTGGTGGCCGTCCCAGCAGTGGTGGTGGCTACGGGCGTCGTGACGACCGGCCGAGCGGCCCCCGTCGCGACGACGAGCGCGGTGGGTACCGCGGGTCCCGCGACGACCGTGGTGGCTACGAGCGGCGCGACGACCGCGACCGCGGTGACCGGGAGCCGATCAAGCGGCTGCCGATTCCCGAGGACGTCACGGGCGACGAGATCGACAAGGACGTGCGGCAGGAGCTCCAGAGCCTGCCGAAGGGTCTCGCCGAGGACGTGGCCAAGAACCTCGTCATGGTCGCCAATCTGATCGACGAGGACCCCGAGCAGGCGTACGCCTACTCCAAGGTGGCGCTGCGGCTGGCTTCTCGTGTGGCTGCCGTGCGCGAGGCCGCGGGCTTCGCCGCGTACGCGACGCAGAAGTACTCGGAAGCACTTGCCGAGTTCCGGGCGGCCAAGCGGATGACCGGGAGCGTCGAGCTGTGGCCCGTCATGGCGGACTGCGAGCGAGGGCTCGGACGGCCCGAGCGTGCGATGGCGATGGCCGGTGAGCCCGAGGTGCAGAAGCTCGACAAGGCCGGCCAGGTCGAAATGCGGCTGGTCGCGGCCGGAGCGCGCAGGGACATGGGGCAGATCGACGCCGCCATCGTGACCCTGCAGAGTCCCGAGCTGGCGTCCAACTCCGTGCAGCCCTGGACCCCGCGGCTGCGTTACGCGTACGCCGACGCGCTGCTGGCCGCCGGGCGCGACGGCGAGGCGCGTGAGTGGTTCGCTAAGGCGCTCGAGGCCGACAAGGACGGGTCGACCGATGCCTCGGACCGGCTCGCGGAGATGGACGGTGTGGAGTTCGTCGACGCCATGGGCGACGACGAGACGCCCGAGGCGTCCCCGGAGCCGGCGGCGGCCACGGACGAGGCTGACGCCACGGACGAGGCCGAGGTCACCGACGAGGCCGACGCCACGGACGAGGCCGACGCCACGGACGAGGCCGAGGTCACCGACGAGGCCGACGCCGACGGTGACAAGGCCTAGTAGGTAAGTACGCGGAGACGAATGGGCGGCACCCGGCATGGGTGCCGCCCTTTCGTATGTCTGTGTCTTGATCTGTCTGTCTCGTCGTCAGCTCTGGACCGTCAGTCCAGTGCGAGACTTCTGAGGACCAGGCCCGTCGCCGGCTTCGGGCCGAACGACGTGGACTTGCGAGGCATCGTGACGCCCTCACGAGCGAGATCCCGCACGACCTCTTCCCGTACCGGATGCATCAGCACCGCGGTGCCGCCCGTGCGTTCCGCCTGCTCGACGGCCGCCTCCGTGTCATGGATGTAGGCGATGTGCTCCGGGGTGTCCGGGATCCGCCAGATGTGGTCCAGCAGCGTGGAGTGGAGGACCGTGGCATCGAGTGTGCGCCAGGCCTCCGGGCGGTCGCGCCGGACCGTACGGGACAGCAGCTCGGCGTCCGGGCGGTCGACGAGGTGGAATCTGCCGTCGCCCGCGAGGAGGAAGGCGTTGCCCCCGGCGGCCGCGTCCGCGAGAGTCTCGAGCGCGTGCGTCAGCGGGCCGTCGAGGTGTTTGATGCGAAAAGAGCCGGTCAGTGCCGCCAGCGCCTCGGAGACCGGGAGGCGGTGCAACAGGCGGTGGATCGCGCGCACCCTGAGGGGATAGCGGGCCGTGTCGATCAGCAGAACCAGGCCGTAGTTCCAGGGGCTCGAGGAAGGGTGTTCGGCGCGCAGCCGGAGATAGGTCGCCCAGCGGTGGTGGCCGTCGGCGATCAACGCCTGGTGGTCGGAGAGGTCGGTCCGGACCTCGGCCAGGTCGTCGGGGTCCGTCACGGACCACAGCCGGTGGCTGAAGCCGTCCTCCGTGGTGGTGGCCAGTAGCGGGGTGCGCAGGATGGTGCGGTCGATGACGGCGGTCGCGCCGGTCCCACTGCCCGTGCTGCGGTAGGTGAACAGCAGCGGTTCCAGATTGGCGGCGGTCGTACGCATCAGAGCCGCGCGGTCCGCGACGACGTCCGGCATCACGTCCTCGTGCGGCAGGACGACACCCTCGGACGGTTCGGACAGAGCGAGTGCCCCGATGACGCCGCGCTGGAGGATGTCGCCCTTGCGCTGCTCGTACACGTAGAACGCGGGCTCGGGGTCCGGGGCCAGGACGCCCTCGGAGAGCCAGCGGTCAAGGGTCTCGGCGGCCTGCTGGTTGCGGGCGCCGGCAGTGTTCGCCTGCGGGAGGATCAGCCGGACGATGTTGTACGGATCCGCCGACTCCAGATGGAGCAGACCGTCGGGCCTGACGACAACGTCGTACGGCGGCGAGGTCACGGCGGCGAGGCTGCCGACCCGCTCGGGGACATAGCGCAGTCCACGGAACGGGATCAGGTGCAGACCGCCATTGGCCGCGGGACCTTCGTTGTTCATTTGTGCATCGTATGCGGGTTGCGCGCATGAGCGATGATCGGGGGAGCGACACCGAGCGAGGGGCGGAAACGAATGAGTCAGCAGAGCAGGACCCGGCCGAGCGGCAGCGCTACGGCGCTGAGCGAGGCATACGACACGGCGCTGCTCGACCTCGACGGGGTGGTGTACGCGGGCGGTGAGGCGATCGCGCAAGCCGTGGATTCGCTGCTGACGGCGCGGGACGGCGGGATGCATCTCGCGTATGTGACCAACAATGCGCTGCGGCCGCCCGAGGCCGTGGCCGCGCACATCACCGAGCTGGGCGTGCCCACCGACGCGGCGGATGTCATCAATTCCGCGCAGGCGGTTGCCCGGTTGATCTCCGAGCAGGTGCCGGGCGGGTCCCGGGTGCTGGTGGTCGGCGGGGAGGGGCTGCGGGTCGCGCTGCGCGAGCGCGGGCTCGAGCCCGTGGAGTCCGCCGACGACGATCCGGTGGCGGTGGTGCAGGGGTACGGGGGTCCGGACCTGGCCTGGGGGCGGTTCGCCGAGGCCTGTTACGCGATCGCGCGCGGAGTGCCGTGGTTCGCTTCCAACACGGATCTGACGATTCCGAGTGCCCGCGGGATCGCGCCGGGCAATGGCGCGGCCGTGGAGGTCGTACGGATCGCGACGGGCGCGGAGCCGCAAGTGGCGGGCAAGCCGCTGCCGCCGATGCACAAGGAGACGATCCTGCGGACGGGTGCGCGCAAGCCGCTCGTGGTCGGGGACCGGCTGGACACGGACATCGAGGGCGCGTTCAACGGCGGTGTGGACTCGCTGCTCGTACTGACCGGGGTGACCGACGGCGCGCAGCTGCTGGCCGCGCGGCCCGAGCACCGGCCGACCTATGTGGACGCCGACCTGCGCGGGATGCTGACCGGGCAGCCCGAAGTCGCCGAGGCGGAGGGCGGGTTCACATGCGGTGGGTGGACCGCGTGCGCACGGGAGGACGAACTGGCGCTCGACGGGGACGGTGAGCCGTTGGACGGCCTGCGGGCGCTGTGCGCCGCGGCCTGGACCGAGGCCGGCGACGGTGTGTGCGAGCTGGATGCGGGCAAGGCGCTGTCCCGGCTCGGTCTGTAGGGGCGGCCCGCGGGCGGGGTGTCTGCCGGCCGGGGGGTGTCCGCAGGCCGACGCGGTTCATGGATCGCGGCCTCCCTCACCGAGAATCGGCCCTCCCTCACGGAGAGGTGATGAGAGGGTAGGCTAACCTAACCTCGTGTTGGTCGACAGTCTTCCCAAGCAGAGCGCCGAGCCGCAATCCGCCCCCGCATCCCGCAAGCGCGACGGGCTGCGCGCCGCCGGGTTGCTCCTGTCCGTCGGCATCCTGCTGCTGGTCTGCGTCGCGAGCATCGCGACGGGTGCCAAGTCGATGCCGCTGTCCGACGTCTGGCACGGTCTGTTCCACGACTCGGGCGCCGGCAACGACGTGATCGTCCACGATGTGCGGGTACCGCGGACTCTGCTCGGCCTGATCGTCGGCGCGGCTCTCGGACTCGCCGGCGCGGTGATGCAGGCGCTGACCCGCAACCCGCTCGCGGAACCGGGTCTGTTGGGCGTGAACGCCGGCGCCTCGGCCGCCGTCGTCTCCGCCATCAGCTTCTTCGGTGTCACCTCGCTCACCGGCTATGTGTGGTTCGCGTTCCTGGGTGCGGGCGTGGTCTCCGCGCTCGTGTACATCCTCGGCGGCAGCCGCGGCGCTACACCGGTCCGCCTCGCGCTCGCCGGAACCGCCGTCAGCGCCGCGCTCTTCGGCTACATCAACGCCGTACAACTGCTGGACGCCGCCTCGCTCGACCGGCTCCGCTTCTGGACGGTCGGCTCACTGGCGTCGGCCGATATGGGGACCATCGGCAAGGTGGCGCCTTTCATCGGCATCGGCGTGGTGCTCGCGCTGCTGCTCGCCCGGCCACTGAACGCGATGGAGATGGGCGACGACACGGCCCGCGCGCTGGGCGCGCATCTCCATCGCACCCGCATCTTCTCGATGCTCGCCGTCACTCTGCTGTGTGGAGCGGCGACCGCCGCCTGCGGGCCGATCATCTTCATCGGACTGATGATCCCGCACCTCGTCCGCGCCATCACAGGACCGGACATGCGGTGGATCCTGCCGTACGCGACGGTCCTCTCGCCCGTCCTGCTGCTGGGGGCCGATGTCGTCGGCCGGGTCGTCACCCGCCCCGCCGAGCTGCAGGTCGGCATCGTCACCGCGCTGATCGGCGGGCCCGTCTTCATCCATCTCGTACGCCGCAAGAGGATGGCCCAGCTGTGAAGGCCGTGCTGTGTCCTCCCGGGGGACAACCCACGGACCCCCGGCAGGACAGACAGTTCCGACGGCCTGCCCGGAACGTCATGCGAGGGAAATCCCAGTGAAAGCGATACGCACCCCCGGCGGGCTCTCCGTCCGGGTCGATCCCCGAGCGGCCGTCGTCGTGCTGCTGCTCTCCGCCGCCACCGCTGCCACCGCAGTCGTACTCATCGGCAGCGGCGACTTCCCGATCTCATCCGGCGATGTGATCGCCACGCTGCTCGGGAACGGCACGCCGGCACAGGAGTTCATCGTTCGGGATCTGCGGCTGCCGCGGGTGCTGGTCGCGGTGCTCGTCGGTGCCTCGCTCGCCCTCAGCGGTGCGATCTTCCAGTCCATCTCCCGCAACCCGCTGGGCAGTCCGGACGTCATCGGCTTCGGGCAGGGCGCGACCGTCGGCGCGCTCGGCGTCATCGTGCTCTTCCACGGCGGGGCCGTCGCGGTGGCGGGCGGCGCCATCGTCGGCGGAGTGGCGACCGGCGTCGGCGTCTATGTACTGGCCTGGAAGCGCGGGGTGCACGGCTACCGGCTGGTCCTCGTCGGTATCGGTATCGCCGCCATGCTCACCGCCGTGATCCATTATCTGCTCACCAAGGCCAGCCTGGTCGACGCCACCCGGGCCACGCTGTGGATGACCGGCTCGCTCGACGGCCGCGACTGGGCGCAGGTCTGGCCACTGCTGGGCGTGTGCGCCGTCCTTGTGCCACTGGTGTCCGGCTACGGGCGGCCGCTGCGGATGCTGGAGATGGGCGACGACGCGGCGTACGCGCTGGGCGCGCCGGTCGAACGCACCCGTCTGGTGCTGATGAGCGCCGGCGTCCTGCTCATCTCGGTGGCGACCGCGGCGGCGGGACCGATCGCCTTCGTCGCCCTGAGCGCACCGCAGCTCGCCCGCCGGCTGACCCGCTCGCCGGGACCGAACCTGGCCGCCGCCGCGGTGATGGGGGCCGCGCTGCTGCTGGTCGCCGACTGGATCGCCACCAACGCCTTCGGCGAACGGCAGCTGCCGGTCGGTGTGGTGACCGGGGTGCTCGGCGGCTGCTATCTGCTCTGGCTGCTGTTCACCGAACGCAGGGCAGGACGCATATGAGTCCCGTGAAGCCCGTGGCAGACGAACCATCGGAATCCAGGAGTGTGACGACAATGCAGCGCCTCACCGCGGAATCGGTCACCCTCGGCTACGACCAGCGGGTCATTGCCGAGAATCTCTCGGTGGAGATCCCCGACAACTCCTTCACGGTGATCGTCGGCCCGAACGCCTGCGGTAAGTCGACACTGCTGCGTGCCCTGTCCCGGATGCTGAAGCCGTCAGAGGGCCGGGTCCTGCTCGACGGACAGACCATCCACTCGCTGCCGGCCAAGAAGGTCGCCAGGACGCTGGGCCTGCTGCCGCAGTCGCCGATCGCACCGGACGGGATCACGGTCGCCGACCTTGTCGCGCGCGGCCGCTATCCGCACCAGGGACTGCTGCGCCAGTGGTCGCCGGAGGACGAGCGGATTGTCGAGGAGTCGATGGCCGCGACCGGAGTCGGCGAACTGGCAGAGCGCTATGTCGATGAATTGTCCGGTGGACAGCGGCAGCGCGTATGGATCGCGATGGCGCTGGCCCAGCAGACACCGCTGCTGCTGCTCGACGAGCCCACGACGTTCCTCGACATCCAGCACCAGCTCGAGGTGCTCGACCTGTGCGCGGAACTGCACGAGACGCAGGGGCGGACGCTCGTCGCCGTACTGCACGACCTCAACCAGGCCGCCCGTTACGCCACACACCTCATCGCGTTGCGCGAAGGCAGGATCGTTGCGGAGGGCGCGCCCGCGGACGTGGTCAGCGCCGAGCTGGTGGAGCAGGTCTTCGGGGTGAAGAGCCAGGTCATCGAGGACCCGGAGTCCGGGACGCCGCTGGTGGTGCCGGCGTCCCGGAGGCGTAGCGCCGCGGTGGTGTCCTGAGCGCCGGTGCGGTGTCCCGGCCACCGGACACCGTCCTGGCCGCCGGTGCGGTGCCCCGGCCGCCGGTGCGGTGTCCTGAGCGCTACAGCAGTGTCCTGAGGCGGAGCAGATCGCGGAAGCCCGCCTCGAGCCTGACGCGGCCGGAGGCCCAGGCCTTCGCGAAATTCAGCTCGCCGTTCACCATGGCCACCAGATCGTCGCCGCTCATCGCGAGACGGATCTGGGCCTTGTCGGCCGGCGGCCCCTGGAGCGTGTCGACCACGTCGATCCGGCCGTCCCTGAGGCGGCCGGTGAAGGTGATGTCCAGGTCCTTGATGTGGCAGCTGAGGGAACGGTCGAGCGCGGCAGCGCTGCGTACATCACCGTTCGCCCGTGCCAGGTTGTCCGAGAGTTTGTCGAGTGCGCTGCGGCACTCTTCCGTCGTCGCCATCGTGATCGACGGTACCTCAGCGCTTCGCGGTAGCGTCTGGGCATGAGCGACTCGATGCCGGGCCCGGAGATCCATAAGCAGGGGTTTCAGGTGGAACCGGTGAGCCCGGAGCCCGGGAGCCCGGAGCCGGCGGGGCCCGAGGCGGCTGCCCGTCAGGCGTACGACCCTGCCGCGCCCGCGCCCGTCGGCGTACAGCGCGTGCCGACCGGCAACGCCGACGTCGACGAGCGGCTGGCGCGGCTGGCCGACGCGGACCACCTCCCGGCGGACGGACACCTCCAGGTGTACGAGGATGTACACCGGGGGCTGCGCGATGCGCTGACCGCGCTCGACGCACGCCCGGCACCTGCGCCTCAGGAGCCCGCGCCATCACCCTCGTACGACAACAGGAGCTGAACCGAACGTGGCAGGAGTGGCCCGCCGCCGTCTCGACGCCGAGCTGGTACGCCGCAACCTCGCACGCTCGCGCGAGCATGCGAGCCAGCTGATCGCCGCGGGGCGGGTGACGGTCGGCGGCAACACCGCGACCAAACCGGCGACCCAGGTCGAGACCAGCGCCGCTGTCGTCGTCACCAGCGACGAAAGCGACCCCGACTACGTCTCGCGCGGCGGACACAAGCTCGCCGGCGCGCTGGCGGCCTTCGTGCCGCTCGGGCTGAAGGTCGATGGCCGGCGGGCACTGGACGCGGGCGCGTCCACCGGCGGCTTCACGGATGTACTGCTGCGGGCGGGCGCCGCCCATGTCGTCGCCGTGGATGTGGGATACGGACAACTCGCCTGGTCTCTTCAGAGCGATGAACGCGTGACGGTCAAGGACCGTACGAATGTGCGCGAGCTGACGCTGGAGACGATCGACGGTGAGGCGGTGGACCTGGTGGTGGGGGACCTTTCCTTCATTCCGCTCGGGCTCGTCCTGCCCGCGCTCGTCCGGTGTACGGCGTCCGGCGCGGATCTGGTGCTGATGGTCAAGCCGCAGTTCGAGGTGGGCAAGGAACGCCTCGGCAGTGGCGGGGTCGTCCGCAGCCAGGAGCTGCGTGCGGACGCGGTACGCAACGTGGCGCGCAAGGCTGGGGAGCTGGGCCTCGGCGTGCTGGGCATTACCGCCAGTCCGCTGCCGGGCCCCTCCGGGAACGTCGAGTATTTTCTGTGGCTCCGGGCCGGAGCGCCCGAGCTCGACCCGGCGGACGTCGACCGTGCAGTGGCGGAGGGACCTCGTTGACAACGACAGCGGCAGAGACACCAGTACGGACCGTTTTCCTGCTCGCGCACACCGGCAGGCCTGCGGCGATCCGCAGTGCCGAACTCGTCGTACAGGGGCTGCTGCGCCATGGCCTCGGCGTACGCGTACTGGAGGCGGAAGCGGCCGACCTGCCGCTGCCGCCGTCCGTCGAGACGGTCCGCGAGGCGACCCCCGACGTACTCGACGGCTGTGAACTGCTGATCGTCCTCGGCGGGGACGGGACGCTGCTGCGCGGCGCCGAATTCGCCCGCGCCTCCGGGGTGCCGATGCTCGGCGTCAACCTGGGGCGGGTGGGCTTCCTCGCCGAGGCCGAGCGCGACGACCTCGACAAGGTCGTCGCCCGCGTCGTCACATGCGAGTACGAGGTCGAGGAGCGCATGACCATCGATGTCGTCGTGCACAGCAACGGCGATGTCGTGCACCAGGACTGGGCGCTGAACGAGGCGGCCGTGCAGAAGGTCTCGCCCGAGCGGATGCTCGAGGTCGTCCTCGAGATCGACGGGCGGCCGGTGACCGGCTTCGGCTGCGACGGCATCGTCTGCGCGACGCCGACCGGCTCGACCGCGTACGCCTTCTCCGCCGGCGGCCCGGTGGTCTGGCCGGAGGTGGAGGCGCTGCTGATGGTGCCGATCGGTGCGCACGCGCTGTTCGCCAAGCCGCTGGTGACCTCGCCGACGTCGGTCCTCGCTGTGGAGGTGCAGCAGCACACACCCCAGGGGGTGCTGTGGTGCGACGGGCGCAGGACGATCGAACTGCCGCCGGGCGCACGGGTGGAGGTACGGCGCGGGGCCGTTCCCGTACGGCTGGCGCGGCTGCACCACGCGTCCTTCACGGACCGTCTGGTGGCCAAGTTCGCGCTGCCGGTGTCCGGTTGGCGCGGGGCGCCGCACTAGCAGGTGTTCTGGAACACGACCAGCAGGTGTTCCGGAACATGCCCCCGTCCTCACGTGGCTGCGGATGCGGCTCGACCGGCCGCTCGGATTGGGAGCGAGGGGCGGGCACGGTCCGGTGCGCCACACGGTCTTCGGGTGGGCGTCCGGCCGGTGGTCCGGTTCCGCTTCACCGGGCCGCGCGGCTCCCACGAGTACGTCGTGGAGGAAGCGGACGGCGGTGTCGTGCTGAACCATCGCCTTGCGATGCGCGTGCGGCCCCGCCCGGCCGATGCGCGTGCGCGGCCCCGCCGGGCTGACGCGGTGGCTCTTCCGGCGCCGGCCGCACGATTCCGTGAGCGGGGACGGCTCGGGCCGGGCGGGGGGCGTACGCAGGTCGCGGTGGGTCCTTATGTCCGACTGCTGCGGTGTGCGAAGGGGCTCCGGTGACTCTCCGCTGCCCGGGAGAGTGAATCGGAGGCCGGGGCCCGTCGCACAGCGGGCCCCGGACCTCGTAAGGTCATGTCCGTGTTGGAGGAGATGCGGATACGGTCGCTCGGTGTCATCGACGACGCGGTCGTCGAGCTGTCACCCGGTTTCACCGCGGTGACCGGCGAGACGGGCGCGGGCAAGACCATGGTCGTCACCAGCCTGGGGCTGCTGCTCGGCGGGCGCGCCGACCCCGCCCTGGTGCGGATCGGCGCGAAGTCGGCGGTGGTGGAGGGGCGGATCAGTGTGTCCGCCGACGGCCCCGCCGCCGTACGGGCCGAGGAGGCCGGGGCCGAGCTCGAGGACGGCACACTGCTGATCAGCCGGACCGTTTCCGCCGAGGGGCGCTCGCGCGCCCACCTCGGCGGGCGCTCGGTGCCGGTGGGCGTACTGGGCGAGCTGGCCGACGAACTCGTCGCCGTGCACGGCCAGACCGACCAGCAGGGGCTGCTGCGGCCCGCGCGGCAGCGGGAGGCGCTCGACCGCTACGCGGGCGGTGCGGTCACCGGGCCGCACGCCAAGTACGCGGCCGCCTACCGGCGGCTGCGGGCCGTCTCCGTAGAGCTGGAGGAGCTGACCACGCGCGCCCGTGAGCGGGCACAGGAAGCCGATCTGCTGCGCTTCGGGCTGAACGAGATCGCGCGTGTCGAGCCGCGGGCGGCCGAGGACGTGGAACTCGCGGCGGAGGCGGAGCGGCTGGGCCACGCCGAGGCGCTGGCGTCCGCCGCGGCGCTCGCGCACGGTGCGCTGGCGGGCAACCCCGAGGACCCGGAGGGCGTCGACGCGGCGACGCTGGTCGCGGGCGCGGGACGGGCACTGGACGCCGTACGCGCGCACGACCCCGCGCTGGCCGGGCTCGCGGACCGGATGGGCGAGATCTCCATCCTGCTCGGTGATGTGGCGGGAGAGCTCGCCGGGTACGCGGACAATCTGGAGGCCGATCCGCTGCGGCTGGCCGCGGTGGAGGAACGGCGTGCTGCGCTGACCGGGCTGACGCGCAAGTACGGCGGGGCCGGTGAGGGCATTGCCGCCGTGCTGGCGTGGGCGGAGGAGGGCGCGGGCCGGCTCACCGAGCTGGACGGCGACGACGACCGGATCGGCGAGCTGGCGGTGGAGCGGGACGCGCTGCGGGGCGAATTGTCCGGTCTGGCGCAGGCGTTGACCGACGCGCGTACGGAGGCGGCGGCGCGGTTCGCCGACGCGGTCACCGCGGAGCTGGCCTCGCTCGCGATGCCGCACGCGCGCGTGTCCTTCGACATCAGGCAGACCGAGTCCGCCGACGAGGCCTCGGGCGTCGAGGTGGGCGGCCGCGCGGTGGTGTACGGCCCGTCGGGCGTCGACGAGGTCGAACTGCTGCTGGCCCCGCACCCGGGAGCGCCGCCGCGGCCGATCGCCAAGGGCGCCTCGGGTGGTGAGCTGTCGCGGGTGATGCTGGCGGTCGAGGTCGTCTTCGCGGGGACGGACCCGGTGCCGACGTATCTCTTCGACGAGGTCGACGCGGGGGTCGGCGGCAAGGCGGCGGTCGAGATCGGCCGGCGGCTGGCGAAGCTCGCCAAGTCGGCGCAGGTGGTGGTCGTGACGCATCTGCCGCAGGTGGCGGCGTTCGCCGACCGGCAGCTGCTCGTCGAGAAGACGAACGACGGCACGGTCACGCGAAGCGGTGTGACGGTCCTGGAGGGCGAGGACAGGGTGCGTGAGCTGTCTCGGATGCTCGCGGGCCAGGAGGATTCGGAGACGGCCCGTGCCCACGCGGAGGAGCTCCTGGCGACGGCCCGGGCGGACGGGTAGCCCAGCGGCGGGACCGTGACTGCCCGGGCGCGTGAGCCCGTGGTGCGGACTTGCGGTGCGGAGCCCGGGCCTTGTGCCGTGGAGTCCGTGCCGTGGGGGTGCGGGCAGTGTGTGCGGAGCCCGGGTCGGGCGGCTTTGTGCCGTCGGCACGTCGGCAGCACGGATCACGCGCCCGGCCCGCGCCCTGGGCAGGCCACCCCCGTGCGGGCCGGGCGGACCCCCGCCCCGGACGCGGCCCTCGGCGCAGTCGTCGCGGGCAACGGCCGCGCCGGGCTTGTCGTTCACGCCGTCGGTCTCGTCGCCGCGGCCGCCTACGGAGACGTCGTCAGCCGGCTCGAGGGTTCACCCATGTGAGTGATCCGGTGTACGGAGTCCAGTTCCGGACACGGGCACGACGCCCCGACGGTGCCGGAACGTGCGTACGGGCTGGCATCCTTGGCCGGGTGATACAGCTGCGTACGGTCCAAGTGCTGGGCGGCGGCAGCGCGGGCAGCAGCGCGCACGTCAGGTCGCTGGCCGAGGGGCTGGTGGCGCGGGGCGTGCGGGTGACGGTGTGCGCCCCCGCTGAACTGGAGCACGTCTACGACTTCCCCGGCGCCGGGGCCCATTTCGCGCCAGTACCGCGGCGCAGTGACCCGGCGGCGGTCGGCGCGCTGCGCGCGGCGTGCGCGGGCGCGGATGTCGTGCACGCGCACGGGCTGCACGCCGCCGTACGTGCCACGCTGGCCCTGAGCGGGCAGCGAGTACCTCTGGTCGTCACCTGGCACACGCGGGCGCACGACGACGACGGCGCGCGCGGCCAGGTGCTGCGCCTGCTGGAGCGCAGGGCAGCGCGGGCGTCGGCGGTCGTGCTCGGTACCTGCTCCGAGCTCGTCGACCGGGCCCGCACTCGGGGCGCGCGGGACGCCAGGCTCGCGCCGGTTGCCGTACCCGCGCCGCGCGGCCGGCCGGGTGGCGCGGAGAGCAAGGCACGCGCCGAACTGGGCGCTGTCGAACGCCCCTTGTTGATGACCGTCGGGAGCCTGGTGCCGCACCGGGGATACACAACGCTGCTGGACGCGGCCCGGGTGTGGCACGGCCTGGACCCCGTGCCGCTGGTCGTGATCGCGGGGGAGGGACGGCAACGGGGTGCGCTCCAGCGCCGTATCGAGGCGGAAGGGCTGCCGGTGAGGCTGATGGGGCGCCGGGACGACATCGGTGAGCTGCTCGCGGCGGCGGATGTGGCGGTGCTGCCGAGCCGTTGGGAGGCTCGCTCGCTGCTCGCGCAGGAGGCGCTGAGGCTGGGCGTCCCGCTGGTCGCGACGGCGGTGGGCGGCATCCCGGAGCTGGTGGGCGAGGCGGCGGAACTCGTTCCGTACGGTGATGCGGCGGCGCTCGGCGAGGCGGTGGCGCGGCTGCTGGGTGACCCCGGGCGGCGGGAGGAGCTGGCGGCGGCGGGGCGGGCGCAGGCGGCGACATGGCCGACGGAGGACGAGACGATCGCGCTGGTGCTGAGCGTCTACGACGAGTTGGTGGCGGGGCGGAGCTGAGGCTCGGGCCGGGTTCTCCGGCTCGTGGTGCGGCAGCCCGGATCCTGAGAGGTGCCGGGTACGCACCGCACGGACCCCACCCCCCGGGCCCCGGCCCTCTGAGCGCCCACCTCACCCCACGTGTCGTCGCGCCCTCAGTGCCAGGCTCAACGCCAGCACGGTTTGGGGGTCGTCCAAGTCCGTGCCCAGGAGTTCCGAGATCCGGGCCAGGCGGTTGTACAGCGTCTGGCGGTTCAGGTGGAGTTCGCGGGCCGTCTCCGCCTTTCGGCCCGCGTGGGCCAGGTAGGTCTCCAGCGTCGGGAGCAGCGGCGGGCGGGACGCCCGGTCGTGGGCGCGCAGGGGGCCGATCGCACGGTCCACGAACGCCGCCAGGTCCGGATGGTCCCGCAGGCGCCACAGCAGCAGGTCGATGTCCAGCCGGCGCGCGTCGTACCACGGGCGGTCCGGGAGGCCCTGCGCTGCCGTCGCCGTCTCCGCAGCGTGGCGCAGGCCCGCCGACGCCGCCGCCCAGCTGCCGGCCATGCCCACCACCACGACCGGCGGATGCCCGCCGGCCCGCTCCAGGCCGGCCCGTTCCACACCCGCCCGCAGCGCTGTGGCGACCCGGTTCGCGACCGCCGTGCGCTCCGACTCGTTGCGCAGGCCCAGCAGTAGCGGTACGCGGCCCTCCACCGGGCGTACGCCCAGCAGTACCGGCACTCCGACCGAGGCCAGTTCCTCCAGCACCGCGCGTGCCAGCAGCGCCCAGTTCCCCGAAGGGAAGAGCTCAGGGGCGAGGCGCATCACGACCGGCAGCAGCGGGCCATCGCCCGGTCGGAAGCCCAGCACTCTCGCCTGGGCCGGCGCGTCCTCCGCCGTGATGCGGCCCTCCGCGAGGTCCGTCAGGAAGTCGCCGCGGCCACGCGCCGCCAGCTCCTCGTCCTGGCGTGCCTGCATCAGTACGACCGCCAGCAGCCCGGCCGCTCGCTCCGCCGCCATCCGGTGCACCGGAAGCATCGGGGAGCCGACGGCCAGCAGCACCAGCCGGGCGCGTACCGAAGCCGCCCCGTGGCCGCCGCCCGGTACGTCCACGAGGACCGCGCCGGCCGGAGGGGACTCGCGCGCGGCCCGCTGGCCGCGCAGCCCCTCCCACACCTGCAGTGGATCGGCACCGGCCTGCCCCGACTCGGACTCGGCCGCGTACAGCAGTTGGCCGTCCGCAGTCTCCAGGAAGACCGGGTTCGCGGTGAAGTCGGCGAGGATTCGCAGTACTTGGGGTACACCGCCGCCGTCGAGGAGCACCTCCGTACACCGCCGGTGCACTTCCTCGGCCTGCCGCAGCAACGCGTAGTGCCCGTTGACGATCTCGGTGTGGATCTCCTCCGTCACCGAGACGAAGGGGACTTCGCGGTGCAGCTGTACCAGCGGCAGCCCGGCCGCTCTGGCCGTCTCCACGATCGTCGCCGGCAGTCGGCTGAAACGCGGCCCCAGCTCCACCACCAGCGCGGCGATCCCGCGGTCCGCCAGCTGCCGTACGAAGGCGCGCTGCTCGGCCGGCCGGGTGCCGAGGCCCAGGCCCGTGGTGAGCAGCAGCTCACCGCCCTTGAGGAGCGAGGCGATGTTCGGCACCTCACCCGCGTGCACCCAGCGCACCGTGCGGTTCAGCCGTTCCGCGCAGGCGACGACCTCCGGAAGTCCGGCGCGCAGCCCGGGCAGTTCGAGCGCCCGCTGCACCGTGATTCCACCTTGGGTCGTCTCCACTGACTCTCGCCTCGCGATTTGGATCCGGTCCGACGGGCGACGGCCGCCCTGGCTGCGGACGCTACCGGGCCCGTGCACCGGTGCGCATCACCCGGCGCGTCCGGACCGACGTCGCCCGCGCGGCAACCGGACAACATGTCCGGCGCGTGCGGGCAGTTGCCGTGCCTCGTCTCAGCGCAGCGGTTTGATGTTGTGGTTCCGCCGGAACACGTTGGACGGGTCGTACTTCGCCTTGACCGCGGCCAGGCGCTTGTAGTTGTCCTCGCCGAAGCCGGCGAGAACCCGCCCCCGCCCCTCGTCCCCGATGAAGTTCAGATAGACCGTGCCCTGGGACCAGGGCCGTACGGCGGCGCGTACGTCGCGGACCCACTGGATGCCGCGCACGTCGTCGGCCGGGTCCTCCCAGATCCCGAAGGGATGGACGGCCCACTGCGCGGTGCGCCAGGGCAGCGGATAGTCGGCCTCGCTCCTCGCCACCGCGCCGCCCATCGGGAAGAGGACGTGCTGTGTGCCCGTGGGCACGGGCATGGTGTCGGCACGTGAGCAGAAGGCGTCCACGCCCTCGTCCGGGAAGCTGTCGAGGTACTCGGCCGACCAGTAGTTACGCATCCCGGGCGGGTCGTCGAGCATGCACTGCAGCTCCGCGTAGGGCAGTTCGGAGATCACTTCCGCGTCGTGTCCGAGCCCCAGAAGCGGCTCGGTCACCTGTCGGGCCTCCGCTTCCGTGCCCGTGTAGGTGACCAGGGCCGCGCACACGAGCCTGCCGACCAGATGCTCGGGGACGAATGGCTCGGGCGCCCCGGTGAGGTAGATGCAGCCACCGCCTGCCTCGTCCGGCGCCGACTCCATGAAGTCACGGAAGGCACGCACGACTTCGGGCCCGGCCTCCGGCCGGAACAGCAGCATGACCATCGACATCGCGGGCAGCGAGTGCAGTTGCAGGGTGATCGCGGTCACCACCCCGAAGTTGCCGCCGCCGCCGTGCAGCGCCCAGAACAGCTCCGGGTTCTCGTCCGCACTCGCGTGGACGGTCTCGCCGTCGGCAGTCACCAGCTCGGCGGCGATCAGATTGTCGCAGGCCAGGCCGTACTTGCGCTCCAGCCAGCCGGATCCGCCGCCGAGCGTGAAGCCGCCCACGCCGGTGGTGGACGCACGGCCCCCGGTGGTCGCCAGACCGTACGGCTGCGTGGCCCGGTCGAGATGGCTCATGGTGGCGCCGCCGCCGACGCGTGCTGCCCGGGAGGCGGGATCGACGATCACGGTGTGCATACGGCCCAGGTCGACCACGATTCCGCCGTCGGTCGACGACATGCCCGCGACACTGTGGCCGCCGCCGCGGACGGCGATCTCCAGTTCGTGGTCCCGGCCGAAGCGGATCGCCCTGGCCACATCCGCTTCCGTCTCGCACTGCGCGACAACGGCGGGCCGCCGGTCGAGCATGCTGTTGAAGACCGCGCGGGCGTCGTCGTATCCCTGATCGCCAGGGGCGACGGCTGTGCCGGTCAGTTCCTGGCGGAGACCGGCCAGCGCCGCCTCCGCAATGCCTTGGGGCGCCATAGTGGCCCCCTTCCGAGGGCGCGAGGGGACCTTCTCATGGTAGTCCCGATGAGGGAGAGATGATCAGTCGGGCGGTCCTGCCCCGCGGCCTCGCCGCTACCCTCCGTAAGCCCCGGAAGCCGTCAGCCGCAGCGCCGTGTCGATCAGCGGCACATGGCTGAACGCCTGCGGGAAGTTACCCACCTGGCGCTGCAGCGTCGCATCCCACTCCTCGGCCAGCAGCCCCAGATCGTTGCGCAGGGAGAGCAGCTTCTCGAACAGCCGCCGTGCCTCGTCCACCCGGCCGATCATCGCCAGGTCGTCCGCGAGCCAGAACGAGCATGCCAGGAACGCGCCCTCGTCGCCCTCCAGGCCGTCGACGCCGGCATCCGCGCCCGCGGTCGGATAGCGCAGTACGAATCCGTCCGGCGTGGCCAGCTCACGCTGGATCGCCTCGATCGTGCCGATGACGCGCTTGTCGTCCGGCGGCAGAAAGCCCATCTGCGGAATCAGCAGCAGCGAGGCGTCCAGTTCCTTCGAGCCGTACGACTGCGTGAAGGTGTTGCGCTCCTTGTCGTAACCCTTCTCGCAGACATCGCGGTGGATGTCGTCGCGCAGCTCGCGCCATCGCTCGATCGGCCCGTCGGCGTCGCCGGACTCGATCAGCTTGATGGTGCGGTCGACCGCGACCCAGGCCATGACCTTCGAGTGCACGAAGTGCCGGCGCGGCCCGCGCACCTCCCAGATGCCCTCGTCCGGCTGGTCCCAGTGCTTCTCCAGGTAGCGGATCAGCTTCAGCTGCAGCACCGAGGCGTAGTCGTTGCGCGCGAGACCTGTCATATGGGCCAGATGCAGCGCCTCGGTGACCTCGCCGTACACATCCAGCTGCAGCTGGTGCGCGGCGCCGTTCCCGACCCGTACCGGAGTCGAGTTCTCGTAGCCCGGCAGCCAGTCCAACTCGGCCTCGCCCAGCTCCCGTTCGCCCGCGATCCCGTACATGATCTGCAGGTTCTCCGGGTCGCCGGCGACCGCGCGCAGCAGCCACTCGCGCCAGGCGCGGGCCTCCTCGCGGTAGCCGGTGCGCAGCAGCGACGACAGGGTGATCGCGGCGTCGCGCAGCCAGGTGTAGCGGTAGTCCCAGTTCCGTACGCCGCCGACCTCCTCCGGCAGCGAGGTCGTCGGCGCCGCGACGATCCCGCCCGTCGGCGCGTACGTCAGCGCCTTCAGGGTGATCAGCGAGCGCACCACGGCCTCGCGGTAGGGCCCGTTGTACGTACAGTGCTCGACCCACTCCCGCCAGAAGTCCGAGGTCGCCTCCAGCGAGCCCTCCGGATCGGGAAGCGCCGGCGGCTGGTGGTGCGAGGGCTGCCAACTGATCGTGAAGGCGATCCGCTCACCGGGAGCGACCGTGAAATCGGAGTACGTGGTGAGGTCCTTGCCGTACGTCTCCGTGTCGGTGTCCAGCCAGACCGAGTCGGGCCCGGCGACGGCGACCGTACGACCGTCGACCTTGTGGACCCACGGCACCACACGCCCGTAGCTGAAACGCATACGCAGCGCCGAGCGCATCGGCACCCGCCCGCTCACGCCCTCCACGATCCGGATCAGCTGCGGCGCGCCGTCACGAGGCGGCATGAAATCCGTCACACGGACCGTTCCGCGTGGTGTGTCCCACTCCGATTCGAGGATCAGCGAGTCCCCGCGGTAGCGGCGACGGTCGGCGTTCGGCGGCTTGACCCCCGCGGCATGTGCCGGGCCCAGCCTCCAGAAGCCGTGCTCCTCGGTGCCGAGCAGGCCGGCGAAAATGGCATGCGAGTCGAAGCGGGGTAGGCACAGCCAGTCCGCAGAGCCGTCCCTGCAGACCAGCGCCGCTGTCTGCATGTCTCCGATGAGTGCGTAATCCTCGATGCGCCCGGCCACGTGCATCTCCAGTCGAACGGCCACGTCCGCCCCTCGGGGCGCTTACTGCTTCAAGGGTCGTTGACGAGCGCGGGTTCCGGGTGACGGACGGGGATGGTGCCGTTTGCCGGCCTGGCTCGGCAGCGATTGTCCGAGCAGGATACGACGGGCTCGGAAGCGAGTGTCCGAGCAGGATACGACGCAGCCCGGTGATCCGCGCGACCGTCCCGGCAACATCGGTCCGCCGAACGGGTGAGCCAAGGGTGAGCCCAAGGTGAACGGGGTGCTCATGTGGGAGCGCGCGGCCGGAAGCAGTCACCCGCTGTCGCTGATACCCTGGTACCCCGTGGACCGGTGGCCGCCCTGTGCAGAACAGGGGCCCCGAAACCGCAGCGACGGCACCCCCCGAACCCCTTCGAAGGGTCGCCGGTACGCACCTCACCTCGCGACCACGGGAGCCCCCTCTTGGCGATGCCGCCCAAATCCATGACGACCAAGCACATCTTCGTCACCGGGGGTGTCGCCTCCTCCCTCGGCAAGGGCCTCACGGCCTCCAGCCTGGGCGCGCTGCTCAAGGCACGGGGCCTGCGGGTCACCATGCAGAAGCTCGACCCGTACCTGAACGTCGACCCCGGCACGATGAACCCGTTCCAGCACGGTGAGGTGTTCGTCACCAACGACGGTGCCGAGACCGACCTGGACATCGGCCACTACGAGCGCTTCCTCGACGTGGACCTCGACGGCTCGGCCAACGTCACCACCGGCCAGGTCTACTCCACGGTCATCGCCAAGGAGCGCCGCGGCGAGTACCTGGGCGACACCGTGCAGGTCATCCCGCACATCACCAACGAGATCAAGCACCGCATCCGCCGCATGGCCACCGACGACGTCGATGTCGTCATCACCGAGGTCGGCGGCACGGTCGGTGACATCGAGTCGCTGCCGTTCCTCGAGACCGTCCGCCAGGTCCGCCACGAGGTCGGCCGCGACAATGTCTTCGTCGTGCACATCTCCCTGCTGCCGTACATTGGGCCGTCCGGCGAGCTGAAGACCAAGCCGACCCAGCACTCGGTCGCGGCCCTGCGCAACATCGGTATCCAGCCGGACGCGATCGTGCTCCGGGCGGACCGTGAGGTGCCGACGGCGATCAAGCGCAAGATCTCGCTGATGTGCGACGTCGACGAGGCCGCCGTCGTGGCCGCGATCGACGCCAAGTCGATCTACGACATTCCGAAGGTGCTGCACACCGAGGGTCTGGACGCGTATGTCGTGCGCAAGCTGGACCTGCCCTTCCGTGATGTCGACTGGACCACGTGGGACGACCTGCTGGACCGGGTGCACAACCCCGACCACGAGGTCACCGTCGCGCTCGTCGGCAAGTACATCGACCTGCCGGACGCGTACCTCTCGGTGACCGAGGCGCTGCGCGCCGGCGGCTTCGCCAACAAGGCCCGCGTCAAGGTCAAGTGGGTCGCCTCAGACAACTGCAAGACCCAGGCGGGCGCCAAGAAGGAGCTCGGCGACGTCGACGGGATCCTCATCCCGGGCGGTTTCGGCGACCGAGGTGTCAGCGGCAAGGTCGGCGCGATCCAGTTCGCCCGTGAGAACAAGATCCCGCTGCTGGGCCTCTGTCTCGGCCTGCAGTGCATCGTGATCGAGGCCGCGCGGAACCTCGCCGAGATCCCCGACGCCAACTCCACCGAGTTCGACGCCGCCACCGCCCATCCCGTCATCTCGACGATGGAGGAGCAGCTGGCGTACGTCGAGGGTGCGGGCGACCTCGGCGGCACCATGCGGCTCGGCCTCTACCCGGCGAAGCTCGCCGAGGGCTCGATCGTGCGCGAGGTCTACGGCGACCAGCCGTACATCGAGGAGCGCCACCGCCACCGCTACGAGGTGAACAACGCCTACCGCGCGGAGCTGGAGAAGAAGGCGGGCATCCTCTTCTCGGGCACGTCTCCCGACAACAAGCTGGTCGAGTACGTCGAGTACCCGCGCGAGACGCACCCCTACCTGGTGGCCACCCAGGCGCACCCGGAGCTGCGTTCCCGTCCGACCCGTCCGCACCCGCTCTTCGCCGGTCTGGTCAAGGCCGCGGTGGAGCGCAGGACGGGCGTGTAGTTCCAAGCGATACGGTTGCCGGGGTAGGGGTTCTTCGGGACGCGTACCCCGGTTTCTGCTTGTGGTGTGGAGGACGTACATGGAGCTCAAGGACACCCCCGAGGAATGGCCGGTCATCGCGACCGCGACGCCGTTCAGGGGCAACAAGACCAGCGTTCGCACCGACGATGTGGTCATGCCCGACGGCACCGCCGCGCGCCGCGACTACCAGGTGCACCCCGGTTCCGTGGCGGTCCTCGCGCTCGACGAATCCGGGCGCGTCCTCGTGCTGCGCCAGTACCGGCACCCCGTGCGCCACAAGCTCTGGGAGATCCCGGCAGGTCTGCTCGATGTGCCGGGCGAGAACCCGCTGCACGCCGCACAGCGCGAGCTGTACGAGGAGGCGCATGTCAAAGCCGAGGACTGGCGAGTACTGACCGACGTCTACACCACGCCGGGCGGCTGCGACGAGGCCGTACGGATTTTCCTCGCCCGCGATCTCTCGGAGGCTGAGGGGGAGCGCTTCGAGGTTTCCGAGGAGGAGGCCGACATGGAGCTGGCGCGGGTCCCGCTCGAAGATCTTGTCCGCGATGTGCTCGCCGGAGATCTGCACAACAACTGCCTGGTGGTGGGCGTGCTGGCGCTGACCGTCGTGCTGAACGGCGACGGCGTCGACACACTCCGTCCGGCCGAGGCGCCGTGGCCGGCGCGCCCGTTCGAGGCCTGAGCGATTTCTGGTCGGACAATCCGCTGATCCGATCGGGCGATGCCTCCGCCGCGCTCTTCCGGCTCTGCCGCGATCGTTGCAGAGCGTGAACTACGCTCGGATCGCCCGCGCGGAGTCCCTTGCGGGCTCGGCTCGTGCGCGGACTGACGGGAGCGTGGCCCGTGACGGATCAGGCGGTGGACGTGGGCGGCCCGGCCGAGGCGCAGTCGGGCCGATTCTTCGGGCGCCAGCGCGAGTTGAGGTCCCTGCGGGCCGATATCGAGCGGGCCGGTCTCGACACCATCTCCGGGCGCAAGGCTCCGCGTGCCCGGGTGCTGCTGATCGCCGGGCGGCCAGGTTCCGGGCGCACCGCGCTCGCCGAGGAACTCGCGCGCGAGGTCGCCGCCGACTACCCCGACGGGGTACTGCGGGCCCGGCTGACCGAGCCGGGCGGGCGGCGGGTCCCGATGGAGCGGGTGGCCCGCGAACTGCTCGACTCCCTCGGTATCGCGTCGCCGCCCGGCGCCGGCGAGGACGAGCTGACCTGGATGGTGCGCGAGGCGCTCACCGTACGCCGGATGCTGCTGCTCCTCGACGACGCCGGGGACGCGGAGCAGGTCGACCCGCTGCTGCCCGACAACCCGGACTGCCTGGCCGTGGCCGTGGCCGAGGGCCCGCTCACCGGCATTTCCGATGTACGGCCGTGCACGCTCGGCGGCATGGACTCCAAGTCCGCGATCGAGCTGCTGGGCACCTTCACCGGATCGGTGCGGATCACCGTGGATCCGCAGGCTGCCGAGTCCATCGCGGAGGAGTGCGGCGGGCTGCCCACCGCGCTGGTCCTGGTGGGTGGCTGGCTCGCCGCCCGGCCGAGGGCATCGGTCGCCGATGTGGCCAAGCGGCTGCGGGCGCTGCCGGACGACGGTGAACAGCCCAAGGTAGGCCGGCCGCTGGCCCGTGCCTTCCGGCTGGTCTACGAATCCCTGCCGCCGTCGGCCGCCGGGATGCTGCGAATGCTGTCGCTCGCGCCCGGCGGGATCGCCGACGGGCACACCGCGTCCGCGCTGGTCGGATGTTCGGTGCAGTCTGCCGAAGCGACCCTCGGCGACCTCGCCGACCTGGGATTCCTGCGCTCCGCCGGTGACTACTACGAGCTGCCGGGTGCCCTTCTGCCGCTTGCGCGCACCCTGATGCGGGCGCACGACCGCCCGGCCGATGTACAGCTGGGCCGGGCGAGGATGCTGGAGCGGACCGTACGGCAGCTGCACTCCTGCCGGGCGATCACCGAGCCCGACGGCTCACCGGCCCGCAAGAAGCTGGCCGGTCTGCCGCGCGAGCTGCGGTTCTCCACCGCGCCGGCCGCCGCCGAGTGGCTGGCGATCCGGTTGCCCGCCCTGCTGGCCTCGGCGCGGATCGCGGTCGAGGACGGTGGGCTGGACACCTTGGCGCGGCGGCTGGTCGCGGCCCTGGTCCGGGCGCTGGCCGCGCATCGTGGCACGGAGGACGCGGCTCCCGAGCTTTACGGACTGCACCAGCTGGTGCTCGGCGTTGCCGAGCGCCGCGGGCTGCACCGTGAACAGGCCGCAGCCCTGCTGAATCTTGCCGATCTGGACGTATCGACCGGCCGTACCGAGGAGGCGCTGGCCCGCTACCGGGCGGCCCTGGACGCCGGACGTGCCGCGAACGATCCCTACGCGACCGGCCGCGCGATGGAATCCGTGGGGGGTGCCTACCAGGAGCTGGAGGACTGGCAGCGGGCCGCGGACTGGTACGGCCGGGCGCTCGCCGAGCGGCAGGCGCGCGGCGAGTGGGCCGACGAGGCCCGGCTGTATGGCCGGCTGGGTGCCGTGCACACCTATGCGGGGCGCTACGGCGAGGCGCTGCGCAACTGGCGGGCGGCGGTGTCCGGCTACCGAAGGCTCGGCGATCTCCCGTCCCGGGCAAGGGCGTTGAGCGAGGTGGCGCGCGTACAGGAATACGCGGGCCGGCCGGAGGACTCCTTGCACACCTGTCATGAGGCGGTGGAGCTGGCCCGGCAGACCGGGGACGCACGGTTGCAGGCAGCGTTGCAGCTCAGGCTGGCCGACACCCTCGGCCGGCTCGGCGACCCGACAGCCGCCAGGCTGCACCGCGCCATGGCCGAGAGGCTGCTAGGGCCAGAGGGCACTGAGGGTTCTACCTACGAAATCCGTAGCGCTTCAGCCGAAGATTAATGCTTTGTAAGGCTAGACAGCACGAAGTCCTTCATTAGACTGGCTCCGCCACATGTTCTCGTGGTGTCTTCCGGTACGCCATGCGTATCCGGGTATGTATGGCATTGCCCCCTTATACCCCTGAGTCAAGGACCGTGATCGACGTGAAGGTCGGCATCCCCCGCGAGGTCAAGAACAACGAGTTCCGGGTGGCGATCACCCCCGCCGGTGTGCACGAGCTCGTGCGCCACGGCCACCAGGTCTTCATCGAGCAGAACGCCGGTCTCGGCTCCTCGATCACGGATGACGAGTTCGTCGCCGCCGGTGGGCAGATCCTGCCCACCGCCGACGAGGTCTGGGCCACCGCCGACCTGTTGCTGAAGGTCAAGGAGCCCATCGCCGAGGAGTACCACCGCCTCCGCAAGGACCAGACGCTCTTCACCTACCTGCACCTCGCCGCATCCCGCGAGTGCACGGACGCGCTGCTCGAGTCCGGCACCACCGCCATCGCGTACGAGACCGTGGAGACCGCCACCCGCGCGCTGCCGCTGCTCGCCCCGATGTCCGAGGTCGCCGGCCGTATCGCCCCGCAGGTCGGCGCGTACCACCTGATGCGCCAGGCCGGCGGTCGCGGCGTGCTGCCCGGTGGGGTCCCGGGTGTCCACGCGGGCAAGGCCGTCGTCATCGGCGGTGGCGTCTCCGGCTGGAACGCCGTGCAGATCGCGGTCGGCATGGGCTTCCACGTCACGCTGCTCGACCGGGACATCAACAAGCTGCGCGAGGCCGACAAGATCTTCGGTACGAAGGTGCAGACGATCGTCTCGAACGCCTTCGAGCTCGAGGCGGCCGTCGTCGAGGCCGACCTCGTCATCGGCGCCGTTCTCATCCCGGGCGCCAAGGCCCCGAAGCTGGTCACCAACGAGCTCGTCGCCAAGATGAAGCCCGGAAGTGTACTTGTCGACATTGCAATCGACCAGGGCGGCTGCTTCGAGGACTCGCGTCCGACCACCCACGCCGACCCGACCTTCGTGGTCCACAACTCGGTCTTCTACTGCGTCGCCAACATGCCCGGCGCGGTGCCGAACACCTCCACCCACGCGCTCACCAACGCGACGCTGCCGTACATCGTGGAGCTCGCGAACCGTGGCTGGGTCGAGGCGCTGCGCCGTGACCCGGCGCTGGCGCTGGGCCTCAACACCCATGACGGCCAGGTCGTTTACGGTCCGGTCGCGGAGGCCCACGGCCTGGCCAGCACCGAACTGAGCACGTTGCTCGGCTGACGCGTCAACGCGGCTCGTCAACATCATGCCCGCGGCCGGACCTTGCCGAGCAAGGTCCGGCCGGATGTGTATCCGACCGCTTTTGCGAGACTCGCTCAACTCGCCTCGAACGTAACCCTTTAACCGTTTCGCACACCCTCGAAACGTGCGGGCCGGGTCATGCCCGGAGTCCGGAGCACCCTTGACAGAAGGGTGTTCGGTTGCCGACACATCGGGCCGGGTCCGGCGGATTGTGTTGCTGCGGACCGGTGACACGCCATAGAGTCGCCAACCGTCGGCATGGTGCCACGCTGACCTATCGATAAGTTTCCTGGTCACGTCCAAGGAGGTAAGACGACTTGTGAATGAGTCGACATTTACTCCCGGGGGTGGTCAACCGGGAATGCCTGCGAGGGGCCGGGTCCCGTCAACAGAGCAGTCCGGGCTCGAGGCTGTCGGCTCCGTCGCTGTCCGGACCTTCGCGACACAACCGCACACGACGCACATGACGACAGCCCACACGATGAAGATGATGGACGGCCAACACGTGAACGCCATGGCCGGCAACGAGAGTGGCCGAGAGTCCACCCACTTCGCCGCCTACCAGGAAGTCCCCGAGGGGCACTTCTACGACCCCGACGCCGAGTACGAGCCCGACCCCGAGTACGCGGCCACGCTCGCCCCTGACGCCGCGCGTCAGCGCCGCGAGCGGATCGGCCCCACCGGGCGGCCCCTGCCGTACTTCCCGATCCCGGGCCCGCTGACCGATCACGGTCCCGCGACGATCATCGCGATGTGCAACCAGAAGGGCGGCGTCGGCAAGACGACGTCGACCATCAACCTGGGCGCCGCGCTCGCGGAGTACGGACGGCGTGTGCTGCTCGTCGACTTCGACCCGCAGGGAGCCCTGTCGGTCGGCCTCGGCGTCAACCCGATGGAGCTCGACCTCACCGTCTACAACCTGCTCATGGAGCGGGGCATGTCGGCGGACGAGGTGCTGCTGAAGACCGCCGTGCCCAACATGGATCTGCTGCCGAGCAATATCGATCTCTCGGCCGCGGAAGTGCAGTTGGTGAGCGAGGTCGCGCGCGAGTCCACGCTGCAGCGTGCGCTGAAGCCGCTGCTGCCGGACTACGACTACATCGTGATCGACTGTCAGCCCTCGCTGGGCCTGCTCACGGTGAACGCGCTGACCGCCGCGCACAAGGTGATCGTGCCGCTCGAGTGCGAGTTCTTCGCGCTGCGTGGTGTGGCGCTGCTGACCGAGACGATCGAGAAGGTCCAGGAGCGGCTCAACCCCGACCTGGAGCTCGACGGAATCCTCGCCACGATGTACGACTCCCGTACGGTGCACAGCCGGGAGGTGCTGGCGCGGGTGGTCGAGGCGTTCGACGATCACGTCTACCACACGGTGATCGGCCGGACCGTGCGCTTCCCGGAGACCACGGTCGCCGGTGAGCCCATCACCACATACGCATCGAACTCCGTCGGCGCCGCCGCGTACCGTCAGCTCGCCAGGGAGGTGCTCGCCCGGTGTCACGCCGAGTGAGTCTGCCCGGGGCCGACGAACTGTTCCGTACGACCGGGGGCATGGCGCTCCAGTCGTCGTCCCCGCGGCGGCAGGCGAACGGCGAGGCCAGGGTGCCGGCGCCGGCAGGCGAGAGCGATCCGGCCGGGGAGGGGGCGGCTGAGCCGTCCTCGTCGTCCGGGGCCTCCTCTTCCTCGCAGGAGCACTCCGCGGCGGACGCGGACGCCCCGGCGGGAGGACGCAGCCGGGGCGCGGAGGCCGGCCAGGCCGCGCCGGCCGGCGGTGCCACGGGCCGCCGCCCGCAGGACGCCGCCGCGTCCGGAGCCGCCGCCGTGTCGCCGACCGGACAGACGCGCCGCCGGCAGCGCGGCGCGAACCGCCGGCCCAGTGGCCGTGAACGGCACGACGAGAAGATCACGGTCTACGTCTCGGCCGAGGAACTGATGGACCTCGAGCACGCGCGGCTGGTGCTGCGTGGTGAGCACGGGCTGGCCGTCGACCGCGGGCGGATCGTCCGCGAGGCGGTGGCGGTGGTGCTGGCGGATCTCGAGCAGCGCGGCGACGCGAGCATTCTCGTGCGACGCCTTCGCGGCCGCTGACGGTAGCCTGCGCGCTGCCCTGCCTGCTCCTTTTGCCCCTGGACCGCGATGCCGCCGACCGACGACTCCACCCGCCCGCCCCGCCGCTCCCTGGGCCGCGGTCCCGGCACGGACCGGGGCGGGTCGCCCGCGCCTGCCGTGCCGGCCCAGGAGGGGCTGGAGCGGGGCGGTGCGGACGGGGACCGGGCAACGGTGACGCCGGGTGAGCCCACCGCGCCTCTTCCCGCCATGTCGACAAGCGGCCCGGCCGCGGGCGCGGACGAGCCCCAGGACCCCGGCAGCCCGCTGCGCGGGGACGACGGTCCCTCCGGCGGGCCGGAGGCGGTCGCCGAACCGGTGGCGGCTTCGGAGCCGGGCCGGGGTGAGGCAGAGGACCCCGGCGGCCCGCCGCGCGGCGGCCGCCGT
>NZ_JBSFUK010000043.1:0-27874 GCF_053591755.1 Streptomyces sp. NPDC002926
CAGGTACCGGAGCCCCGGCCGCTGCGCAGATAGCCCTCCGCCGTCAACTGCTCGTACGCCTCGGTGACCAGACCGCGCGAGACGCCCAGATCGGCGGCGAGCTCACGGCTTGAGGGCAGTCGCGTGCCCGCGACCAGCCGTCCCGATCTGACCGCCTCGCGCAGCGCCGACTGCAACGCCCGGCCGCGCTGCCGGGCCGGAGCGGCGGCCGCGGGCAGCAGCAGTTCCCAGGCGGCGTTCCACGAGTCGCCTCCAGACGGCTCGCCCGTCGCCGGATTGGTCCCCGATGGCGTCATGGAAGTGGACCTTAAGCCGGACCGCCTTGCTCCCTAGCGTCGCCCCCATGAACGTGAACTCGCTGCGCGCGGCGCTGCTCGTCGCCATGGCCTATCTCCTTGTGGGCGCCTCCTTCACCGCCAACAGCGTCCTCGGCGACTATCCCGGTGCCGGCGGCCAGGCGCTGCGCTACGCCCTCGCCTGCCTGCTCCTCCTGCCGCTGCTCGGCGGCCGCGCGGGCCTGGCGCCGCTGCGCGCCCTCCTCCTGCCGCAGTGGGGCCGGCTCGCCCTGCTCGCCGTCGTCGGCATGGTCGGTTTCAATCTGGCGATCCTGGCCGCGGAACGCACCTCGGAACCCGCCGTTCCCGGTGTGTTCGTCGGCTGCGCCCCGGTCATCGTCGCCGTCCTCGTACCGCTCCTGGACGGCCGACGGCCCGCTCGCCCCGTGCTGTACGGAGCCCTGTTCGTCGCGGCCGGCGCCTTCGCCGTCCAGGGGTGGGGCCGTACCGGCCCGGCGGGCATCGCATGGTCGACAGCTGCGCTGGCAGGTGAGGTCGGCTTCGCCGTGCTGGCCGTACCCGTGCTGCGACCGCTCGGCCCCAAGCTGCTCACCGCCACCGTCTGTGGCATCGCTGCCGTCGAGTCCACGGTCATCGGCCTCGTCCTCGACGGCTCGGGCTTTGTGCGCACGCCCACTCAGGCCGAGACCCTGGCGCTGCTGTGGCAGGCGGCCGTCGTCACCGTCGTCGGCTTCGTCTGGTGGTACATGGGCGTGCAGCGCATCGGCGCCGAGCGCGCCACGCTCTTCTCCGGACTGATCCCCCTCTGCGCCGCGCTGACCGCGCCCCTCGTGGGTACGGGGACGTTCGGCCCGGCCCAGGCGGCGGGCGGTGTGCTGGTCGGAGCGGGCGCGGTGCTCGGCTCGGGAGTGTTCGGGCGGCGGTCAGCGGCTGCCGTCCAGGATGACGCGTGCGACGAGCGCGGGGTCGTCGTTCATGGGGACATGGCCGCAGCCGGGCAGCCGCACGAGCCGCGCCCCCGGGATGGCGTGCTTGGCCCTGATGCCCTGACGGCGCAGCAGCAGCCGGTCCTTCGTTCCCCAGCCGATGGTGACCGGGACATCGGGCACGTCGTCGGTGAACAGGATGTAGCGGCCGGCGGCGAGCGTCTGATGAAAGCCGGTGGCGTCGCGGAGCGCGAGAGTCTCGGCGACGGCCGCCTCGGGTGAGCGCCGGCCGGGCCTGGCGTAGATGCTGCTGGTCAGCGCCGTCCGCCCGGCGGCTGTCCGGGACAGCCGCTCGATCAGCGGCAGTGGCATCGACTGTGCCCCGAGACGCATCGCGCGCAGCGTCGCGAAGGCATAGCGCCGCTCGCGCTCGCTCCAGAAGCCGGCGGGCGAGAGCGCTGTCACCGACCGTACGAGCTTCTCGCGCCCCAACTCCAGGGCCAGCAGTCCGCCGAGGGAGTTCCCCACGACATGGGGGCGCTCGATCTCCAGCTTCTCGCAGAGCGTGCCGAGCACCGAGCCCACGGTGCTGAGGTCGTAGGACACGCCGTCCGGCAGCGCCGGCGAAGAGCCGAAGCCGGGCAGGTCGACGGCGATGACATCGCGTTCGGCTGCCAGGATGCCCAGCACCGGCTCCCAGGCCTGCCAGTGGTGCCCGATGCCGTGGAGCAGCAGCAGCGGTTCACCCGCCCCGGTGCGCTCGTACGCGACGGACAGCGTGCGACTGCCCTGGGGGAACTTGATGGAGAATGAGATCTCTGCGGCCATACTGCTGCTCCCTGTTGTCGCCCGGTCGCCTGTTTTAGACAGCCCGTCAGTAACAATTACCGTTCAGTAGCTTCCAGTTCAAGTGGGCAGGCGGGGCGGAAACGGACTGTGCCGCGCTACGCACCCGAACCGGCTGGACACCCGGCGCGAGGTCGGTTGGGATGGAGGGGTGGCAGCAGACACCGCGACTGACGTATTCGAAGAGCACCGGCCCGTACTGACCGGTGTGGCCTACCGCATGCTCGGCCGGGTGGCCGATGCCGAGGACGTGGTGCAGGAGACATGGCTGCGCTGGTCCGCCGACGAGCGCGGCGACGTCCTGGAGCCACGCGGCTATCTCGTCAGGATCACCGCCCGCCTCGCCATCGACCGGCTGCGGCACGTCCGGTCGCGGCGGGAGGCGTACGTCGGCCCCTGGCTGCCGGAGCCGATCGCCACCGACTTCGGGCCCACCGTCCCCGACACCGCCGAGCAGGCCGTCCTGGCCGACTCCGTATCACTGGCCGTCCTGGTCGTCCTGGAGACGCTGTCGCCGCTGGAGCGCGCGGTCTTCGTACTGCGCGAGGCCTTCGGATTCCCTTATGGCGAGATTGCGACGACGCTCGACCGGACCGAGGCGGCGGTACGGCAGCTCGCCGGCCGGGCGCGCAAACATGTCGAGGAGCGCAAGCCCCGCTACGACGTCGATCCCGCCGAATGCCGCGATCTCACCGAGCGCTTCCTGAGCGCCGCGGCCGGTGGCGATCTGGAGGTACTGCTGTCCTTGCTGGCGCCCGATGTGCGCCTCGTCGGCGACAGCGGCGGCAAGGCCAAGGCGCCGCTGCGCGTCATGCAGAGCGCGGACAAGGTCGGACGCTTCCTCGTCGCCGTCGCGCAGCAACCGATCCGGGAGATGGATTTCCGCTTCGTCGAGCTCAATGGAGCCCCGGCGCTGCTCGTCCTGTCCGCCGGACAGCCCGACAGCGTTTTCCAGCTGGAAGTTCTGGACGGACGGATCCAATGCGTCTACGTCATCCGCAACCCTGACAAACTTGGCTCGCTGGCCTCTGCCTAGAACCCTCGCGTCCCACGTCAGACCCCGTGTCCGGCCCGGACGCGGGGTCTTGTGCTGCGCGCGTTTCACAGGGCGACGAACGTCCTGTGAACGCTCTGCGAATCCGGTTCGTTCCCCTGTGTAACCGGCGCAGGATTGGTCTTGACCAAGGGGGTGGGCCGTCCTATGGTCGCAGAGATAGTGCAGGAACCTTTAATAAACAAGGGCGCGGAATAGCCGCTTCTGACACGGCGATTGCGGAGGATCAGGGTGGGGACCACGCAGCTGGAGACAGTGCCGGAGCCTAAGTACTGGCACCTCAAGACCGTGATCGGCGAAGCGCTCGACTCGGACTTCGCCGTCGGGGAGATCCTTCCGAACGAGCGTGATCTCGCCGCTCGCTTCGGAGTCGCCCGCGCCACGCTCCGGCAGGCGCTCGAACAGCTCGAGCTGGAAGGCCGGTTGCAGCGACGCCGGGGCGTCGGCACGACCGTCGCACCGCCGCGCATGGGCGTCGACGTCTCCACCTCCGAGCCCGCGTGGCCCAGCACCGGACAGGACGCCTGGGAGTCCGTCGACTGCACGACAACGGTGCCGCCCCAGGCGGTGGCGCGTCTTCTCGAGACGGCCGCGGGCGAAGAGACGCACACGGTGCGCAGGCTGCGCGTCACCCGCGGCCAGTCCGTCGCGGCCGAGCTGCTGTATGTGCCGGCCTCGTCCGTGCCCGAGCTCTCGGCGATCGACACGCCGTCCGGACCCGCTCGCGCGCGCGGCGTACTGCGTGAACTCCAACGCCTCGACCTCGAGGGCCAGGACCGCGCGGTGGAGCTGGGTTCGGCGCGTGCCGACGACGCCAAGGAGCTCGACCGGCTGCCGGGCGCGCCCGTACTGGTCGTCACCACCCGCTACTTCACCGAGGGCAGGACGGCGGCCGTATCGGTGGCCACCTACCGGGCCGACACCTGCCGGCTCACCTTTGGAGACTCCGGCGATCTGGAGATAAGCCACGACGAACAGGAACGCCGCGCTTCCTGAGTCCCACCCCTCCGCACGGCATGTGGCTTCGTACTTCCGGTCGCCATGTACGGCCCGTCTTCATCCGGCCCGTCGCACCGAGCTCGCGCTCAGCGGCGGGCCGTCACCGTTCCTTCGACGGCGAAGAGCTGCTCCTCGACATGGTCCAGCGCCAGGCGCAGCGCGCCGGTCGCCACCGCCGCCTCGCCGAGCAGCGAGAGCGCCACCCGCGGTGGCCGCAGGCAGTAGCGGGACAACTCGTCGCGCAACGGGTCCAGTACACCGTCGAGTCCGGCCGCCCAGCCACCGATCACCACCAGCTCCGGATCGAGCGCCAGTACCAGCGCCGCCACATCGTGCACCAGACGCTGGATGAACCGTTCGACCGCTGCCTGCGCGCGGGATTCGCCCTGCCTGGCCAGTGCGAAGACATCGGCGACGGCCTGCTCGTCGAGCGGATGGAGCGGCTCGTCCGTCGTGGACAGCAGTTTCTCCGGGGTCACTTCGCGGCCCAGCAGATGCAGCGCCCCGATCTCGCCGGCCGCGCCGCCGAAGCCCCGGTGCAGCCGTCCGCCGATCAGTGAACCGGCGCCCGGGCTGAGCCCCGCGAGCACGAAGACGATGTCGTCCGACTCGGTCGCGGCTCCCTTCCAGTGCTCGGCGACCGCGGCGGCATTGGCGTCGTTCTCCACCAGCACAGGACAGCGGAACGACCTGCGCAGCCGTTCGCCGAGGGCCAGGCCGGTCCAGCCCGGCAGCGCGGTCCCCAGCCGTACGGTGCCGTCGGCCTCCACGATGCCCGGGGAGCCGACCCCGACCGCCCGCAGACTCCCGCGTGCGACACCGGCGCGCCGCAGTACGTCGGCGACGACGAGCCGCACCCGCTCCAGCCGTTCGTCCTCGGAGGCCTTCTCGGACACATCCCGGGAACCGGCCCCGATGACCCGCCCGTCCAGACCCGACAGCAGCGCCGCCACCCGGTGCGATCCGATTTCGACACCCAGCAGATGACCGGCCTCGGCCCGGAACCTGAACCGCCGGGCCGGACGCCCCTGGCGGCGCGCGCCCCCCTCCTCGAGGACGCTCTCGACGACCAGTCCGGTCTCCATGAGTCCCTCGACGACACCTTCGACCGTCGGCCGGGAAAGGCCCGTGATGCGGGTCAGGTCTGTGAGCGTGGGGGAGTCGGCACCCCGCAGTGCATGGAGTACCACCGCGGAGTTGATTCGCCGCAGCAGCGACGGATCTCCGCCGGTCAGCCGCCCCACCGTGTGTCCTCCCAGCTCGAGCGCGTGTCTGGCCGGATCGTACTCGTTGACAGCAGAGGCGGCGAGTGGTGCAGGGGGCGGAGGATTCGCCTCAGAACCGGGCGTGGGCGGTGATGTCGGCGCCGAACTGCTCGATCATCGCCGGCGTCACGGTCGGCCGGCACTGGCCGATGGCCGCCAGATAGTCCTCGGTGCTTGCGCCGAGCGCCCGTTGACCGCCTGTACCGCTTCCGATCGTCTCCAGATCACGCTCGAACGCGCACTGGGCGGCGATCCGGGCCGCATGCTCGATGTCCGCCGGAGTGAACAGTTCGGTGGCCCTCACCAGCACCGCCACATCCACGTCGGAGCGTCCGTCCGCGTACCGGGACCAGATCGCCGCCCGCGCCGCCTCGTCCGGAGTACCGATCGGGATCAGGTAGTCGAACCTGCCGGGCCGCAGGAACGCCGGGTCGAGCGAGCGGATGGAGTTGGTGGCGCACACCAGCAGACGCTCGTCCCGTTCCCGGAAGCCCGGGATGAGCTTGAGCAGTTCATTGGTCACACCGTGCATCCCGCCGGGCTGTGCGGGCTCCGCGCGGACCGGCGCGATCTCCTCGACCTCGTCGATGAAGACGAGCACCCGCTCGAGCTCGGCGATCCGCGCGAACGCGCTGCGCAGTGCCGCCGCGAGATTCCCCTCGTCGGCGAGCCGGGAAGGAAGGAGTTCCACGAACGGCCAGCCGAGTTTGGAGGCGATGCCCCGGGCGAACGTGGTCTTCCCCGTTCCGGGCGGACCGAACAACGCTATGGCGCGCGGCGGCCGCACCCCGTGCCGGGCGGCCCGTTCCGGCTCCGCCAGCGGCAGTACGACGCGACGCTCGATCAGGTCCTTCTCCGCCTCCATGCCGGCCACCTTGGCCCACAGGTCGTTCGGCAGGAACCGTCCGCCGAGGTCCTCCAGCAGACTGGCGGCGGGGCCGTGCAGCGGCTCCACCTTCTCGAAGTAGGCCACGGCCGGCCGGCGCGTGTAGCCGGCGTTGAGCAGTCCTTCGCCGAGCAGTTCCTCCTCGGGCAGCACGTAGGCGATACGGCCCACCCGGGCGGCGATGAGCCGTCGTTCGAGTTCCACCAGGAGCGCGCTGGCCAGGCCACGGCCGCGCCATGCCGAGGAGATGGCGATGCGCATCACCCAGGCACGCTCACCGGCCACACAGGCGAGCGCAGCCCCGATGGGGACGCCCTGGTGAACGGCGACGACGGCGGGCTGCCGGGACGTGAGCGCACCGATGCATTCGGCAAGGGAGAAGACCGACTCCTGGCCGAGTTCGGCCGTGGTGTCGATCAGGTGGACCACTGCCGCGAGATCGCTCTCGCGGTAGTCGTGGATGAGCCAGTTCATCGCTACCGCCCCTCGTTCGTGCTGTTCCGGTGAGGCTAGGGGCGACGATGCGACGGGTCTTGCGCCACTGTGCACAAATCCGGCCGGGAAACTCGACGTCACGTCTCTGGCCGTGGCCGCACCCACCGGTGGCCGGATCACGCCCCGTAGCTCCCTTGTTGCGGCCTGACGGACTGCCAGTTGTCAGTGCATGCCGGTTTACTGGGTGCATGACCACGGCACGGCACCTCGACACGATCGACTTGCTGCGCTCCCGGGGGTTCCCCGCGGAGCCCGGCCCCTCGGATGTCGGCACCGAAGGTCCGGGGTTCCACATCGCGGAGCTGAACGGGCAGGTCGCAGACGGCGCGGAGAGCGACGCGGACGCGGAGACGGACGCGGAGCAGCGCGCAGCCGAACACGAGGCGCTGCTGGACCGGCTCACCGAACGCTGGGGCGAGCCGGACCACTTCAGTCTCGCCGGTACGGGATTGCGCGCCGAATCGGACGAGGACGTTCCGGAACCGTGGCTCCGGCTCAGTGCGCTGCTCCCTTATCTGCACCTGTGGCGTGTCGACGACCGATGGATCGCGATAGGCACCTCCGAGACACAACTGCTCGCGGTCGTGACCGAGACAGATCCGCTCTAGGAGTCCTCGGCGGCGGCGCGCAGCCTGCCGAACTCCTCAGCCATCGTCTGCGCGGTCCAGTGGGCGTTGAGCCCGCTCGGGTTGGGCAGCGCCCAGATCCGCGTCTCGCCGATCATGCGCTCCTGTCGCCCGATCTGTGCCTTCCTGTCGCCGAAGGCCGTGCGGTAGGCCGTGACGCCGACGACCGCCAGCCAGCGCGGCCGCAGCCGCTCCACCTTGGCGGTGAGCAGCCGTCCGCCCTCGCGGAACTCCTCGTCGCTCAGCTCGTCGGCGCGCGCCGTCGGCCGTGCGACGACGTTGGTGATGCCGAGACGGTGGCCGAGCAGCTTCTCCTGCTCCGCGGGCCTGAACTGATACGGCGTGAACCCCGACAGATGCAGCACCGGCCAGAACCGGTTGCCGGGCCGGGCGAAGTGATGGCCCGTCGCGGCCGTCATCAGGCCGGGGTTGATACCGCAGAAGAGCACGGACAAGCCACCCGCGACCACATCCGGAACGATGCGGTCGCGGGCGGCCTCGAGCTCGTCGGGGGTCAGAGGATCGACCCCGGGGTGTAGCCGGCGGCCGCCGGGTGCTGCTTGACGATCTCCTCGATCCGGGAGATCACCGCCGCTACCTGATCCGCGGCCGCGCCGGTGAACGACAGCTTGTCGGCCATCAGCTCGTCCAGCCGAGCGCGGTCCAGCGGGATCCGCGCGTCAGCGGCGAGCTTGTCGAGCAGCTCGTTGCGCTCCACGCCCTGCTCGCGCATCGCCAGCGCCGAGGCGACCGCGTTCTCCTTGATGGCCTCGTGCGCCACCTCGCGGCCCACCCCCGCGCGCACCGCGGCCATCAGGACCTTGGTCGTCGCGAGGAACGGGAGGTACCGGTCCAGCTCACGGGCGACGACGGCGGGGAACGCGCCGAATTCGTCGAGCACCGTCAGGAACGTCTCCAGCAGCCCGTCGAAGGCGAAGAACGCGTCGGGCAGCGCCACCCGGCGCACCACTGAGCAGGAGACGTCGCCCTCGTTCCACTGGTCGCCCGCCAGCTCGCCCGTCATCGACGCGTAGCCGCGCAGGATGACCATCAGGCCGTTGACGCGCTCGCAGGAGCGGGTGTTCATCTTGTGCGGCATCGCGGAGGAGCCGACCTGGCCGGGCTTGAAGCCCTCGGTGACCAGCTCGTGCCCGGCCATCAGCCGGATCGTCCTGGCCACGGAGGACGGCGCCGCGGCGAGCTGCACCAGCGCGGAGACGACGTCGTAGTCGAGCGAGCGGGGGTAGACCTGGCCGACCGAGGTGAAGGCGTGCGCGAAGCCGAGGTGCCCGGCGATGCGCTGCTCGAGCTCCGCGAGCTTCGCGGTGTCCCCGCCCAGCAGGTCGAGCATGTCCTGTGCCGTGCCGACCGGGCCCTTGATCCCGCGCAGCGGGTAGCGGCCGAGGAGGTCCTCGAGTCGTCCGTACGCGACCAGCAGCTCGTCGGCCGCGGTCGCGAAGCGCTTGCCGAGCGTCGTGGCCTGCGCGGCGACATTGTGCGAGCGCCCGGCCATGACCAGCTCGGCGTGCTCACCGGCAAGCCTGCCCAGCCGCGCCAGCACCGCGACGGTGCGGTCGCGCATCAGCTCCAGGGAGAGCCGGATCTGCAACTGCTCGACGTTCTCGGTCAGATCGCGGGAGGTCATGCCCTTGTGGACCTGCTCATGGCCCGCGAGCGCGTTGAACTCCTCGATCCGGGCCTTCACGTCGTGGCGGGTGACCTTCTCGCGCTCGGCGATCGACGCCAGGTCGACCTGGTCGAGCACCCGCTCGTAGTCGGAGAGCGCGGCCTCGGGCACCTCGATGCCGAGGTCCTTCTGGGCGCGCAGTACCGCGAGCCAGAGCTGACGCTCCAGCTTCACCTTCTGCTCGGGGGACCACAGGACGGCCAGCTCCGCAGAGGCGTAGCGGCCGGCCAGGACATTGGGGATGCGAGGCTTCGCAGACAGGGCAGTCACGCAACCAGATTCTACTGGCGGTTTCTGCAGGCCAGCGCCGCGGCCCCGGTTGTACGTTGCTACGAGAGCGGCGGCTCGTACGGCAGCAGCTCGGGCCGCTTCGCCGGCCGGCCGTCACCCGAGGAGCGCCCCGTCAGCCGCCGCCCTATCCACGGCCCCAAGTACTGGCGCGCGAACCGCAGATCGCCGACCCGCCGCGATGCCCAGCCGGTCCGCAGTGCGGGCGGCAGCAACGACTGCCAGTCGTCCTCCGCCTCCAGGCCCAGCTTCTGCCAGACGGCCTCGGCGACCCGCCGGTGCCCCTCGGCCGTCAGATGCAGCCGGTCCACGTCCCACAGCCGCTGATCGCCGAGCACCTCGGAGCCGTACAGATCCACCACCAGCGCACCGTGCCGCGCCGCCAGCCCGTCGATGAAGCCGAACAGCTCCTCCATACGAGGGCGGAACCGTTCCATCACCGGTCCGGTGCGGCCGGGGCTGCGCATCAGGACCAGCCGGCCGCAGGCCGGCGCCAGCTTCTCGACGGCCTCCTCCAGGAGCCCGTGCACCCGTCCCATGTCGTACTTGGGCCGCAGTGTGTCATTGAGCCCGCCCACCAGCGTGACCACGTCCGCCCGCATGGCGGCAGCCAGGTCGACCTGCTCGTCGACGATCTGCCCGATGAGCTTTCCGCGTACGGCGAGATTCGCGTACCGGAAACCCGGGCTGCGTGCGGCCAGCCGGCCCGCGAGCAGATCCGCCCAGCCGCGGTACGAGCCGTCGGGCAGCAGGTCGGACATGCCCTCGGTGAAGGAGTCACCGAGGGCGACAAAACTGGTGTAGTTGGCATTCATCTCCATGGCGGAGAGATCGTACCGCGCGGTAAGGTCCCCCGGTTCCGTACCCGGAGGGAGCCCTGTGAGTGACGCGCTGCTGAACGCGCTGGCCGAGGCGCTGGCCGACGTTGTGACCACGATCGACACCTGCGACGACGATGTGCTCGACCCGGACACCGCGGTGAAATGGCTGGAGACGACCGGGTATCTGCTCGACCGGCTGCCGCCCGCCGACCGCCGTGCCCTCTCCGCACTCATGCGCCGGGCGGCAGCGCGGCAGCCCGACGGCGCCTGGCGGGAGGACCTGCTCCGGATACCCGAGGGGTTCGGTCTCGACGACGATCAGCACGAGCTGTACTGCGACGCCGTCGAGCAGCTGACGCGCCGGTTCGTCGAGACCGTACGGGACGTCGACCCGGCCACGCCCGTGCCCAGCTGCCCCGGCTGGACCTTCGCCGACCTCGTCAGGCACCACGGCGCCACGCACCGCTGGATGGAGCATCTCGTACGGACCCGGGCCGCCGAGCGCGTCTGGTCGCGGGATGTGCCTCTCGAGCTGCCCGACGACCCGAAGGAGTACCCACAGTGGCTGGCCCGCAGTGCCGAGGCCACGCTGCGCACCCTGCGGTCCGTCGATCCCGAGACGCCGATGTGGTCCCACGGCGCCGACCGGCGTGTGCGTTTCTTCCCGCGCCGGCTGCATTTCGAGGCCGTCGTCCATCTCGCCGACGCCGAACTGGCCCTGGGCCTCGAACCCCGTGTCCCGGCGGGCACGGCGGCCGACGGAATTGAGGAATTCCTGGAGAACCTGCCGTACTTCTCCTGGCTCGCCGAGCCCGTCGGCCTCTTGACGGACGGCTCGGTCCGGCTGTCTGCCGCGGACACCGGCGCCGGCTGGACGATCACCTTCGGGCAGGCCGGTTTCGGCTGGACGAAGAGCGCGGCTGAGGCTGACGTCGGCGTCGAGGCCACGGCCGGCGATCTGCTGCTGCTCGTCCACGGGCGTCACCGCGCGGACGACGAGCGCTTCAGTGTCGTCGGCGATCGCGCGGTTCTCGACGCCTGGCTGGGCGCGACCGCGCTCTAGAGCTGCCGCGAGGGCTGTCGGTACGGCGCGTTCCGCAGTATGTCCAGAAGCATGTTCACCTCAGACTTCTGGAAGGCCACGGCGGAACGCGCCGTCCGCACCTTCGCCCAGTCCTTCGGCGCCGTCCTGATGGCCGGTGCGACGAACCTCTTCGACGTCGACTGGCTCGCCGCCCTCGCCACGGCGGGCCTGGCCACCCTCCTCGCCGTCCTTACCGCGATCGGCGCCGCCAGAGCGGGACGGCCCGGCCCGGGTCTCACCGAGACCACGGAACGGGCCGTCACCACCACAGAGGCGCGCTAGCGGGGCCGGCCGACCAGTTCGCGCAGTACGTCCTCCATCGTCACCAGGCCCTCGGGCCTGCCGTCCTCGTCCACGACGGCCGCCAGGTGGGTACGGCTGCGACGCATCGCGGTCAGTACATCGTCGAGCGGCGTCGTCGCGCGCACCCGCGCGATCGGCCGCATCGCCGTGACCGGGAACGGAACATCGCGCGGAGCGGCGTCCAGCGCGTCCTTCACATGGAGATAGCCAAGGATCCGGTTGCCCGAGTCCACCACCGGGAAACGGGAGAACCCGGATTCCGCCGCCAGCCGCTCCAGCTGCTCGGGCGTGGTCCCGACCAGGGCGTACACGACCCGCTCCACCGGCACCACGACGTCCCGCACCGGCCTGCGCCCGAGCTCCAGCGCATCGCGCAGCCGTTCGGCCGAGCGGTCGTCGAGCAGCCCGGCATCGCCGGCGTCGCGCACCAGCCGTGCCAGTTCGTCGTCCGAGTAGGTGGCGGCCACCTCCCCCTTCGCCTCGACCCGCAGCAGTTTCAGCAGACCGTTGGCGAAGGCGTTGACGGTGAAGATCACCGGGCGCAGTGTCCGGGCCAGCGTGACGAGGGGCGGGCCGAGCAGCAGCGCGGTGCGCTTGGGCTCGGCCAGTGCGATGTTCTTCGGCACCATCTCGCCGAGGAGCATGTGCAGATACGTCGCCAGGGTCAGCGCGATCACGAACGAGATCGGGTGGATCAGGCCGTGCGGCACACCCACCGCGTTGAACACCGGCTCCAGCAGATTCGCGATGGCGGGTTCGGCGACGATACCGAGCACCAGAGTGCAGAGCGTGATGCCGAGCTGAGCTGCCGCCAGCAGGGCCGAGACATGTTCGAGGCCCCAGATGACGCTGCGCGCCCGCCGGTCCCCGGCCTCCGCCTCCGGCTCGACCTGGCTGCGGCGCACGGAGATCAGGGCGAACTCCGCGCCGACGAAGAAGGCGTTGACCACCAGGGTCAGCAAGCCGATGAGGAGCTGGATCGCGGTCATCGTCCGGCCTCCTGGGCCTCGTCGTCCGACGGGAGCGGCGCGTGCATCAGCACCCGCGCCGCCCGCCGCCCGGAGGCGTCGACGACATCGAGCCGCCAGCTCTCGAGTTCGATCCGGTCACCCTCCTCGGGGATGCGCCCCAGCTTGGTGGCGATCAGGCCGGCGAGGGTCTCGTACGGTCCTTCCGGAACCCGGAGTCCGACCCGCTCCAGCTGGTCGGTGCGCGCCGCGCCGTCCGCCGACCAGAGCGCGCGCCCGTCCTCGTCCTCGCCCGCCGGAGCCAGGTCCGGCGTCTCGTGCGGATCGTGCTCGTCGCGCACTTCGCCGACGACCTCCTCGACGATGTCCTCCAGTGTCACCACACCGGCCGTGCCGCCGTACTCGTCGATGACGACGGCCATCGTGTTCTTGCCGGACAGCCGGTCCAGCAGCCGGTCCACCGTCAGCGTCTCGGGCACCAGCAGCGGCTCACGCAACAGCTCGTTGACGGGATGACGAATACGCTCTTCGGCCGGAACCGCAAGGACGTCCTTGATGTGCGCTATGCCGACGACGGTGTCCAGGTTGCCCCGGTAGACCGGGAAGCGGGACAGGCCCGTCGCACGGGTGGCATTGGCGACGTCCTCGGCGGTGGCCTGCACTTCGAGGGCCGTGACCTGGACCCTGGGGGTCATCACGTTCTCGGCGGTCAGCTCGGCCAGCTTGAGGGTGCGTACGAACAGCTCGGCGGTGTCCGCCTCCAGCGCTCCCTCCTTGGCGGAGTGGCGGGCCAGGGCGACCAGTTCCTGTGGGCTGCGGGCGGAGGCCAGCTCTTCGGTCGGCTCCATGCCGAGCCGGCGCAGGATACGGTTGGCGGTGTTGTTGAGATGGCTGATGAAGGGCTTGAAGGCGGCGGTGAAGACCCGCTGCGGGGTGGCCACCACCTTCGCCACGGCGAGCGGCGACGAGATGGCCCAGTTCTTCGGGACCAGCTCGCCGACGACCATCAGCACGATGGTGGACAGCGCGGTACCGATGACCAGGGCCGCCGACGAGGCCACGGCGGGGGAGAGGCCCATTGACTCCAGCGGTCCGCGGATCAGCCTGGCGATCGACGGCTCGGAGAGCATGCCGACGACCAGGTTGGTGACGGTGATGCCGAGCTGGGCGCCGGAGAGCTGGAAGGTGAGGCTGCGTACGGCCTTGAGCGCGCTCGCCGCCCCCCGCTCACCGCGCTCGACGGCCCGTTCGAGGTCGCCGCGTTCGACCGTGGTGAGGGAGAACTCCGCCGCGACGAAGGCTCCGCAGGCGAGCGAGAGCAGCACCGCCACGAGGAGCAGGAGCACTTCGGTCATCGGTTCACCTCCGTCCCATGATCGGGCAGGGGCAGGATGAACGCGCGATGTCGGCTACTGGGAGGCTCGCCCATGGACGGACGCTTACACCTTTCGTACGGGGGTGAATGGTTCACCCATGGTAAAGGACCGGCAAAGTGGCTCGGCACGGTGGCGACCGGCTACGCGAACGGCTTCACCCAGCGGCGCCAGTGGTCCTCGCGGTGGTAGCCGGCCGCGGCCCACGCCCCCTGGGCACGTTCGTTCGCCTCCAGCACCATGGCGTCGCCGCGTCTGCCGCCCACGGCCAGGAAACGCTCCTCGGCCGCTTCGAGCAGTGCCGTCGAGATCCCCCGGCGGCGGTGGGAGGGCAGCACGGCCAGCCGGTACAGCGAACAGCGCCAGCCGTCGTACCCGGCGATCACCGAGCCGACCAGCGCGCCGCCGGACTCCGCCAGGATCAGTGCCTCCGGATCGCGCTCGATGAGCCGGGTGAGCCCCTCCACGTCGTCCGTGATGCTCGTGCCGTCCGCCGCTTCCTTCCAGAAGGCGAGGATGGTCTGCGCTTCGTCCGCCGCCGCGGTGCGGATATGCACGTCGTTCATGGGCCGGAGCCAAGCACGGCCGGTGCGGGCCTGTCATCGGATTTCGGCGTTCGCGACGGGTCGCCGCGATGCCGCCGCCGGTCACCTGCGCCATTCTCCGGTCACCGGGCCGGACGTCCCCGGAAGGGGTCGAGGACGGCGAGGTGAGTGACTCCCCTCCAGCAGCTGCCTACTCGTGCGCGATGGCGGCCAGCACATTCATCCGCGAGGCGCGCAGAGCCGGCAGCACCGCCGCCGCGAGCCCGACCACCACCGAGCCGATCACGACCGCCACGACCGTGCCCCACGGCACGGCGAACGCTTTCAGTCCTTCCAGTGCCAGCACTTGCTGTACCGAGACGCCCCACACCATGCCCAGCACCAGCCCCAGCAATGCTCCGAAGACCGCGATCACAACGGACTCCAGCCGGATCATCCGTCGAAGCTGGACCCGGGAGAGCCCGATGGCGCGCAGCAGCCCGATCTCGCGGGTCCGCTCCACCACCGACAGCGCGAGGGTGTTGACCACACCCAGCACCGCGATGACGATCGCCAGACCCAGCAGTGCGTACACCAGATACAGCATCACGGCGATCTGCTGCCGGATCAGCTCCTTGTAGTCGGCCTGATCCCTGACCTGCACCTGGGGATAGCGTTCGAGCGCCGTTTCCAGGCCCTTGCGCAGTTCCTTCGCGTCACTGCCGCTCGCGGCATTGACGTACAGAGCGGCGTCCTGACCGCCCGGCAGGTACCTCTCCACGGTGGAGAGCCCCATGAACAGGCCGCCCTCCATCCCGGGACCGCCGCTCTGGTCCATGTCGGTGAGCGCCCCGACGCTCAGCCGGCCCTTCTGCCCGCCGGGGAACTCGGCCGGCAGCACGGACCCGATCCGCACCCCGTGGGCCGCCGCGTACTCCCGGTCCATGGCGATCCTGTCCGGTGCCAGCGCGGCCGCCGTGTCCCCGCTCGCGTAGGTGATCCTGGCGGCCTCGTCCAGCTGCGGGTCGTAGCCCGAGGCCGTCGACTCCACCCGCTGCCCGTCCGGAAGATTCAGCGCGACCGGCGCGAAGCGCTGCCGCACGACCGTGCCCGCGCTGTCTACGCCCTGCACTGTCTCCGTGATCTCCTGCGGGAACGGCATGAAGTTGCTGTTCTGTACGACGAAGTCGGCACCCAGCGTCTTGTCGATCTGGTCGTCGAAGGACTTGGTCATCGAGGCGCTGGCGATCGAGAGCCCGCCCACCAGCGCAAGGCCCACCATCAGCGCGGCGGCGGTGGCACCGGTACGCCGCGGATTGCGCAGCGCGTTGCGCTGGCTCATCCGGCCGACCGATCCGAAGATCTTGGGGAACGCGCCGCCCAGCACCCGGATCACCGGCCGTACCAGCAGCGGCCCCGCCACCACCGTGGCGATCAGGGTCAGCACCACGCCGAGCCCCAGCAGCGAGGACGCGGTTGCGGTCCGCTCGCTCACCGCGCATCCGGCGAGCGCGGCCGCGCCCGCCGCGGCGACCACCGTCCCCACGATGGCCCGGACCCTCAACGGCCGCCCCACACCGGCGACTTCCGCATCCGCGAGCGCGGCCATGGGGGAGACTCGGGCCGCCCGTCGGGCCGGCAGATACGCGGCCACGAAGGTGACACCCACGCCGACCGCGTACGCGGACACCGGCGTCGCCACGCCCACCACCATCTCTGCGGCGCTCAGATTCATCCCGAGCAGACCCATCAGCTCGATCAGCCCGGCCGCGAGCCCGATCCCGGCAGCCAGCCCGAGCGTGGAGCCGACCAGCCCGAGCAGCAGCGCCTCGGTGAGGACCGACCGGCGCACCTGGCGGCGGTCGGCGCCGAGCGCCCGCAGCAGACCCAGCTCGCGGGTGCGCTGCGCGATCAGCATCGAGAAGGTGTTGACGATCAGGAAGATGCCGACGAGGACCGCGACACCGGCGAAGCCGAGCATCACCCACTTGATGACATCGAGGAATCCGCCGAGTTGCGCGGCGGCCGACTTGGCCTGCTCGTCCGCGGTCTTGAGCTCGTAGGCATCACCCAGCTCGGCCGCGATCCGCTGCTTGAGCGTCGCGTCGCTCACCCCGTCCTCGGCGTCCACCGAGAGCGAGGAGGCCACCCCGGACTTGCCCAGCAGTTTGGTCTGGGCCGTCGGAGTGTCCAGGAAGACCAGGGCGGCGCCGGGGTTGGTGGTGGTGAAGGTCGCGATGCCGACGACTTCGACCTTGAAGGAGCCGGGCTGTGCGAGCACCGTGAGGGTGTCCCCGATGCGTACCTTCTTCTTGTCGGCGGTGTCCTTGTCGAGCAGCGCCTCGCCCGGCCCCTTCGGCTCGCGCCCGCTGGTCAGCTTCACCGGACTGCGTTCGGTGACGTACCAGTTGGTGGCGATGGTGGGTGCGCCGGTCGTGGGACCGACCGCCTTGTTCGTGGAGTCGACAACGGTGATGTTCTCCACGGCCGCGTCGATGTGGGTGGCCCTGACTCCGTCGACCGAGCCGATACGGTCCGCGAGCTCGGCCGGGACCGTCCGTACGACTCCGGTCGGCAGGCGCTCGTCGAGGCCCTCCTTCGCCGCGACGGTCACATCCGCCGATGTGGAGGCGAAGAGCCGGTCGAAGGTACGGGAGACGGTGTCGGAGAAGATCAGACTGCCGCTGACGAAGGCCACCGACAGGAGTACCGCCAGTGCCGACAGCAGCAGCCGACCCTTGTGTGCGAAGAAACTCCGCAGCGTCGCCTTCAGCATCGTGGCCTCAGCTCTTGCGCAGGGCGTCGGGGCCCGGGGTCTGCGGGGATCCCCCGGAGAAGAGGCGCATGCGCTCCAGCACTGCCTCGGCGGTCGGATCCGGCATGACATCCACGATCCGTCCGTCCGCGAGGAACAGCACCAGATCCGAATGGGCGGCGGCGCCGGGATCGTGCGTCACCATCACCACCGTCTGGTCCAGCCGGTCGACGGCCTCGCGCAGGAAGGCGAGCACCTCGGCGCCCGCGCGCGAGTCGAGATTGCCGGTCGGTTCGTCCGCGAAGATCAGCTCGGGGCGGGAGGCGAGCGCGCGGGCACAGGCCACCCGCTGCTGCTGCCCGCCGGAGAGCTCGGCAGGCCGGTGCTTGAGGCGGTCCCGCAGCCCGAGTGTGTCGATGACCTGATCCACCCACTGGCGGTCGGGTTTGCGCCCGGCGATATCCATGGGGAGGGTGATGTTCTCGGCGGCGGTGAGGGTGGGCAGCAGATTGAACGCCTGGAACATAAAGCCGATCCGGTCCCGGCGCAGCCTGGTGAGTTCACGCTCCTTCAGGCCGGTGATCTCCGTTTCGCCCAGCCAGACCTGACCGGCCGAGACGGTATCGAGGCCGGCCAGGCAGTGCATCAGCGTGGACTTGCCGGAGCCGGACGGGCCCATGACCGCGGTGAACCGCCCGCGCGCGATGTCGACATCGACCGCGTCCAGGGCGCGCACGATCGTCTCGCCCGTGCCGTACGCCTTCGTCAGAGCCCGCGCCCGGGCGGCGAGCGGCACATCCGCGGTGTGGTCGTGGGTGGGTGCAGTGGCAGATGTGGACAAGGCTGCCTCCCGGCTTGTGGCCGCTCCGACTCCCGTACAGGAGGCGAGAGTAGAGGGGGGTGTGCGGGTGCCGGTATCCCTCGGAGGTTTGGTCCTCGGGGTCCGTGTAAGGGGCACTTGACGGGCCCCTTGTCGGTGCTAGCGCCCTGGCGCTAGCGTGAGGTGTGGCGAAAACCCAGTTGAACGTACGCGTGGACGAGACCACCGCCGAGGCAGCGCGCCAGCGGGCCCTTCAGCGCGGGATGAGCGTGAACCGCTACATCGAGGAACTCGTCAAGCAGGACGCGGGCGAGGTGGGACGTACCTTTGTCGAGGCGGCGGCCGACTTCATGAAGCAGTACGAGTCCGTGTTCGCGGAGGAGTTCGGCGAGTTCGGTACGGGCGAAGACTCCGGTAAGGGCGCCAGTACGGGCAAGGGCAGGGGCACGGGCCGCGAAGGCAAGCGTTGAACCTGTCGATCGACCTCGCCTGGCTGCTCATGGTCGCCGAGCACAAGACCCCCGGCGATCCACAGGTCACCGACTGGGGTGCCCTCGTCGCCGCTGTCAGCCGCCATGAGGCGGAGATATTCGGCATCGCCGTCTACAGCGACCCGTATGCCAGGGCCGCCGCGCTGCTCCAGCTGCTGCTCCATGTGCCCGCGCTCGAGCACTCCAATGCCATGTTCGCCTCGGCCGTCGCCTACGGATATCTCGTCGCCAGCGGGCTCAAGGTGGTGACCTCGGCGGAGCAGGTGCGGGACCTGGCGCAGCTGGTCAAGCAGGGCAAGGCGGACGTCAGGACCATCGCCGGTGAGCTGCGGCAGTGGAGCGGGTGAGCGCCTGAGCCGGTCTGGCTCAATCACCGACGGGCCGCCTCGCCACGCCGAGGACGCAGGGCGACGCGGGCGTCATAGGCCCCTTCTCCGGCACCCGCAGCCTGCGGTACACCCCGAGATCGAAGCCGGCGGCCTCGATCTCGGCGATGGTGTCCCGCGCGGTGTGACACCCGCCGAAGAACAACGGCCAGACGGTACGGTCCAGGGCGCGCTGGGTCTTCGCCAAGGTCCGGCCGTCGGCCAGCCCGTGCTCGAAGAACCGCAGCTCACCACCGGGCCGCAGGACCCGTCTGATCTCGGAGAGCGCCCGCCGCACATCCCGTACGGAGCACAGCACCAGGGAGACCACGGCCGCGTCGAAAGCTTCGCTCTTGACCGGCAGCGCCTCCGCCGCGCCCGGCACCACATCCACCGGGACATCGGCCCGCTGCCCGGCGTCCACCGCCAACTTCCGCAGGGTGCGCTCGGGTTCGATCGCCACCACCTCGGAGACGGCCGACGGATAGTGCGCGAAGTTCAGACCGTTGCCCGCGCCGATCTCGATCACCCGGCCCGAGAGACCGGACAGCAGCTCACGGCGGTAGGTGGCGACTCCCGCTCTGCTGTCCGCCGACACACTGAATTTGGCGTAGACACGCGCGAAAACCGGATGGTGGACGGCGTCCCGGGGCACATTGGTGCTGCGCACACGCATCGCGGGCCTCCTTGGGACGGGCGAGCCGGTCACACCGCCATTCTCCCCCGGTACGGCGTCAGTCAGCCGCTCGAGCCACGGAGAGTTCTTTGACGGCCTCGCCGTCGGGGACGCGCTGGACGGTGGCCGCCCTTACGAGACCGGACGGATCGGTGTACGACCGGTCGGCGCCGCGGTCCGCCGGATCGCCGCCCGGCAGCGCCGCCCGGAAGCGCCGCCCGGAAGCGGATGGGTCGCGCCCGGTCGCGGCAGCCGGAGACGATCCCGCCGATCCGTGCCCGTACGGCGGCCGGCGTAGGGCCGTCAGCGTACGCCGGTCAGCGTACGGCGGCGCCGAACGCGTCGGCGTTCCAGGATCCACCGAGGCGCGGCGCGAGCCAACTCGCCGCCCGCGCCCGGAACTCGGTGGGAGCCAGCGCGCCCACCCCCTCCGGCACCGCACCGAGCAGGGGCGCGCCGGCGGCCTCGGGCAGGTCCGCGAGATTGCACCGCGCGGCCAGGTCGGGCTCGGCGGGCCAGCTCCCGATCACCACGCCGAGCTGCTCCAACTCCCGCGCGCGCAGAGCCTCGGCGGTCAGCGCGGTGGTGTTGAGCGTTCCCAGCCCGGCGGGGACGACGACCAGCACGGGCGCGCCGAGCAGCCGGGCGACATCGGCGAGGGTCGCGCCGTCGTCGTCGAACCGCACGAGCAGCCCGCCTGCGCCCTCGACGATGACGAGATCGTGCGCGCAGGCCAGCTTCTCGACGACCTCGACGACCTGCTCGGGCCTTACCGGCTCCATCCCCACCCGCAGTGCGGCGGTAGCGGGCGCGAGGGGCTCGGGAAATCGCGCGAGTTCGACGCCCTCGACATCCCCTGCCAGCCGCATCACCTCGTCCACGTCGCCGGCCTCGCCGGCCCCGACCCCGGTCTGCGCAGGTTTGACCACGGCAACGGACCGCCCTTGCGCCCGTGCCGCCGCGGCAACGGCGGCCGTGACGACGGTCTTCCCGACCTCGGTCCCGGTCCCGGTGACGACGATGACTGCCATGGCTGTTCACTGACCTTTCTGTGTTCGTGTGCGCGGTGAGGCACATGGCCCCCGCCGCCGGGAGCGGAGCTGTCCGCCGGACGCGACGCGGGAAGGGCGGGCAGCGGAAGGCAACAGTCCTCGCTCAGCCCGCCCGCGCCGCCGCCAGTACCGCCCCGCACACCCGCGCCACATCCCCGTCGCCCGTCACATACGGCGGCATCGTGTACAGCAAGTCGCGGAACGGCCGCAGCCACACGCCCTCCCGTACCGCTGCCTCCGTCGCCGCCGCCATGTCCACCTCGTGGTCGAGCTGTACGACGCCGATCGCGCCCAGCACGCGCACTTCCTTCACGCCCGGCAGCGCCTCGGCCCCGGCCAGCCCGTCCCGCAGGCCCGCCTCAAGCCGTTTGACCTCCTGCCGCCAGTCCTGGCCGAGCAGCAGGTCGATCGACGCGCACGCGACTGCCGAGGCCAGTGGGTTGCCCATGAACGTCGGGCCGTGCGCCAGGACCGGGACCTCGCCCTGTGAGATGCCCTCGGCCACCCTCGAGGTGCACAGCGTCGCCGCCATCGTGAGATAGCCGCCGGTCAGCGCTTTGCCCAGGCACATCACATCCGGCGAGACCCCGGCATGCTCGGCCGCGAACAGCGCACCCGTGCGCCCGAACCCCGTCGCGATCTCGTCGAAGATCAGCAGCACCCCGTGCTCGTCGCAGGCCTCCCGCAGCACCCGCAGATACTCGGAGGAGTGGAACCGCATCCCGCCCGCGCCCTGCACCACCGGCTCCACGATCACCGCGGCGAGCTCGTCCGCGTGCCGCGCGACAAGCTCCCGCAGGTCCGCCGCGTACGACTCCTCGAACTGCGCCGGCGGCGCCTCCGCGAAGATCTGCCGCGGCAGCACCCCTGACCACAGCCCGTGCATCCCACCCTCGGGGTCGCACACGGACATCGGCTGCCAGGTGTCCCCGTGGTAGCCGCCGCGCCAGGTCAGCAGCCGCTGCTTGGCCGGACGGCCGGTCGAGCGCCAGTACTGCAGGCACATCTTGACCGCGACCTCGACCGAGACGGAGCCCGAGTCGCAGAGGAAGACATGCCGCAGTGGCTCGGGCGTGATCTCGACCAGCCCGGTGGCCAGCCGCACGGCGGGCTCATGGGTGAGCCCGCCGAACATGACGTGGCTCATCCGCTCCAGCTGGCCGTGCGCCGCCTCGTTGAGGACCGGGTGATTGTAGCCGTGGATCGCCGACCACCAGGACGACATGCCGTCGATCAACTCGCGCTGCCCGTGCACCGGTTCGGCCAGCCGCAGCCGTACGCCGGACGCGGACTCCACGATCAGCGGGTCCGTACGGCCCGGCATGGGTCCGTACGGATGCCAGACATGGGCCCGGTCCAGCGCCAGCAGCTCGCGGGCGTCGTAGGCGGGCTCAGGCATTGGGCGCGAGATCCGTGCCGGCGCCCCGGCGGCGTACCGCGACCAGATCCGTACGCGCTGCCGGGACCTCGGGCGAGGTCTCCGCCGGAGTGCCGGTGGCAGTGGCGTCACCGCCGCCGCACACCGACGCGCAGCCCCCGCCCCGGTGCTCCGGCAGCGTCGTCGTGTCCGTGCCCTCCACCTCGAAGCCCGCGTCCGCGATCATGTCGAGGTCGGTCTTGCCCGCCTGGCCCTCGCTGGTCAGATAGTCGCCGAGGAAGATCGAGTTGACCAGGTTCAGCGCCAGCGGCTGCATCGAGCGCAGATGCACCTCGCGGCCGCCCGCGAGCCGTACCTCGACGTCCGGGCAGACGAAGCGCGTCATCGCGAGAATCCGCAGACAGCGCTGCGGGGTGAGGTTCCACTCCTTGGCCAGCGGCGTGCCCTCGAAGGGAATCAGGAAGTTCACCGGCACCGAGTCCGGGTCGAGCTCGCGCAGCGAGAAGACGACGTCGACCAGGTCCGCGTCGCTCTCGCCCATGCCCGCGATCAGCCCGGAGCACGCGGACAGACCCGCGGCCTGGGCCTGGTGCACCGTGTCCACCCGGTCGGCGTACGTGTGGGTGGTGGTGATGTCCCCGTATGTCCCCTCGGACGTATTGAGGTTGTGGTTGTACGCGTCGGCGCCCGCGTCCCGCAGCCGCTCCGCCTGTCCGTCGGAGAGCAGCCCGAGACAGGCGCAGACCTCGACGCCCTCGTTCTGCTCCTTGATCGCCTCGATGGTCTTCGAGACCCGGTCGACATCCCGGTCCGTCGGGCCACGGCCGCTCGCGACCAGGCAGACCCGCTTCGCGCCCCCGGCGACACCGGCTGCCGCCGCCTGCGAGGCCTCGTCGGGCTTCAGCCAGGTGTACTTGAGGATCTCCGCCTTGGACCCGAGCCGCTGCGAGCAGTACGAGCAGTCCTCGGGGCACAGCCCCGACTTCAGATTGACGAGATAGTTCAGTTTCACCCGTCGCCCGAACCACTGGCGGCGCACCTTGCCGGCCGCGGCCACCACTTCGAGCAGATCGTCGTCGGAGGTCGCCAGAACGGCGAGCGCTTCTTCACGGGTCGGCAGCTCGCGCCGCAGCCCCTTCTCCACCAGCGTGTTCAGCAGGTCCATGGCCCAGATCCTGACGTACGGCACACGCCTCGGCCAAGGAGGAACTCCACAACAGAGCATGTTTGAGGTGTGTGCATGGCCACACCCGTTTCCTCGAGCCGCTCCGGTTAGGGTCTGTGCGCTGCCTACAAAAGGACCGGACCACCATGCCCCAGGATCCTTTCGAGTGGATCGACGACGAGTCGCGCCGCCGTGAGCGCGCCGGCCTCGTGCGTACGCTCCGGCCGCGCGTCGCGGACTCCGAGCTGCTGGATCTCGCCAGCAACGACTATCTGGGCCTCACCCGCCGCCCCGAGGTCACCGAGGCGGCGGCCGAGGCCGCCCGCCGCTGGGGCGCGGGGGCCACCGGCTCCCGGCTGGTCACGGGCAGCACCGCGCTCCACGCCGAGCTCGAGCGGGAACTGGCTGCCTTCTGCGGATTCGAGGCCGCCCTCGTCCTGTCCTCCGGGTATGCCGCGAACCTCGCCGCCGTGACCGCGCTGAGCAGCCGCGGCTCACTGATCGTTTCCGACGCGGGCAACCACGCCTCGATCGTCGACGGCTGCCGGCTCTCCCGCGCGGAGACCGCGGTCGTGACGCACGCCGATGTCGATGCCGTACGCAAGACACTCGACGCGCACTGCGGGCAGCGGGCCCTCGCGGTCACCGACTCGGTCTTCTCGGTGGACGGCGACGCCGCGCCGCTGCCCGGCCTCGCCGAAGCCTGCCGGGAGTACGGTGCCGCGCTGCTCGTCGACGACGCGCACGGGCTGGGCGTACTCGGCGAAGGCGGCCGCGGAGCGCTGGACGCCGCGGGTATCGCGGGCCACCGTGGCGTCGTCGCCACGATGACCCTGTCCAAATCCCTCGGCAGCCAGGGCGGGGCGGTCCTCGGCCCGGCCCGGGTCATCGACCACCTGATCAACACCGCGCGCACCTTCATCTTCGACACGGGCCTGGCTCCGGCCGCGGCGGGAGCCGCCCTGGCGAGCCTGCGGCTGCTGGGCCGCGAGCCCGAGCTGGCCGGCCGGGCCCGCGCGGTCGCCGGGACGCTGCACCGCAGACTGACGGACGCCGGTCTGACCGCCGCACGCCCGGACGCGGCCGTCGTCTCCGTGCGGGCGCCGTCACCGGAGGCCGCTCTGCGCTGGGCCGCCGACTGCCGTACCGCCGGACTTGTCGTGGGCTGCTTCCGGCCGCCGTCGGTGCCGGACGGCATCTCCAGGATCAGGCTCACGGCACGGGCCGATCTGACGGATCAGCAGGTCGATTCGGCGATTGCCACGATCACCGGGACCGCTCCGGTCAGGTGACGCTCCCTTCGTGGAGCGCGCCGAGGAAGCGCGACCAGGCTGCCGGGGAGAAGCGCAGCGCCGGACGCGCGACGTTCTTCGAGTCCCGTACGGCGAGTGTGTCGTCGGGCAGCCGGGCCGCCTCGACGCAGTTGTTCATTCCCGTGCTGCGGCTGCTGCGCCGCCACGTTAAGCCGTCCTGTGCGAGGCAGTCGGACATGGGGGTGCCTCCTACGAGCCGTCACTGATCCGTGCGATGAGATCCAATGAGTCCTCGGGTGCAAGGGCCCGCGCCTGCATCGCGTGGAAGGCGGCGCAGTACACCTCAAGGTCTTCTTTCCGCTCGAGGTAGAGGCTACTCGTCAAGTGGTCGAGAACAACCACGTCCAGATCAGAAGTGTTCGGAAAAGAGAAAATAACGAAAGGGCCCGTGAGGCCGACATAGCCGCCGACCGAGAACGGCAGCACCTGGAGCCGCACATGGGGCAGCTGGGCCGTCTCCGCCAGCCCCCGCAACTGTTCCCGCATCACCCGCCGGCCGCCCACCTCGCGCCGTAGCACCGCCTCGTCGAGCACCGCGCACAGCTCCAACGGCTGCTCCGCGCGGAGCACCGACTGGCGCGTCAGCCTCACCTCCACCAGCGAGTTCACCGTGGCGGCGGGCAGATCCGCCAGCGCCGCCCGGGTCACCGCGCGGGCATAGTCCGGCGTCTGCAGCAGTCCGGGCACCACCGAGGTCTCCAGTGTCCGCGCGGCGCATGCCTGGTCCTCCAGACTGATGAAGTCCCGGTACTCGGGCGGGATGAGTCCGCGGTACGCGTGCCACCAGCCGCTGCCCATGCCGTCGGCCGCACCGGCCAAGGTCTCGAGCAGCGCGCGAAGCTGAGGATCGGCCACCGTGTACACATCCAGCAGCAGAGTCACGTCCGATGTCCTGACCCCGCTGATTCCCGTCTCGATGCGGCTCACCTTCGACTGGTGCCAGCCGGCGAGCCGTGCGGCGTCCCTGCTGGTGAGGCCCGCGGCCAGCCGCAGCCTCCGCAACTCCTCGCCGAGCTTGCGGCGGCGTACCGCGGGACCGTGCTGCATCCCCCGCTCTCCCTTCCCGTCCTTCCGGCCCTCTCTCCGGTTGTGCTTCCGTCGCATTGACCTTCCGGTCGTGACCAAGGTGTGATTCTGTGCCCAAATACGGTCTCGCGTAGCAGAGTTCACTGCTTTGAGCGACAGATATATGCATATCTTGGTGGATCGCCGTCCCTGACGACACGATCGGTGGCACTCTGGCGCGAAGCGCAATCCGTGGCCGTCCTCGCATTTCATCCGCTACGAGTCGGAGCCGGCCCGGTGGGAAAGGGACAGCGTCGCCATGGCCGACCATCAGGAAGCCTCCGTCACCTTGCCGAGTGATCCAGCCTCGGTCTCCGCCGCCCGGAGATACGCCACAGACGTCATCGCCGAATGGGGTCTGCCCATCGACACCGAGGCCGTCGACACAGTGCGGCTGATCGTTTCCGAACTCGCCACCAACGCCATCCAGCACACCTTCGGCCAGTCGCCGACCTTCACCGTGGACCTCTGTCTCGACCGTGACGAGCAGCTTCGCATCGGCGTCACCGACAGTCACCCGCGCTGGCCGCAGCGGCTGCCCGCGGCCGTACGCCAGGACAACGGCCGCGGCATGGTCATCATCCGCAGCCTGACCGCCGAGTGCGGTGGACAGCTCTCCGTCGCACCGACCCCCGAGGGTGGCAAGACCGTCTGGATCGCCCTGCCATGGATCGTTCCGGTCCAGAGCTGACCACCACTGTCCCTGCCGTCAGTTCGCTGCGCGGCCGAACGCGCCGCGCAGCAGGGCACGCAGAGACTCGGCCGCGGGCGAGGATGCCTCGCCCCGGTGTGCTACCGAAATAGTCCGCCGGAAGTCCGCCGGTTCCAACTGCCGTACACCGAGCGGCGTCGCGGCCATCGCGGCGACCATCTCCGGCACCACCGCCACGCCGAGCCCCGCACTGACCAGTGCGTACACCAGCGCATAGCCCGGTGACTCGACCGCCACGGCAGGAGTCGCACCGGCCCGCGCCAAGGCACCTTCCACGCCCCTGCGCGGCGGATGCGAGGCTGCGCTGCTGACCAGCGGCTGCCCGGCGAGATCGGCCACCGGTAGCCTGCCCGAGCCGCCCGCCAGCGCATGACCGGGTGCCGTCACCAGCACCAACTCCTCCACGAGCAGCGGTTCCAGAGCCACACCCGCCGGCGGGGGAGCCGGCTCGGCCGGTTCGTACGTATGGGTCAGCGCCAGATCCACCTCGCCGGCCGCCACCGCCAGGACCCCGCCCGGCGGCTCGTACTCCGCGACGGTCAGTTCCACGTCCGGGTGCGCCCGGCGGAAGGCGCTCAGAACCGGCGGCAGCAGATGGATACCGGCCGTGGTGAAGGTGCCGACGCACAGCCGCCCGCCGGAAAGACCGGCCAGCCGGGCCAGTTCGTGCCGTGCCTGGTCCATCTCGTCCAGAACCCGGCGGGCCCGTGCCGCCAGCAGCTCGCCCGCGGCCGTCAGCCGGGCCCCGCGGTGGTGCCGCACCAGCAGGGGCGCCCCCGCCTCCCGCTCGAGCTTGGCCAGCTGCTGGGAGAGCGCGGGTGCGGTGTAGCCCAGTCGGGCGGCGGCGCGGGTGATCGAACCGGCCTCGGCGACCGCCACCAGCGCCGCCAGCCGTGTCGGGTCGTACATGCATCCCCTTAAGCATTGCTTTAGGCAGACCCTGAAGATTGCAAGTACAAGCTAAGGCCGCTGCGGGTCCAGGATGGCGGGTATGGACGCACAACTGGTCGCCTTCACGGGGGTCGCAGCGGGCATGGTCGCCATGCCGGGCGCAGATTTCACCGTCGTCGTACGCAACGCCCTCGCCTCCCGGCGTGCGGGTGTGGCCTGCGCCGTCGGGGTCGCCGGGGGACTGCTGGTGCACACCGCGCTGGCGGTCGCCGGGCTCGCGGCTGTGTTGGTCGCCGTGCCGGTGCTGTACCGGACGCTGCAGATCGCGGGCGGGGTCTATGTGCTCCATCTGGGTGTACGGGCGGTGCGCGGCGCGCTGCGTCCGCCGCTCGCCGCGCGGGATCCGCAGGGGCAGCCGGCCGGCGGCACAGGGCGCAGTCTGCGGCAGGGCTTCCTCACCAACGTCCTCAATCCGAAGGCGCCGGTGCTCTTCCTCAGCCTGCTACCGCAGTTCGTGCCGGACGGTGCTCCGGTGCTGCCACGCACTCTGCTGCTCGCCGCCGTCGTCGTCGCGCTGGCTCTGCTCTGGTTCCCGCTGGTGGCGCTGCTGGTGGACCGCCTCGGGCAGTGGCTGCGCCGCCCGGGCACGACCCGCGCCGTGGAAGGCGTCACCGGCGGGGCGCTGACCGCGCTGGGTGTGACGCTGCTGGCCGAGCCGCTGGCGGCCTGAGCCTCCGGGCCGCCCGGTCC
>NZ_JBSFUK010000044.1:0-25669 GCF_053591755.1 Streptomyces sp. NPDC002926
GGATGGCGGTCGTTACCTCCGAACTGCTGCGGCGCCCGGCCGGGGTGCCGCCGGCTCTCCTGGCGGCCCCTACGGCTCGTGGTCCGAGAGCGGGGCCGTACTGAGGTGGATGCCGCGGTGGCCAAGGTCCGAGGCGGCCGACGTTCCGGTAGGGGCCGATCCTGGACGGGTCACCGGGACGGGTATGCAAAACCCGACCGTCAGAGTCAGCAGTGCTCACCGGGACTTCTTCCTTCTACGGAGGTGAGTGCTTGAGGTTGGGCGGGTGCGCTGGTGCGCCTGCCCAGTCGTCAAGCCGTTGGATGCTAACTGTGACCCGCCGGAGCAGGGCGGGCGTCTGATGCGGCGAGGGCGGCGCAGAACCACCGCGGATGAACGCAGGCAGGTGGAGAATCCGGATATTGGACCAGGTGGGCTTTATGACTCCAGCGTTGGCCGCCGCCGGTCGGGGCGCATCTCGCGGCGTGGGCACAGGCCAAGAAAATCCGTGGGGTACCTGGGCGGATGCGACGTAGGCGCTGGGTTCGGACAGCCACCTTGCCCAGCTGGGGAGTTCACGTGACCGCCATTGCTTCGCCGCCCCCCACCCCGGGCCCCGGGGCCCCCGCTCGCTGATCACCGAGCACGCCGCCGCCGTCGTCGTCCTCCTGCTGGCCGTCCTGGTGGCGGCATTGCCGGGGCCCTCACTGGCTCTGGGCCTGCGATGCCGGGAGTTAGTGAGAATCCCGGAGTTGTCGAGAGAATTCCTATGGGGTTCTCTCTGTTGAGACTGACGCCTTCATGTCCATTTGTGTTGGTCAGTTCCTCGCCCGGGTGGACCGCCATCACACGGCCCGGGACTGACCAGGTGCCGAACCGTGGGCAAGCTCCCGATTGCCGGGTCTGCGAGGGGAGTTGGCCGCCAGCGCAGCCCGGCCTGGGTCAGCTGGAAGCGGCGTCGCCGGAGTCGTCAGAGCGCCGGCGGATGACGCCCGGCAGGGCGAGCAGCCCGACCATTCCCAGGCCAGTCACCACCAGGCTCAGCAGCGTGTTCGACACCCCGGGGTGTGACACGGCCGCGATGCCGCAGAATACCGAATAGGCGGCGACGAAAACGAGCGTCAGCCAGCCCCGGGGCCTGCCCCGCAGGGTCGAGTGCGGTGTGGACCGTTCCCATGCCACCTGCATAGGCGGACTTGCGCGAGACCCGTAACCGCCGCGCGACCTGCGGCGGCGTCACCCCTTGCGTGAATAACTCGGCAGCCTCGAACCGCACTTGCTCCCGCCGAGCCCGCTGCTTCGCGGTCAGGCCACCCCCATCGGGATACCGCATGACACCGGGATACACCCACCACCGAGATCACCGTCACCCCGAACCGAAAACCTCAGTAGCAACCGCCTTGCGGGTCAGGTGGGTTGTTCGGAACTTCCGGTCGCGACTTCCTTGTGGGGACGGCGCCGCTCACTGTCCCACTTCCACGTGCAGATGGTTGTGGTGCCCGGGGTAGGACCGCACACCGGCGATCTCCGTGTCGTTGAACAGGACACGGCGCACCGCCGGATGGGACAGCAGACTCTCCACCAGGGCGCGGGTTCCGTCCCGGCTGTAGACCGGGTCACCGATCGAGACCGGCCCGCGGGCGTGGTCCGTGCGCAGCGGACGCAGATCGACGTGGCGGCCGCCCTGGTGGGTCTTGTGCGGGGGCATCAGGCCGCCCTGTACGAAGCTGATGTCGCCGACCCCCATCTCCAGACCGGCGCGGTGCAGGGCCGCGGCGGTGCCGGTGAGGAGTTGCAGCATGGCGTCGGTGCCGTACTGGCGCTCGCTGTCCGCGTACGCGTAGTGGCCCGGGCCCTGGCGGGTGAACTGGGTCAGGCGGGCGCCGTCCGCAGGCCCCGACGCCGTCGCGGGGTCACTGCGGGGCGCCTCGGAGCGCTCCCCGGCGTCCGCCGCGAGGCGGCGCAGCGTCAGGCCGTCCGGGTCGACGCGGCCGTCGGGGGCCTTGAGGAAGCCGGACTGGTAGGACCTGATGGCCCCGCAGGTGGCTGGGCCGCAGTCGCCGTCGACCGCGAGTTCCGCGCGGGCGGCGCGGTTGAGCAGGTCCTGGACGACCCGGACATCGGCGGCGGTGTTGGTGCCACCGGCGCCGACCGTGGCGGAGATGCGCGGGACGGTGGTGGATGCGGTCATCCTCTGGCTCCTCTGTTGTCGCGGAGAAGGAAGGAGCGGACGCCGCCGGCGTCCCGGGTGCAGGCGGTGCCGTCGCCGACCAGGGCGTCGAGCGCCGCCTCGGCCACACCGGACGGCAGGCCCGTCGTACGGCAGAGCACGGACACCGACGCGCCGCGCCGGCCGCGTCGGCGCAGGGCCGCGAGGACGGCGGCGCGTGCGGCCTCGGTGACCGCGGGCGCGGCGGTGACACCGGGCTCCGCGGGGGCGGCCGGCCCCGCGGACCGGGTGGTCGGGCCCGCGTCGCCGGGAGCGGCCGGAGCCAGGGCCGCCAGGCGCCGCATCACGGCGGCGTACGGCTCCAGCAGCCCGTAGATGCGCCCGGCGGTCTCGCCGATGTGCTCGAAACCGCGCAGCACCGACGGATCGGTTTCGGGTCCGGCGGAGTCGCCGGGGAACAGCCGTTGGGCGAGCAGCACATCGGCCATGCGCTGATACGCGGTGGTGCCTTCGGCGAAGCCGCCCGCCCGCAGCGACTGTTCGAGCCGGTCCAGCGCCAGCGCCGCCGCCTCCACGCTGCTCGCCACATGACTTTCCGTCATCTCGGCTCGTCCCGCTCGGACCGCTCGTTCTGCTCGTCCCGCCCGGTCCGCTTAGCCGCGGCGGGCCGGGACACCGTCAGCTCCGTCAGGTCGAGCAGCCGCTCCAGGCCCACTGGCAGCGGCACGCTCTCGACCGTGACCTCGATGTTGATGCCCGCCGTTTCTCGGGTCTCGCTGCTGCTGACCGTGCGGGCCCGCGGCACGAAGCCCTTGAGGACGACCGGGCGGAGCTCGGCCCCTGTGAGCGCCCGCGGCACCGCGGCCCGGGCCCCGCGGATCTGCTCGGCCGGACGCTCGACGGCCGTCTGCGTCACGTCGTACGTGAAGGAGATCTTGGCCTCACGCACGGTCAGGGTGGGGATCGCCATCATGGCCAGCAGCGGCACTTCGAGGGCGAACTCGGCGGGCTGCTGATTCTCGTCGAGCTTGGTGTACCGGATGGTCACCGAGCGGAAGCGCTCATGGCCCTCGGCATCGCGGAGCAGGCCGATCTGCTCGACGAGGGCGAGCGTTCCGGCCGTGGCCTCGCGCTGGCCGCCGATGACGGCTGACAGCAGGGCACCGAGGAGCTCATCGAGCCCCAGCGTGGACACGTCGCGTATGGGCATGGCTCAGCTCTCCGTGTCGGTGGCCGGACCGATGAACTCCTCGATGTCGGCGAGGGAGACGGCCAGTTCGATGTGCTGAAGCGTCTCCGGGCGCCGCCGCTCCAGCTCGTCGGCGGTCACCTCCACCTGGACCCGAGAGCGCAGCGCCTGTTCAGCCGCCTGCCACTGCCGCGCCCGCTCCGCGAGCGGCGGCACCTCCCGTGGCAGCTCCCGCTGCAACTCCTCCTTCAGCCGGATCTGCTGGAGCCGGGCCTGCGCGTGCTGCGGCAGTGTCCGTACGCGCTCCAGGAGCTGATCGAGCGTCGACGCCACCACGTTGCCGGGGTCCCCGGCAACGGCCCGCTGGAGGGCAACGGCGTCGAGCACAACCGGAGCGCGCCGCAGCGCGTCGCGCCACAGCCGCACCGCCTCGTCCATGCCCAGTTCCTCCCGCCCCGGCAGCAACCCCGGCAGCAGACGGTCCCGCAGGGTGATGTTCCACTCGCGGGCGGCCCGGGCGACATCCAGCGGCTGCGGATCGGGAACCGCGACCTCGGCTGCCGAGAACGCCAGCCGTACCGTCATGCCCGTGACGGTGACCCGGGGCACGGACAGCGACGCGAGCACGGGATCGTCCCGGTACGCCGCCACGGCGCTCGCGGTCAGCGCGTCGGCCGCGAGCCGTGCCCGCACCACATCGGTCAGCAGCGCCCCCAGGACATCCCCCAGCCCCGTCACGACGTGGCGGAGGTCGGCTGTTCCTGGATGGCCTGCTCGAGTATGTCGAGCATCCGTGACAGCCCTGCGGGCATCTCGTCCTGGACCGCGCGGACATGGATCTGGAGGGTGTACTCGCGCTGCTGGCGCTCGCTGCTGCTCGACTTCTGGTTGTAGGTCGCCGAAACCCGCGCCTCGATCTTGATGGGGCTCCAGAATGCGGCGTAGCTGCCCTTGACCTCCGAGTCGAGATTGAATTCGGAACTGGTCTTGCGCTCGATCGAGTCGGTGAGTTTGGCGTTGAAGTCGATCGTCACCTCGTCGATCCTGATGAAAGGAATCGGGGTGATCGCGAGAAACGGAACGGTGAGCGAGAATTCCTTCTTTGTGTCGTTCTCGTCCTTCTTCGTGTAGCTGAAGGTGACCGACCGTACTTTGCCCGCCGACGCGTCCTTGGTGACATCGCCGAACACCAGGTCGTCGGGCTGCGCCTCCTGCTGGAAGCCGACCTTGTGAATAAATTCGATCGTCGACTGGGCGGCCAGGGCCTGGGCTTCGACAGCGGCCTTGAGCGGTGCTCCGATGAGTTGCGAGAACGGAATCTGCTGGAGTTCGGCGACGGCGCGCGACATGAATCCCCCTGAATTGTCCCCCGCTGCCGGGCAGTTCGGGACGAAGCCCCCGGCATTTACTCTCCGCCCATGCAACGGCGGGGATATGACGCCGTCAAGCGGGGCGGCCGGCTTGTACGGCGTGCGGCCGTGAAGTCGGCCCGTGGCGCCGTGCCCGCCGTATGACGTTTGGCGTAGAGGGGCGTACGGCCGCGCGGCGCGCCCCGCCACCCCGGGTCCGGGGTACTGAGTCGTGAATAACACCAAGGGGTGGTGACCGCGCAGACGAGTCGTTGTAGGTATGGAAACTGCCCTTGACCTGCAAGAACGCAGGCAGGGAGCCAGGATCTGGGACTGCCTCGGTGCTGCGCACCATGTTCAAGTCCAAGTTCCACCGGGCACCGTGACCCAGGCCGACTACGTCGGGTCTGTCATCCGTGCGCTGGGTCGTCTGGGTGCCGCAGTCGGATGTCCGCATAGACGCGGGCCTTCACCCCCGGCTGCCCGGGTGCCCGCCGGAGGGTGCCGATGCCGGAGGTGGCCCACCACTTCTCCAGCTCGCTCGTCACGGCGAGCGCGGTCGCCCCATCGTGGGAGGTGGTGGTGAGGGCGCCGGTCAGCTCGAACGCGCTCTGGAGCTCGTCATCGGGCACGCTCCCGTCCGGCGGAGCAACGGCGGCGGTGCCGGAAGGCTTGCCGACGACCGTCACGACAACGAGGTCTGGGTCATGAGTGGGGCGAGATCCTGGTCACGGCTGAGAAGAAACTGTTGTTCTTCCGGCGCCGGCTGAACTACGAGGCCACCGACGACCGCGTCACCCAGCCCTTGCGCGAGAGTTACTCAGCGCGCCCACAGCCGCCGGGAGTGGGCATGGGTGACAGCCCCAGCGCGTTGATCATCACGTCGGCGGTGTCTCCGGGAGGGGACAGGCCGCCAGTCATGCAAGGGCGAGGTGTCCACGGAATTGCTGGGGTACGGGGGCGAAGCGGCAGGCCATGGTGATCGTGTCGGCGTTCGGGACGCTGAGGCGGTAGCGGGTGCACATCAGGTAGCACAGCGCCATCAGCTGGATGGTGCCGATGTTGGCGCCGATGCACTTCTTCGGAGCCCAGCCGAACGGTACGTAACACGCCCGGTCGGCAGGCCCGTGCGGCGCGCCGGGCAGGAACCGGTCGGGATCGAAGGTGTCGGCCTCCTGCCAGAACCGGGGATGGCGGTGGATCATGTGCGGGCTCACGAGGTAGCTCTGCCCTTTCTCCAGCCGGGTGGCGCCGAGGTCGAACGAGGCGCGGGCACGCCGCACCAGCAGCAGCGGTGGGCTCCACATACGCAGCACTTCCTTGACGAACCGGTGGGTGACCGGCGCTGCCTTGGCTGGTGCGGCGCAGAACTCGACCGGGTCCACGCTCCCCAGCTCGCGGGTAAGCCGGTGCGTCCACTGCGGGTTGCGGACGAACTCGTACAGCACGCTCGCGGCCGCAGAGCCGGGGGGTCCGCCGATCGCGGTGAGTACCGCAGTGACGACATCGAGCGCTCGGTCCATGCCCAACTCGGGCAGCAGGTCGACGATCGGGTCGGTGAGGTCCAGTTCCCGGGCGCGGCGTCCGGAGGCGCGCTCGCTCAGCACCCGTCGTACGACAAGTCCGGCCCTGATCTGCACGGCGGCGAAATGCGCGTGATGGCGTAGCCCGCGGCCGGGGTGGCGATCGATCAGGCGTAGCAGCTTCTGGTTCAAGTCCTGTGTGATCCGCGCCGATTCGCCGGTTGTGAGACCTGAGAGTGCGACCGGCAGGATGGACTGCACGGCGACATCCTGAGCGAGCAGGACGAGATCGACGTCGTCGCCGAGCCGGGCATCAATGATCTGCCGCATCCGCGTGATCAGATCGGCGTTGTGCTCGCCGGTCGTGAGCGTGTGTAGTTGGGTGAGCCAGGCGGTGCGGATACGGGACCACCGCATCGGCGTGCTGCGACGGCGCCGGACCATGTCGACGAGGCGATCGCTCATGACGAGGCCGTTCCAGTTCGCACTGCTCACCATGCGTGCCGCGGCCGGCTCGAAGACGGCGAGCTGCTCGTTGTCCAGCCAGAAGACACCGCCCTCGGCTGCGCTGCGCAGCCGCAGATCGTGCAGGAAATCGTCGCCGTGGTGTGGAGTGGTCATGGCACTGCCTCTCACGGCCGGCGTGGAGAGCTGCGGCTCCCCACGCCGGTACCGATCAGATGTGGTGGTACAGATACCAGAAGTGGTGCGAGCCGTAGCCGGACCGGATGTTGAGGGCCGACTTGGCCGTGCGGAAGAGTTTCCTCATGTCATTCACCTCCTCTCGGGGCGGCGCCCCGGGCGTGCAGCTCCGCGGTGAAGCGTGGCGGTGCCAGCGCTGGGCCCAGATGGGGTCCGTTGCCTGTGGCGGTGACCGACAGATGCCAATCGCGGGTGATGATGCTGATCAGGTCCTCGAGGAGCGTCATCGTCACGGTCGCCCCAGCGCAGGTGTGCGGCCCGAATCCGAAAGGCATGAAAGCCGGATCGTGGAGAGGTGCCGCCCAGCGGCGCGGCTCGAACTCGTCGGGGCGCTCCCAGTGCCGTGGGTGGCGGTGCACGAGGTACAGGCACACATTCACCTCGTCGTGCGGACCGACTGTGACTCCGGCCAGTTCGTGCTCGCGGCTCGGCCTACGGGCGAACAGCCAGGCCACCGGCCACAGTCGCAGCGCCTCCCGGACAATCCACGACGGCTCCTCTGTGCTGGCGTCGGGGTGCGTGCCGACGAGATAGACCGACCAGCCGAGGGCAAAGCCGAGCGAGCCGACCGTGGCGAACAGGAACGACAGATAGACCTCGGCCACCTCGCCGGGATCCACCTCCAACCCGGCCCCGGTCACGGCCACATCGAGCAGATCGCGTGGCTCAGCAACACCGGCATGGCGGCGCGCCTGGACCTCCTGGACGAGGGCGCTCATCGCCCGGCGGCGGAACAGGAGCCGCGACATCACCGAATGGCGCTGTCGCGCACCGGCCAGCACCGCGCGGGTGATGATGCCGTCGACTGCCTTGTGGAGTTCTGCCGGGGCATCTGGACACAGCAGCACGTCACGCAGGTGCTCGCGGACAAGCAGGTTGCCCGCATCCGGCCAGGTGCTCGTGGGCACAAGCCGCCCGGCCACCAGGCGGGGCAGGTCCGCCCGGTGCGCATCGAGCCGGTGGCGTATCAGGGAGCGTGCCGCGCGGCCGATCTCGATCTGTGCGGATCTGGGGCCCAAGACCCCGTTACGCACGTGGAAGAAGTCGGAGGTCTCCATGAATGCGCCGCGCCGGTTGCCCATCACCTCGCGGGCGGCCGCAGGGCCGGCCACACACAGACGGCCCGATGCGGAGCGCCACATATCACGGGTGCCGTCGAACTCCGCGGCGAGAAAGGCCAAAGGGTCGTGCTGATAGGAGGCCGCACTGCGGCGCCGGCGAGCTGCCCCGCCGCTCGTTGCGCCGTCGGCCGACCAGGCCATGGCATCCCCCTCGACCCGAGCATGCGGCCAAGACCGCAGGCACGGTCTGTCCAGCCCAGCCACGACAGCCCCAGGCTCCATACCCGAGTGCCCACAGACCGTCGAGAGACAGCGTCCTCTCCGGGGAGCGGTCTGTCACGCCCCTTCACGGCCAGTCCGCCGACGACTCGCCACCGGCGACGAATAGGTGCGGCGCCAGCTATGCAGCGATGCCGCGAACTCGCCTGCAGACCACGCCTGGTGTCCGTGCGGCACGGCAAACCGGTCTGTGCCGGGCCGACCTTATTCCGGACCCTGCGGCGGAGTGGCCGCAGGGACCGAGCGCGGTCGCTACTGGTGGATCACCCACGCTTGCGCGGGATTGCCGCTGGTGCAGTGGTAGGTCTGGATGGCTGCGCCGTCCTGCCACGATCCGGCGGCGACGTCGAGGCACCGCCCGCCGATCTTGGAAACCACCGCGACCGGGAGGGGTGTCGGGATCGCTCCGGGAACATTCCACGCCATGCCCGCGGTGTTCGTGCAGTCCCACTGCTGGATCGGGGTCCGGTCGGCGTTCCTGCCGTCCTTGACGTCCATACACTTACCGCTGCGCGCGTTCACCCACTGGTAGTTGCCGCCGCCCAGGCCGACCGGCGCCCACTGCTGCTCGGGCTGCCCGTTGCAGGTCTGCTGGATGACCCGGGCCCCGTTGTCGTAGTACTCGGCCGGGGACAGCCCGGCACACTTCCCACTGCCGTAATTGGTGAAGGCGAAGTAGTTCGGGACGGCCGCCTGGGCGGGCTGCCCGCTAACCAGCAGCGCCGTGCCGGACAACGCGCCGGCCAGGAGGAACCCGGTGGCTCTGGAGCGGTGGTTCATGGTGCCCTCCGATCAGAGGAGCAGAGCCAGCCCGCATCCAGGCTGGCGGTGGCCATGGCGACGGATGTGCAGGCATTCATGCGAATTCTCCGAATTACGCTGCCGTCTTCCATGCCCTGCGAGGTCCCCATACCGTTCCCCACTGCCCGCTCCCCCGGAAGGGCACAACAAGCCACGTCGAAGTGGACATCGCCTCACGGACACCACACCTGCGTTAAGAGGGCATCTGATCTGGGTTGCTGGCGATTTGCTCCATTCAGGTGACTGCGGCGCCGGCGTCATGGGGGCGCACACCCTGTGGTGGGGCGGCTGCGCCTGGGACTCGTTCGCCATGCCCCACCTGCTTCAGGACGAGTCCGACGTTCTGGTGGCCACCCGCTGTCCGGCCTGCGACACCCCGCACGCCTGGGTGGTCGGCCGAGAGGCACCTCCGCAGGGCGATCAGGTGGCCCACTTCCTCACCCCCATGTACCGGGCCTGGGACGACGTCGTACACACCTGCAGCAACCAGCGCCTGTTCTGCTCCACCGACTGCGTGGATACCTGGCTGCAGCGGACGGGCCAAGAGCGCGGCTACGTCATGGATCTGGCCACCCTGTGGCGCTTCGCCAGCGACTGGTACACCGGACGCCTGGACCCGGGCTACACCCGCCGCGACCCCGCCTCCGCATCCGCCTACTTCGCGGAGGTCGGCCTGCGCGGACCCTTCTGGGGGCTGCCCGACTGAGGTCTCCATCCGCTTGCCACTCCCTTGCAAGGGAGCGATTGGACCAAGACACGGTCCGCGTCGTGGATGGCCAACTATCACTGCAAAGTGGCCAACTGCGAATCGACACAACGTCGTGGCCTGGGCTCGACGAACGGCCTACTGGCCAACTATCGGCCCCAATAGAGAGCTGTAGGTTTCGAAAATCGGAACTGCTGGGTTGCGATATGCGGAACTACATGGTTGGATCATGGGAAGGGGAGACCCTGGCCGCCGCCGCGAATCACAGCCGTCGCCACAGTCGCCTGTCCGCGAGGGCGGGCCCGTGCAGACATCGATCCGAGGAGCACCGTCATCGCCTCACTGGAATGGCTGGACCGCATCCGGGCCGAGGACAAGGTCGAGAAGGATCTGCGCGCCCTGCTGACCGAATCGCGTCAGAGACGTGCCTGTGCGCTGGCTGACGGGATCAAGCAGTTGCGTACTGCTGCGGCGGTTGGCCGGCTTCAGGACCCTCCCGTGAGCGGGCAGGCCGTCAGCAAGTACATCCGCGCGCACCTCTATCCCGAGACCAGCACCGGAACCGACGCCGAGGGAGAAGCGGCGCATGCCCAGTAACAATCCGATGGACGCCAAGGCGTACAACACCGCCCTGACGGAACTGCGCGGCGTACGAGACGACATCAAGGCCGTCAGTAAGGACCTGGAGAAATTGCAGCGGGAGCTGCAGCAGCTGGCGAGTGACCGGGACAAGCGGATCGCCGAACTGGCTACGTACGAGAAGGCGAAGGCGGACCGGATCGCGCCGGCCGCCTGCGATGTGCCGGTTTGGTGTCAGTGGGTGGTGTCAGTGACGGCATGTCAGGTCAGGGTGTTTTCGCTGGTGGTGGGGTGTTGAGTGTGGGGAGTCACTGACATGGGGCGGTGTGTGGTGCCGTGGTGGCTGTCATGGGGCGGTACACCCTTCCCTGTTCCGCTGTCATGGGAACGGCACTTCTGATCCTTCGAGGGCTGGTCGGCGGCACGGTGGTCGGCGTCGGGTTTGGGCGTCGGGAGGGTGTGGGGTGGGGGAGCCGGGCGTGTGGGGTGAGGTCACGGCGGGGTTGAGGGTGTCCAGGCCGGTGCTGGTGGCGCGGCTGCTGGAGCTTGAGGCGGCGGGGGCGTTGACCACGGCGCACGTGCGTGCGGGCGGGCAGGTCGGTGGGGTGAATGTGCGCACGGTGTGGCGCTGGCTGGACGTGGCGCGGACGGAAGGCCGTGTGGAGCGCAGGCCGCGGGCCCGGCTGGAGTTGTCCGACCAGGTGTGGGAGGTGCTGGCACAGGCGGGCGGGAACGTGTCGGTGCTGCACCGGCATTTGAAGGATGCCGGGGGAGAAGTGCCGTCGCTGGCGTCGCTGTACCGGGTGGTGCGGCGGGACCTGGAGGCCGGCAGGGTCTTGCCGGACCGCGTGGTGGTGCGGCGGGAGCGGGAGGAGCAGCGGACACGGCAGGCGCTGGTTGACCTTGCGCTGGCCGGGACGCGTGAGGGCGGCGCGGCGAAGGCGGCTGTGCGCCGGCCGCCGCACCCCGCGCCGGCGGCGGCGTCCGCGGTCCTGCCGTCGGGGGAGAGCGGTGCGATGGCGGGTGTGGCGTTGCCGGCGGGAGCACAGCTGGTGGGGACGTCGTCGGTGCGGGCGGTGGCCGAGGCGGTCGGGCAGGCGATGGCGGCGGAGGGCGCGGTGTGTGTGTTCGGCGACCCGGGCCGGGGCAAGACCGTGGCCGTGCGGATGGCGCTCCACGAGGTGGCCCCGGGCTGGAAGGTGACGTGGGTGCCGGTGCCGGTGCGCCCGTCGGTGGCCGGTATGCGGCGGGCGGTGTTCGATGCTTTGGCGCTGCCGGGCCGTTTCCCGCACACGTCGGCGCGTGCCGACGCCGCGGTCGCGGGGGCTTTGGGTGAGGCGCGGGTGTTGGTGGTCGATGAGGCGCAGCGCCTGCCTGTGCCGTGCCTGGAGTACCTGCAGAGCCTGTGGGACGACCCCGGCACGAGGATCACGCTGGTGCTGTGCGGGTCGGGCAGCGAGCGGGCGCTGGCCCGGCTGCCGCAGCTGGCGTCGCGGGTCGGCGGGTGGCAGGAGGTTCCGCGCCTGGCTGCAGCGGAAGTGGCGGCCGTGGTGACCGGCTTCCATCCGCTGTGGCGTACCGTCGCGGCCCCGGATCTGGCGTGGATCGACCGGTCGTGCGCCCACGGCGTGTTCCGCATGTGGGCCGCTCTGACTGCCCACCTGCAGAACGCGCTGCTGACCACCGCTGACGCGGCCGTCGACCGGGCTTTGCTGAGGCGGCTGTTCAGGAGGGTCGCGTCGCCGCTGTGAACCAAGCGCTGTGCAAGAGGCGGGAGAGGCGATTGCAGGCGCTCGGCACCCGGCACGTACACGATGTCCCACCGCGGGAGGGGAGCTGACATGGAGGACGGTGACGCCGTCCGTGCAGGCGGCGGGTTGCCTGCGGCGTCGAGGACGGCACTGCGCGGTCCGGCGGTCCGGCGGCTGCTCGCTCTGCGGGCGGGGAAGAAGCTGACAGCGGGTCATGTGCGGGTGGCTGCAGACGCGTTGGGGGTGGCGGAGCGCACGGTGTGGCGGTGGCTGGCCGCGGCTGAGGGTGATGAGGCCGCGGCCGCCAGCCCTGGTGCCCCGCCCCGGGCCGGTGCGACGTTCACGATCACGCCTGAAGTCCGTGGGCTGTTGGCGCTGTGGAAGGGGAACGTGCGGGCCGTCCATCGCGAACTGGTCCTCCGTGCCGCTCGGAAGTCTCCGCCTGCAGACGCACCGTCGCTGACGACGCTGCATCGCGCGGTCCGCCGGGACCTGACGCCGGGGGAGCGGGCCGGGCTCGCGGGAGGGGAGCGGGCGGCGCGCAAGCACGATGTGTTCCTGGCCCGGCCGCGGGGCTGGCGCAACCAGGTGTGGGAGACCGACCACATGCAGGCCCCGGTGCTGGTCGACGTCGACGGCACCGCCCGCAGGCCGTGGATCACGTGGTTCACCGACTGCGCTACCAACGCGATCACGGGTGTCGCGGTCACGCCGGGGGATCCGTCGCGGGAGTCGGTGCTGTCCGCACTGCGCTCCGCGGTCCTGCGCGAGGATCCCTACGGCCCGTTCGGCGGCCTGCCGGAGAAAGTGCGGGTGGACCGCGGCAAGGACTTCCTGTCCAGGACGGTGACCGCTGCGTTCGATCTCCTGGACGTGACGGTGGAGGACCTGCCCGCCTACACCCCCCACCTCAAGGGCACCGTGGAGGGTCTCAACCGGGCGGTGGAGAGCATGTTCCTGGCCGCGCTGCCCGGCTACGCCCGCCAGCCGAGCCCCGGCAAACGGGCTTCCCGTCCGAAGGACGAGATGGTGCTCAGTTTCGAGGACTTCACGGCCCGGCTGCTGGCCTGGACGCTCTGGTGGAACACCGAGCACAGCCCGGCGCCGTTGCGGGGAAAGACTCCGCTTGAGGCGTGGCAGGGCGATCCCACCCCGCTGCGGGACGTGCCGGTCGCGGATCTGTGGACCTTCACCCTGGAGGACGCCGGCACCCGCACGCTGACCACCCGCGGGGTGCGCTTCAGGAAACGCGACTACGTGGGAGCGTGGATGACCGGTCAGGCCGGTATCCAGGTCAGGGTCCGCTTCATGCCCCACCACGACCACCGGATCGAGGTCTACCACGCGGCCACCGGCCGCTACCTCGGTCCCGCAGATCTGGCCGACCGGGCCACCGAGGAACAGGTCAGCGCCGTACGGCGAGCACGGGCCGCCCGCACCCGCCGCCTCAAGAAGGACCTGGAGGCTTCCCAGCGCGAGCGCTACGCCGCCGTGAACCAGCCCGAGGCCCCTCAGCGGCTCGGTGCGTTGACCACCGCGCAGGCCGAGGCCGAACTCGCCCAGGCCACCGAAACCGACCTGTCGCAGCTGTCGCTGCCGGACCTCATCCCGCCCGCCGCGCCGCCGGCCGGGTGGCGTACCCCTGCTTCCCTGGCCGCGCTGACCACGCCAGACCGGCCCACCCCGCTCCCGTCCGGCCGTGATTCCGCTCCCGCTCCGGACGGCCCCGACGGGCGGGCCGCACGTCCCATCACTGACAAAGACGGAGACGCCTCGTGACTGCGGCCACCTACCAGTACGTCGACCTGACCGACGCCTCCGTGGTTACCACCCGCGCCCTGCTCACTGCCCGGGAGAACATCACCGACACCGTCGCCGCCCGCGCCATGATGTGCATCCACGGCGGCGCCGGCTTCGGCAAGACCCTCGCCGTCAACACCTGCCTGCGCGAACTCGAACCCGGCGAGGACGTCCGCCGGGTCACCTTCCGGGCCCGGCCCACCGCCCGCGCGGTGCGCTACGAACTGTTCACCGCGCTCGACCTGGCCGGCGAACCGCCGCGCCACCCCAGCGAGTTCGACCGCCTGCTGAAGACGGCCCTGGCCGAACGCCCCCGCACCTTCCTGGTGGACGAGGCCCAGTGGCTCAACGGGGAGGCGTTCGAATACTTCCGCTACCTGTGGGACGAACCCTCAACCCAGCTCGCGATCATCTTCGTCGGCGGCGAGGGCTGCCACACCGTGCTGCGCCGCGAACCGATGCTGTCCTCCCGTATCTTCATCTGGCAGCACTTCACCCGCCTCACCCCCGGCGAGGTCCTGGAGGCCATTCCGCTGTTCCATCCGGTGTGGGCCGACGCCGATCCCGACGACATCGCCTTCGCCGACCAGCACGCCGCACACGGCAACTTTCGCGCTTGGGCCCAGTTGACCGCCCACACCTGCACGGCCCTGACTCGCACCGGCCGCTCCCGTGTCGATCAGGAGCTGCTGCGCTGGGCCTTCAGTCGCCTCGCCTGACCACCACGCTGCCATGCCGCTCGCCGTGCCACCGTTCGTCGCCGTGGTCATCGACCCGGGCGACGATGCGGTTCACACGCACACTGCCCTGGCCGCCCACCATCCGCCCTCCGGGCGGATCACCCTGCACCCCGGCCCGGGCACCACCAGCGAGACCGGCCTCGCCCACGACCTTCTCGCCGCCCTGGGTAAACCGCCCCTGCTCCCGGGGCGTTTCCCCGCTGGCCGTCAGCCCGCCTGGGAAGCCGCCACCGCATGGATCACGGCCCTGCCCGTCACCCGGCTGACCGTCCTGCGCGCCCACCGCCTCACCGCCCGCCGCACGATGCGCCTCCTGCAGTTGCGCGCCCTCACCGGCATCCACCTGACGCTGGTCTGTCACCGCCCTCATCTGCCCGCCGTCCTGCACCAGGCGCTGCAGACGGCCGACTACTGCGTCACCGCCGACTTCCAGGCCGCCCGCCGCCACTACTACGGCACGACCGCACCCGTACCCCAGTTTGTTGACGAGCCCGCCCGGCCGGCTGACCGGTGGCTCACCCTGCCCGTGCTGGACCGCCTCGTCTCCTACGACAGCCCCGCTCCCTGCACCGCCCCGTGCACGCCGCCAGCGATCACCTTCCGGCACCGCCCGCCACCCGCACCGCTCACCGAGCAGACAGCCCGGGAAATCGCCCAACGCCTGGCCGCCGTGACCGCCCATCCCCGCTTGGCCGCAGCCCTAGCCGCCGCGCTCTTCACCGGTGCCTCCTTCCAGCAGCTCGCCACCGCCCGTCCCGGCGACTACGACGACGTCGCGGCCACCCTGGCCCTGCATGACCGCGCCCGCTACACCGACGGCTGCGCCACCCACCGCGTGCCGCCGTGGGCGCGCGTCTTCCTGAAGGCCGCCGTCTGCTTCGCCCGGCTCGCTCCTGGCCAGGACCAGCATCTGCTGGCCGGCTCTCACGACCGCACCCACCTGCTGCGCGTAGCGGAGGCGGCCAGGCTCCGCCCGCCCCAGCCGCCCGCCGGCCCGCGCACCGGCCGTATCCAGTGGGACTGGCGCGAACGAAAGGAAGCACAGTGCTACGACACGATGCTGACACGGCACCAGCTCCCGCCCTCGTCCTGAGCCCGAACCAGGTGCACGTCAGTCGATGGAGAAATCAGCGAACTCCACGTCGGTGAAGGCGATCCCGAGACCGTGGGCACGCAGGCCTCCATCACGGAAGTAGGCATGCCCCAGCGCTCGGGCGAGGATCACCAGCTGCTGCTGCTCGCCTCCGCCGGTGTCCCGGGCGGCGAACAGCTCGCGGGCCACTTCTCCCGACAGGTACTGGGTGATCAGCCGTACTCGTGGATCGTCCGACGAGCCTGCCGGAGCGGCGAAACCGAACCGCGCCCTGGTGTGGAAGACAACCCGTCGGCCTCGGCCCGGGCCCGTCGGCGGGCGCGCACCAGGGGCTGCCACCGTGCCCTGACGGCCTCATCGATCAACCCCGCATGCACAGCACTGGGACGGCGGCGCATTCCCGGCCGGGTGGTGACCCACCGCTGTACCGTGCGCTGGGAGATCCCCAGGAGGACGGCCACGTTCTTCGTGGAGCCCTTCTGCGTCTTGAGCAGGAAGCGCACAGCGGTGTCACCGGTGGGAATGGGACGGGTCAGCAACGCTCGTTCGAGTCCATTGACGATCTCACCCATGCCCGCCCCCGAGCGCTCTGCCACCGCGATGGCTGGTGCACGGCGGCTGTCTGCTCTCCCAGATCTCTCACACCAAGCCGCTTTCCCTGGCCAGTTCAGGCATAGCCAAGACACCACCGCGGACCCTCGGCTAGAGAGCCTGGAGCAGCCCAAGCACGAGGGCGCCCGTTCCGCGGTAACCGTGCCACCAATCGCCGTCTACGGGATCCGTACGCATTTGGTACGCGAAATGTGCGCTTCACGCTAGGGTCGGGGCAGGAGGTGCTGCATGTCCGAGCTGTTCGACGCGGTCGACGCGCTCATCGCGTCCCGCTCCCCGCTGCCGCCCCCGGCGGAGCGCAAGCGGCTGCGCCAGGCGCATGGCCTGACGCTGGACGAAGTGGCCGCCGCACTGCAGGTGCGGCGCGCGACGGTCAGCGGCTGGGAGGCCGGCAAGACCGAGCCGCGGCCGCCGGAGCGCGACGCATACGCCCGCATGCTCAAGCAACTCGCCCAGCTCTACCCCGCCAACGCTCCGGTGCCCCCTGAGGACACGGCGATCCCCGAGACGTCTGCCGTTCCGGCCGCTCCTGCGCCATCGGCAGTTGAACCGGCCCAAGCCCGCACTGCACCCACAGGCCCGGCTGCGGAGCCCGCGAACACCGCACTCCGCCCCGCTGCCCCTGCTGCTGTACCGCGCCCGGCCGCGAAGAAGGCCGTCCCCGCAGGCACCCCGGTGGGCGGCACCGATCCGCGTTTCGAGAACGGTCCGCTTGCAGTCGTCGACGTTGCCGACGGCCAGGTGCTGGCGTACTGCGTCGGCGGCCTGGTCCTGGACGTACCGGCGAAGTCGATCCCGGCCCTGGTGGAGTGGACGCTGCGCGAAGGGCGGTTCGGCCAGCCGAAGTTGTCCGGGCCGGGCAAGGATGCCGACCCGCTGATCGTGCTGACCGAGGTGGCGTGCGAGTACTACGGCCTGCCCGTCACGCTCACACAGCAGGAGCGCCTGGCCGGGCGGCTGCCGGAGGGCCACAAGGTTATCAAGCAGCTGACGCGTGCCCACTGGCAGCTGACGAAGCGCGGGTTCGGGCCGTGGGCAAGGATCTACCGCCCCGCGCAGGGATCGGAGCGGGCCTGCGTGCAACTGTGCATCCCGTCGTGGAACGCGCTCGACACCCGGCACTGGGCCGACGCCGGGCAACTGCCGCCAGCGGACCTGGCCCGGCTGCTGGGCACGTATGCGGCCCGCGTGATGACGCCGCGCGGATCGACTGCTGTGACCGGCCTGGAGCTGATGACCGCCCTGCACCCGCCGACCCGCGCCTCCGAACCGGACGCGACGGGTAAGCGGCACTCCGAGCACAACCCCGGCTCGCTGGGTAAGGATCCGGTGGACTGCGCGCCGTGCGAGGCACCCGACGGGCACCCGGTCCTGGCGGACCTGCCGCGCTTCCATCACCGCACCCCGGCCGAGGTCCTGGTGGAGGAGGCGTACGACTGGGCACGCCCGCTCACCGACGCCGAATGCCTTCGCCCCCACCTGGTGGGCATCGACGTGAACATGGCCTTCGCCGCCGGCGCCAACGGCCTCACGGTCGGCCTGGGCGCGCCGACGCACGTCAAGAACCCCGTCTTCGATCCCAAACTGCCCGGCTCCTGGCTGGTCGATCTGAGCCACGTCGACCTGTCCCGCGTGAAGCTCGCCAAGCAGTGGACGGACCTGGACGGCGAACTCCTGCCGAGCCCGTTCACCCCGAAGGGCGAGCGCCCGGAGGGGCCGGCCTGGTACGCCACGCCGACCGTGGCGTACGCGGTGGAACTCGGCTACGACGTCACGCCGATCGAGGCGTACGTCCGGTACGAGAACGGCCGCTACCTGGACGGCTGGTACAACCGGCTGCGCGATGCCTACCTCGCCACGATGGCCGACCTCGGCGTCGACGCCGACCTGGAGCCGGCCGACTTCCTCGCCGCGATGGACGGCTACCGGAGCCGTGACCCTGAGCTGGCGATCGTCGTCTCGGCGGTCAAGGCGACGGTGAAGGGCGGCCTGGGCAAGCTGCGCGAGCGGCCCCGGGGTGAGGGCTGGCGGCCGGGCGAGCCGTGGCGGGCGCTGTCCCGCCCCACCTGGCGGCCCGACATCCGGGCGGCGGTCATCTCCCGCACCCGGGTCAACCTGCACCGCAAGATCGTCAAGCATGCCGCTTTCACCGGGCAGTACCCGGTGGCGGTCCTCTCGGACTGCGTCGTCTACGCGTCCGACGGGCCGTCGCCGCTGGACTTCCTGCCCTACCGGGACGGCAAGCCGCTGCCGGGCGGCTTCAAGCTCGGCGTGAACCCCGGGCTGGTGAAGCACGAGGGCACCCAGAGCGTGCTGTGGGGCGAGGGGGTGCGCGAGCAGTTCAACGCTCCGGAGCTCAACCTCGCCCGGTACATCAAGGACGGCACCGTTACCGATCAGGACACCGGGGAGTAGGTAGAGCGCGATGAGCGTGTTCGGGGACGGCCTGGAAGCCGCGGTGCAGAAGGCGTTCACCCGCCCGGTGCCCAAGAGCGCGCCCGCGCAGATGCGGTACCTGGTCAAGCAGCTCAAGGGCACCAAGGCGGTCGCCCAGATGCTGCGGATCTCGCAGCGCACGGTCGAGCGGTACGTGAAAGACCAGATCAAGAAGCCCCGCCCGGACCTCGCCGCCCGCCTGGAGCGGGAGGTGAAGAAGAGGTGGCAGCCGCAGATCCGTGCCCAGGCGCGGCAGAAGGCGGCGACCACCGGCGGCATCGTCATAGACACCCGCGCCCGGATTGGCTACACCGCGCCGATCGGGACGACGGACGAGGACCGCCTCCGGCACTTGACCGTGGCGCTGCCGCCGCAGTACGCCGCCCGCCTCTTCGACGCCCAGGAGGCCGGCGCCAGCGACCAGCAGCTCCAGCAGATCGCCGCCGAAGCGCTCAAGGAGGTGTACTTCCAGGACAACGGCCGCCGCGCCGGCCAGCTGGAGGAGGTCCGCTTCACCGGTATTGAGCACCTCGAGTTCGGCTTGTAGATCCCGAACAGCCGCGAGCCCCGCCGACCGTTCGTCTGCGCACCCGTCAACTCCAGCGCCTGGAACTCTTCGTGGCCTCGCCGATGTAGTCCAGGTCTGTCCTGTCCATCCGTACGTGAGCCCCTCCCGCCCCACCGGCCTGGCCGAGGCGCGCACAGAACGGCTGCTGGCCAAGGAGTCGCTGTACGGCTCGCTGGGCGCCTCCGAGCGGGAAGCGACCCGGCACGCCGGAGCAGTGCCTGAAGGGCTCTCAGAAGGCCGTCTGTGGCCTCGTGTTGTGGGCGCTAGCGGAAGAAGGCCAGGGTTGCGAAGCGGGGTCGGCGGCCGGAAGAGCAAGGTGGTCGGTCGGGTCCGCCGTCGTGCCGGCACGGAGGCGGCCGGGCATGCGGGTTGTGAAGCTGAGGCGTACCCCATCCTAAACAGTAGTTATCCCAGTTGACCTTTCACCTGGGTCTCTCACCTGGATCTGTCACATGGCCCTTTCAGCGGCTATCACATATACCCGCTGGGACGTCCATGGTCAGCAGCTGGGACATCAGCTCTTGTGAGGCTGGATCGTTTGGGGTTGGAGAGCTCAGCTGGCTACCTTCTGGTGCATGAAGACGACGACGCCCGCCAAGCGGGACATGCAGGAGACGGCCGCGACTGGGCGGGACACGCGTACGGCGGTCCTCGCCCGTTCGATCCGGGCCAACGTGCCGCTGCGTAAGACCTTCGTTCAGGCGAACAAGGGGGCCGTCAGCCGTCATGGACCCCTGAAGGACTTCGTGACCGGGAGGGACCTGCGGGGCCTCAAGGCCTACCTGATCATCGTGGCCGCGTGCAGCAACGGGGACAACGGCTGGTCGACCACGCACGACAGCGCGGTGTGGGCGCGGCTGATGGACATCCACGAGACCGCGACCGACCAGTCCGCCCGTACCGGTGCTTGGCGGGCCCTGCGCCGGCTGCAGGCGCGAGAGCTGATCGAGTGCAGCCGCAGCGGAACCATGATCACGGTCACTCTCCTGCGCGAGGACGGCAGCGGGAAGCCCTACGACCGCCCCGTGGGCGACGCGGAGGAGAACCGCTTCCTGCAGATCCCGACCACGTTCTGGACGCTGGGCCGTGACGAGGACCTGGACCTGCCGGGCCTGGCCCTGTTCTTGGTCATCGCCCGCGAGAAGAACTGGTCGACCTTCCCCGCGGAGAAGGCCCCCGAGTGGTACGGCTGGTCCCCCGACACCCACGAACGTGGGCTGAAGAAGCTTGTCGCCCTTGGGCTCGTCGAGCGACGCGAACACCGCACCAAAGCCCCGCTCTCCCCGCTCGGCTTCACCACGGCCCACCAGTACCAGCGCACCGCCATCACACGGCCGCGTAAGCCCAGGAAGACGGCCGCACCCGCTGGGCGGTGATCCCGGTCGTCTTGCAGGCCTCAACCCCGCCGTCTCGCACTCTGCTGCGTGCCTGCCACCCCGTGACGCAAGGGGTGCGGGCGCCTCATGCTCCGCGTTCCGCCTGCGGACCGTCCGCAGGCATCCCAGGGAGGGAACCCTCATGTCCACCGCTACCAACCAGTCCCAGCAGCCGCCGGCCACGCAGTCCTCGGGCACGGACCCCGTGCTACTCCTGGTGCTGGGAATTGTCTTCGTCCTGGCGCTGGGCGCCACGCTCTACCTGTGCCTGGTCCACCCCTCGTTGACCGGGCCGATCGGGGCGGTGGGTGGGGTGGCCTCGGCGCTGGTCGCTGCGTTCGCGGTGGCGTTTGCCCTCCGTCGGCGCTGACGACCGGTGGGCTGAGCCGCTGAGATCGCCGGCCGCGTCCACGCCGTCGTCCAGACCGTCAAAACCCTGCGCCCCGGGCCCCCATGCGGTAGATCTGCTGACGGCACGAGGCACCCAGGACGCTTGTCCTGGGTGCCTGGCTGTGTACGTCGCTGACCATCCGATTCACCGTCTGGCCGACTGGCGGCCCTCACGCCCACTCCACACCGAGTTCCGCGAGTACGGCGCGCTGGGGCTCGGTGAGCTTGTCCCGGCGCTGTTTCTGGTTGGCGTACCAGACACCCAGTTTGTGCTCATGCTTTTGGCCGTCGACTACGACGGTTTCGACATGCCCCCGCGGTACGGCTTTCTGGGCACCCTCGCGTTCGATCCACTGGGCGAGGGCCTCAACACCCCGCTGGAAGGCCGCCGACAACTTCCCGGCGCTCTTGGCCACAGGGGTCGGTGCAGGCCGCTCAGCGGGTGTCGCACCCAGTGCGGTCAGCCGTTGCCGCTGCTCCTGCGACAGCCCCGTCCAGGATTTCGCCTGCTGCTGGATCCACCGCCCCAGATCGTCGCCCTCGAACAGCACTCCGGGTTCGATGACGGGCAGGATGCCGTCGGCGTCGACCAGGTCGGCGAGTACGCGGTAGTGGCGTTGCCAGTCCAGTGGCCAGGGGCAGTCCCAGCCCGGGTCGATCGCCGTCAGCTGCTGTGCGCGCTGCGCTGCGCGCTCGGGGTCCTTCCCGAGGCCGCCTTTCCGGCGGAGGTTGGCCATGTGCTGCCCGATGGGCATCATCGCCTCGCCCTCGCCCCAGACCGCATCCTGGCGTGGGGCCAGGTGCCCGGTGGAGTGCCGGTACGACCGAAGGGCGGCGAGCTTGCTCTCCCAGGCTTCTTCGCCGGGCTCCCACACCATTCCGGCCTCCGGCGCGTCCAGCAGCTCCTTACGTCGCTCCTCCAGTTCCCCGGCTCGCAGTGCCTTGCGCTGCTGGTGCACCCATCTCCCCAGCGGGAAGTCCTTCGTCACGCCGACCTCGGTCTCCACGTCATAGGGGACGGCGTACAGGCCGGTGATCTCGTTCTCCGCCCGCCAGCGCAGTAGGGCCTGGTAGCCCTCCAGCCATACCAGGGACTCGGGCCGGTAGACCCGGGTGCGCAGGAAGGCCGCGATGGTCGACGCGTCCCGGGGAGAGGAGAAGTGGAGCAGGGCGGACTCGGCGGCGGCGGCGGTGTCGTCGTGCTCCTGGTCCTCGCTCACCTCGCCGCCGGCCTCGACGATCCGTCCGTCCTCATCGCGCCGGATGTGCACCTTGCGCTGCCCGCTGGTGAGGGCCCGGGAGGCGAGCTGTTCGACGAGTCGTTCATCATGCGAGCGCAGGCCCTGAAGGACGGCTACGAGGGGGCGGAAGCTGGCGGAGGCAACCATGTCGGTCGGGTCCTCGCCGGGCTCGAGGAAGACCGGCACGATGATGCGGGCGACCTTGGTGGAGCCGTCGCGGTTCAGCCTGAGCGCCCGGCCGATGTTCTGCACGATCTCGACCTGGGAGCCGCGGGTGTCGGCGAAGCAGACGGCTTCCACTCCCCGTTCGCCGGTGATGTCGACGCCTTCCCCGAGGACGCGAACGCTGGCGAGGAAGGCGCGGTGGACCCGGCGGCCGGCCGCGTTGATGCCGTTGGCGAACTGCCGCAGCACCTCGCGCCGTTCGGACACGAGGTGGTCGCCGCACAGCCATGCCGACCACACGCGGTCCGGGGGTACGTGGCGGCCGGCCTCCAGCTCGTAGAAGGTCGCGTCGATCGACGACGCGGGGAGCCGGTCCGCGGCCGTCAGGTCGTCGTCGGAGGCGTCGTTCACGTACAGCTCGGCTGCCGTCTTCGGCATCTTCTCCGCGAACGCCGCCGCTTCCTCCACCTTCTGATGGAAGGTCATCACGGTGCGCAGGTTGTACGCGGCCGCGTGCTCCAGCAGGGCGGTCTGCAGCAGGGCCAGGCGGCGGCCCCGCAGCGCCTCCTCCGACAGCCCGAGGACGGGGGAGGGGTCGCGGATCTCCAGCACGTCGATCTCGAACGGGGCGAGGATTTCCCGCTCGATCGCCTCCGAGAGCCCGAGTTCAGCCCCGGGCAGCCAGGCGCCGAACGTGCCGTCCGGGTCGTCGGCCATGGTCGCGATCTCCAGCTCCTGGCCGTCTGCGCCCTTCTGCGGCCGGGGCGCGGCGAGGATGCGCGGGGTCGCGGTCAGGTACAACCGGAAGTCCGCCGGGATGCGGGCGTTGTCGTGGATCGCCGCCCACGGACGACCTAGATCACCTGCCGTACCGTGGGCCTCATCCACGATGGCGAGCGAAAAGCCGTCCATGCGCTGTCCGTACAGGCGCTCTCCGCCCGCCAGAGCGGCCTCCAGCGGCCCGCGAACCTTCCGCTGGCCCGTCGGGTCGTCGAAGTCCTCGCGGTCCACGAGAGAGGCGTACGTGGCGAACACGATGACCGGCCCGTGCCCGGCCCACAGGGCGAGCTGGATCGGGTTGGTGGTGGTGCGCACCCCCAGCTCGTTCAGCACGGGGTCGTTCTCCAGCGAGCACACCGCGACCATGGGGGAGCGGTGGCCCACCGCCCGCCACGCTTGGGCGGTCTGCACGAGCAGGTCCAGGGTCGGCACGGTCACGAGAGTCCGGCCGTCCCCGAAGCACTCCAGCGCGCACGCGGCGGCCATGATCGTTTTGCCGGAGCCGGTCGCTGACACGATCGTGCCACGGGCACCCTTAGGGGGCACAGATGATCTTGCAGGGAATCCGGCCCACTTACGGAAACTCGACTTCTGGTCGATCTGGTGTTTCTTGAGCGGAATCCTGCTCATCGCCCGTCCTTTTCACCGGTATCGTACAGCCAGCTGTCGTGAAGCCTTTCCAGTGCGGTTTCCTCCTGGCCGTGCTTAGCCCAGATCCCTTCGAGCCAGAGCGGGGTCGTTTCGATCCTCTCGCACAGTGCGAAGCAGCCGGGCAGGTTGATCAGCACGAGCTCGCCCGCGAACATGCCGCCGGGCCCGTAGTGGCGCCACAGCCGCTCTAGCCGCGCCCGGTGCTCGTGCAGGTACGCGTCCAGTGCCTGCGGGTAGGTCTCCGGCTCCGCCAGGTGCACGGTCCGCAGGGCGATGTCCACGAGCTCCTGGGACGGCTCCTGGTCCCACTGCTCGGAGCTGGTGCCGGTCACGGCGGCATAGTGCTGCTCGCACACGGCGAGGACGCGCTCGATGAGCTCCGCCGGCGCCTCGCTCTCCTCGCCCCGAACGGAAGGCCGGCCGACACCCATGTGCCCATCGGGCAAGGCGCGCAGTTCGCCAGTGCGGGCGCTTGCCTCCACCAGGTCCAGGCCGTGGTCGGCGAGATGAGCCAGGAGCAAGCGGGACAGAACCTCTCCGTCCCGGGCGTACAGCTGAGCGCTGTCCTCTCCGCTGTCAGGGGAGACGATCGCGCGAGTGAGGACGGTGTCGAAGAAGAACTCGGACAGGACACCGACCAACTCCGAGCGGGCAGATGCCGACTGGTCGTCCAGGGCTGCAACAGCGGCGTCCATGACCGCAGTGAGGAACCGCCCGCGAGCTCCCTGCAGTTGACGCGCCTCGCTTTGTGGGCTGTCCTCGACGGCCTCCACAACGCGGTACAAGCCCTGGTCCCCATACAGGCCACCCGGCTTCTCCTTCGCCCGGCGCACCTTCGCCACGGCCTCCTCAACGGACCGCGCGTAGGTGTAGTTCGTCACCACCGAGGCTCCGGGGTGCGCCGGGTCGGTCCGCTGCGCCACGATCCGATAGCGGATCAGCTCGGAGTCAGACCCCACCGCCCCACCGCTCGCACCCTCCTGACGGTCCCGCAGCGCTTGGTGCCAGCGGTCCGCCTGCGCGTCGTTCTCGGGGGAGTAGGCGTCCCACGCCGTGCCGCCCATCAAGGTCCAGATGCGCCGCAGCTCGTTCCGCCGAACAGCAGCCAGCCGCTCTTCCGTGTTGAGCGGCCTTGGCTGGTCCTCGCGGCTTTCCAGGCCACCCGCAGCCACCAGCCGCTTGTGGATCTGCTCCGCCGTCAATCCGGTAACCTCACGCTGGATTTCCTCCCGCGCCCTGAGGCGCATTTCGACGCTCAACGAATTCAAGTCATCCCCTCCTTCACGACCCCGCCCATGCGGTTGGTGGATGTCCCATGTTTCCGCCAACACTACATGGTGCATCAACCTGATGCACTCACTGCACTGAAACCCGACACGAACGAGCGACCCCACCCCCTCGCAGCCAGCCCGGCCCGCGACAGAGGGCCCCAAGGGACTGGAGGCACAGCCGGAAGGACCGTCAGGCGGGGGAGCGCAGCGGACCCGCCCCCGGGAGTGCAGAGCACTCCCCAACTCCCCTACAAGAAGCCCCACTAGCCGCACATGACATCCCGTCAACCCGGCGGCCGCGCATCGCGCGCCGCGCCGGACGCGCAGCGGCCGGCCCCACCGGATCCCGAAGCGCAGCGCAGGGATCCCCGCCCACGCGCAGCGTGGGCCAGTGGGAGCGCAGCGACCGCTCCACTTGCACATCGCGCAGCGATGTGGTACCCGCGGAGCGGGTACC
>NZ_JBSFUK010000045.1:0-24042 GCF_053591755.1 Streptomyces sp. NPDC002926
AGGAAGCGGCGGCGCGTGGCGCCTCCCTGGCCGACGGCCGTCTCGTCGCCGGGCGGTGCGTCGGCCGCCGTCGCCCCGGACACCTCGGTCGCCTCGACGGCGGGCAGGGCGAGCACGGCGGCCGAACGGCGCGCGATCAGCTGGATCAGGGACTCCGGCAACCAGCCCCCGCCCTCGCCCGCACCGTCCAGGGCCCGCCGTACCTCGGCCACGGCCGGCCGGGAGCCGGGCTCCTTCACCAGGCACCCCCGCAGCAGCGGCAGCAACGGCTCCGGTACGCCGTCCAGGTCCGGCTCGTCGTGGACCGTGCGCATCAACATCACGGCCGCGGAGCCCCGACCGAAAGGGCGCTCGCCCGTCACGGCGTACGCCAGCAGACAGCCGAGTGAGAAGATGTCACTGGCCGGCCCGATCTCCCGGCCCCTGCCTTGGGCCTGTTCGGGGGAGAGGAATCCGGGGGAGCCGACCACCATCCCGCTGGCGGTGAGCGCGGTGTCCTCCGGCATCCGGGCGATACCGAAGTCGATCATCCGGGGTCCGTCGACTGCGAGCAGCACATTGCCGGGCTTGACGTCCCGGTGCACAAGACCCGCCCCGTGCACCGAGTCCAGCGCGTCGGCCAGCCGCGCCCCCAGGACGCGGACGGTCCCGCACGGCAGCGGGCCGCACTCCTCCACTGCCTCCGCCAGTGAGGGTCCCGGCACGAACGCCGCGGCGAGCCACGGAGACTCGGCGTCCGGGTCCGCGTCGAGCAGCGGCACCACCCAGGGGTTGGTGACCCTGCCCGCCGTCTCCACCTCCCGGCGGAAACGGGCCCGGAATCCCGCGTCGTCCGCGTGCGCCGCGCGGATCACCTTCACCGCGGCGAGCGCGCCTCCGGGGGAGCGGGCCAGGTACACCACGCCCATGCCGCCCGCGCCCAGCCGACGCAGCAACCGGTAGCCCGCGATCCTGGCCGGGTCGGCGCCGCGCAACGGCTCCATCAGGCTCCCATCAGGTGGACACCTGGTAGGGCGCCACGCCCTGGTACGCGAACCGGCCGCCGTCGACCTTCCACAGGTACACCCCGCTGCCGTCGATGACCAGGGTCCCGGTCGTCCTGTCGAACGCGAAGTTCTTGGTGATCCCCTTGTACGTGGCCGAGCGCAGCGCCGTCGTCAGGTTCTGCCGGGTGCGGCGCCCGGCGGTCAGCGAGCCCAGACTCTTCACGGCGAGCTGCGCCACGTCGTACGTCTCGACGGCGTACCGCTCCGGCTCCGCGCCGAAACGCTTGCGGTAAGCGGCCGTGAACGCCTTCGCCCCGGACGCCACGGTGGCGTCCATGACCGGGGCGACGATCACCCAGCCGTCGGCCGCGTCCCCCGCGGCGGACAGGAACCGGGCGTCAAGCACCCCCTGCGCGGCGGCCCTGGCCCCCGGGAAGTCACGGTTGCTCAGTTCCCGGGCCAGCAGCGCGGCGCGGTCGTGATAGCCGGCGAAGACCACCGAGTCGGCGCCCCCGTCCAGCAGGGCGTCCAGGGTCGGCCCGAAGTCGGTGCGCAACGCGCTGACCACCTTCGGCACGGCCGGCTGCCGTTCGTCCCGAAGGATCTTGGCGAGGGTGTTGCTGATCGCCCAGGCATAGGCGTCCGCCGCCCGGTCGTCGACGATCCCGACCGTGCGCGACTTCGCGGTGCCGCGCAGGTACGCGTCGAGGTAGAACGGCAGGATCGTGTCCGTCACCCGGGCGTGCAGGAAGGACCGGCTGCCCATCGCCCCCAGCACGGTGGCGCCGGGCGACACCGCGATCAGGGGCAGCGAGGCGGCGTCGTACGTCGCCAGCGAGGCCAGGGCGGTGGCGTCCGTGGTGGGACCGATCACGGCCAGCACGGAACGGTCGGCGACGAGCTTCTTGGCCGCTTCGGGTGCCCGGGCCGGATCGCCGCCGTCGTCCACCGTCTTCACGGCGAGTGTGAAGGGCCTGTTCGCGCGGGAGTTGAACTCGTCGACCGCGAGCAGCAGCCCCCGCTCCTGCGCCCGGCCGCCCGCTTTCTGATCGCCGGTCAGGTCAGCGTGCAGACCGAGGGTGTGCACGGGACCGGTGGCCGTCGGGGCGGGGCCGTCGTTCTTGCCGTCACGGGAGAGCGCCCACCACGCGGCCAGTCCGCCCCCGGCCGTGACAGCCGCAGCGCCCCCGGTCAGGAGCAGGAAACGGCGCCTGCCGACGGCACGGGTCGGAGGCGGAGTGGCTGTGGTGTCCGTCGGCGCGGTGCCGGCGGACGCGGGGTCGACCTCGGTGTCGTCGACGGCGGGCAGCGCGAGCCCGGCGGCCGACCGTTCCGCGATCAGCCGGACCAACGGCTCGGGGAGCCAGGCCTCGTCGCCGGGGGCCCGCTCCTCTTCGCCGGGAATTTCATCCTCGGGCGCTCGAGGACGTACCGCCCGCAGGGCCTCCCGCGGGTCGGGGAGCGAGGCGGGCGACGAGGGCGTGGCGTTCGAGAGGGCCTCGGACAGCGCCTCGGCCGTGGCCCGCAGCTCCGGGTCCTTGTCCAGACAGCCGCCCACCACCTCGGCGAGCTCCGCCGGAACACCCTCCACGTCGGGCGCGTCGTGCACGGTGCGGTACAGCAGCGCGTCGAGCGACCCGGTACCGAACGGAGGGCGGCCGGTCGCCGCGAAGGCCAGCACGCAGCCCAGCGAGAAGACGTCCCCGGCCGGTCCCGGATCCCGCTCGCCCCGCGCCTGTTCCGGTGGCAGGAACCCCGGCGTGCCGACTACGACACCGGTCGAGGTGAGCGCGGTGTCCTCGGGATCACGGGCCACACCGAAGTCGATCAGCCGTGGTCCGTCGAGCGCCAGGAGCACATTGCCGGGCTTGACGTCCCGATGCACGAGACCTGCCGCGTGGAGCTCCCGCAGCGCCTCGGCGAGCCGCGCCCCCAGCACCCGCAGGCTCCGCACCGGCAGCGGCCCGTGCGCGGCGACGGCCTCGCCGAGCGAGGGGCCGGGGATGAACGCGGTCGCCAGCCAGGGCTGCGCCGCCTCGGGGTCCGCGTCCACGAGGGACGCCACCCACGGGCTGGTCATCCGGCGAGCCGTGTCCGCCTCGCGCCGGAACCGCTCCCGGAAATCGGTGTCCTCGGCGTACTCGGCCTGGATCACCTTCAGGGCGACCAGGGTTCCGCCGGCCGAGCGGGCCAGGTACACCACACCCATGCCACCCGCGCCGAGCCGTCCGAGCAGCCGGTGGCCCGCCAGCTTGGCGGGGTCGGAAGTACGCAGAGGCTCCATCACTTCCCCTTCAGCCGCTGCTCTGTGCGCGTCAGCATCTGAGCCAGGGCCGTGCTGCCCAGTTGTTCGAGTTCCTGCGCGGTGTTCCCCTTCGCGCCCGTCACGGAGACGGCCACGACGACCGTGCCCAGCCGGGCGACCATCCACCGGTAGGGCTGTGCGGCACCGCCGTTCCCGACGTACTCGCCGGCCTCGAGGACGGAGTCGTCGGCGTACTCCTGCTCGCGGGCGCCGAAGGGGGTGCCGAGCGACATCAGACCCGTGATCCGCTCGTCGGACCGGGGTCGCTGTTCCGGGCAGCGCAGCACCTCTTCGAGGGTGGTGCTCAGCTGTCCGTCGGCGCCGAGGACGGAGGCGTGCACGGTGGCCACGGCCGTCACCTTGACCGCGCCCTTGCCGCCGCCGGCAGGCAGCCAGCTGTAGCGGGACGCGCTCGCCAGCACCCCGTGCGGGAGCTTCTCACGCTGCCAGCGACAGCTCTCGTTCAGCACGGCCCAGGTGCCCGGGGCGCTCTCGCCCGGATCCTGGGCGACGAAACCCCGGCCCCAGCCGCGCGGGTCGAGCACGACGGACTCGGCCAGGCGGCGCCCGTCCTTCGAGGTCCGGGGGACGAGGGAGGCATCGGGCGTGAAGACGGAAGTGGCGGCGGACGAGCCGCCCGACGGGGTTGCCTCGGTGCTCGGCGACGTCCTGGCCGAGGGCGAACCGCTCTGCCGGGAAGCCCCGTCGTCCGCCGAACACCCGGCCAGCAGACTCCCCGCCACCAGCAAGGTCACCCAACTGCCCCGCATTCCATGGGTGTTGTCTGTCACTCAGTCCCCTCAACACCGTTCGCGCCATCCGACTCGTCGAACGTAGACGGCTGGGAGGGAAGGGACCTCAGTAGAACCACGTATCCGGCTACGTATTCCGCAGGTGCGCCGCCCGGGGCAGGTCCGGGCGACGCCCAGCCCAACGCGGGTCACCAGGCAGGATGGAGGTGGTCGGGGGTGCGGGCGCGACGACCTGGTCGACGAACTGGGACGCGGCGGCGGGCAACGAGTGGTCGGGGCGCGGTAGGACCGCACGTACACGCGCTGCCGTGAGGCTCCGGCGGCTTGGACGACCCGGTCCGGGCGCTGAACCTACGTACCCGATTACGTAGTTCCCCTGAAGCCTCCAGGAGATGGCGCGGAGGAGGCTCACGCGACGGACGACGACGGGGGGCTTCGATGACGGGCGGGTTTTCGGACGAGTGGTGGGTGCTGCTGCTCTTCCCGGTGGTGCTGTGGGTGCCGTTCGGGCCCTTCATTATGGGCACCCTGGGGGTGTGGTGCGCCCGTAGACCCGGCTGGCGGCCACGGTTGTGGTCGGTGCTGGTGCCGCTGGAGCCGGTGGGGTTTCCGGTCACCCACACGATGCTGCCCCTGGACGGCTTGGACGATCCGATCCAGAGGGACGACTTTCTGGGCGTGCTCTACGTGCTGGTCCTGGGCACAACGGCGCTGCCGTGGCTGCTCGGCTACGGCATCACGCGCGTGACGCGCACCCTGCGCGCCTGCCGGGGTCGGGGCTGATGGCGGCGCAGGACGGGGAGTCCGCCACCACGACCGACCGAACCTCTCTGGCGTTTCGCGGCATCTCCGCCTATTTCGCCCTGTCGCTGGCCATCGCTGGGCTGTACGTGGCGTGGCTGTTCGGCGCGACGGTCCTCGCCGGTGCCGGGTGGGTCGGCACCCCGGGCCGGCTCGCGGTCGAGCGGTGCGTGGACCACGAGTCGACCTCGTCCGACGGTGACGTCGTCCGGACGTACTGGTGCTCCGGCACCTTCCGCCCGGACGACGGCGGACCGGAGATCGAGCACGTCACGCTCAAGGGCGGCCGCGGCGACGCGTACGTGCCGCCACGGCCGGGAAGCCGGTGCTACGGCAACTCGCCGGACCGTCCCTGGTGGTGCAAGGGTGACCAGCCGACCTCGGTTGCGGTGCGCTATCTCGGCGGCGAGGCGTGGATGTTCGGCAACGGCCTGCTCGTGCCGGGTCCCGTGTCGCTCCTCGGCCTGTGCGGCTTCGGACTGGGGCTGCTGCTGACCCTCCAGCAGATGGTGTGGCCGGACCCCGAACGGCGCCCGCGGTGGCTGCGGCGCCGCATCTACGACATCTGCGTGGTCGGAACGCTCAGTTGGGTGGTACTACTGGCCGCGCTGGCGTTCGACGTCAACGGCTGACAATGGGTCCGCGCCCGGCCGTGCCCAGCACCCATACGACGATGACCTACTGTACGCGGTGGTCACGTGTGGAGGGACGTTCCCGAACTCGCCCGTGCACGTCCCTGAAGGACGTCGTACTCAAGCCGGACTTCTTCATTCGTGCTGGTCAACGGCTTGTGGCGGGCTGTAATGGGGGTGGGGCGGTCTTTGCCGGGCCGTCCCACGAACGTGTGGCCGCGCTGCGTGTAGTGGCAACGGCGGGCGCGTGCTTGGTGGCGGCGACGCCAGTGGGACCACGTCATCGTGTGGTCGCGGTGTCGAGCACGGCGGCGGGGTCCAACTGCCGGCAGACGTCGAATCTCGGCCGGTGTGAGGTCCACGAGGTCGGGTGTGTCCCGCTCGGTTCCCCCTCGGGCCCAGCGATGCTGCGGCGGGCCGGCATCCACCGTTGCCGGGTGGGTTCGTCTCCCTCGAACTCCCACACGGCCGACAGGCGAGCTGCGGCCCACTCGTAGAAACGCTCGCCCTTCGCGCCGCTTCCTGCGGACGGCCGTTGTACCGAAGTCCGATCGACTACGAGCACGACCATCGTGCCAACTCCGCCCTGGGGCCGGCCGCATGGAAGATCTCCACAGTTCGAGGGGATTGACATCGGCGTCGATCCCGTTCCCCGCGATCTCGCGCCCTGCAGCGTCGACATCATCACCTGCCACCTGACGCTCCCATACCTCGACCGCGAGCGGTTCATAGCGGACGTACGGCGGTGGCTCCGCCGCGACGGCGTGCTCGCCGTTGCGTAAGATCTTACTGCATAAATGTACCGATGTCTGTATACATGCAAGCACCCTGTCGACTCGCCCGCCAAGGCAGGCTCGACGTCAGTTCGCCCAACTGGCGGAAAATTTCCACTACATGCGCAGATGAACGCTGTCTTGCGTCGTGAGACGGATGATCTTTGCTCTTGCTTCCTGCATGAAGATGCATGCAGGATGCTTCGGGTTGGATCACCGCACCCCGCAAGCTGAGGGAACTTTCAGGTATGAGCAAGCCCCGCAAAATCGTCCTTGCCTTCTCGGGCGGACTCGACACCTCGGTCATTCTGAAATGGCTGCAGTTCGAGTACGGAGCGGAAATCGTCACGTTCACCGCTGATCTCGGCCAGGGCGAGGAGCTTGAGGAGGCCAGGCACAAGGCGCTGGCGCTCGGGGTCAAGCCGGAGAACATCTTCATCGAGGACCTGCGGTCCGAGCTGGTCGCCGACTACGCCTTCCCGATGTACCGGGCGAACGCCGCGTACGAGGGAAATTATCTGATGGGGACGCCCATCGCCCGACCGCTCGTCGCGAAGCGACAGATCGAGATCGCACGCGCCGTGGGTGCCGATGCCGTGGCGCACGGCGCGACCGGCAAGGGAAACGACCAACTGCGGTTCGAGCTGGCCTATTACGCCCTCGCGCCGGACATCCAGGTGATCGCACCCTGGCGGGAGTGGGACCTCGAAGGCCGGGCCCAGCTGATCAAGTTCGCGGACGAGCACGGAATTCCCGTCGCGAAGGACAAGCGCGGCGAGGCCCCGTATTCGGCGGATTCCAACATGCTCCACATCTCCTGCGAAGGAAAGTCCCTCGAGGACCCCTGGCTCACCCCCGAGGACGACGCCTGGGTCCGGACCAAGTCTCCGGAGGAGGCTCCCGACCAGCCGACCGTCATCGAGATCGACTTCGCCAAGGGCGACCCCGTCGCGATCGACGGCGAGGCGCTGGACCCGGTGTCCCTGCTGGCCCGCCTGAACGAGCTCGGTTCGGAGAACGGGATCGGCAGGATCGACATCGTCGACACGCGGTACGTCGGAATGAAGTGCCGCGGCCTGTTCGAGACCCCTGGCGGGACCATTTGGCTGCAGGCGCACCGGGCCGTCGAGTCCATCACGCTCGACCGCGGCGAGGCGCACCTCAAGGACGAGTTGATGCCGCGATACGCGGAACTGATCTACAACGGCTACTGGTTCTCCCCGGAGCGGGAAATGCTCCAGGTCCTCATCGACAAGAGCCAGGAGCGTGTCACCGGGACAGTGCGTCTCAAGCTGTACAAAGGGAACGTCATAGTCGAGGGCCGCAAGAGCCCCAACTCCCTCTACAGCCAGGACCTGGTCACCTTCGAGGAAGGCGGCCCCTACCGCCAGAGCGACGCGACCGGGTTCATCCGTCTCAATGCCCTGCGACTGCGGCAGCTCGGAAATGTGGTTAAGGGCGGTGTCGCGTGACCCGGAATCAGTTGCTGACGATCGAAGACCTCAGGGCTCCGGATGTCCTTGACATCCTTGCGGTGGCCGAATCGCTGGAACAGCACAAGCAGCGCTTCGGCTTCCTTCCCGCCCTGTTGCGCGGGAAGTGCATGGGAATGATCTTCGACGAGACGTCCCTGCGTACGCGCACCGCGTTCGAACGGGCCATGGGCGACCTCGGTGGCCAGGCGATCCACTACAACGGTGCCGAGGCCCGTGTCGGACGCCATGCGGCGAAGACGGAGCACCTGGCCGACTTCGTGAACGTCGCGGGCGGCTTCAACGACGTACTGCTGAGCCGGATCTACGACTTCGCGGCCCAGGAGCAGATCTGCGCGTTGTCCCCGGTCCCCTTCATCAACGGCATGTGCGACGAGCATCACCCGACGCAGGCGCTGTGCGACTTCCTCACCATCAAGCGCCAGTTCGGCCGGGTAGAGGGGATCAACATCGCCTTCGTCGGGGACGGCACCAACATTGCCCTCTCGCTCGCCCAGACCGCTGCCAAGGTCGGCGCGCGCTTCACCTGCGCGACCCCCGAGGCCATGGCGCTGCCGGCGGACCGCACCGCTCACCTGGCCGGATTCATCGCCACCACCGACGCGCGCGCCGCCGTCAAGGATGCCCACGTGGTGGTCGCCGACGCGTGGATCCCGATGAACAAGGCCCACGAAGCCGACCAGCGCCGCGAGGTCCTTGCGCCCTACCGCGTCACGCCCGCCCTCATGGCCGAGGCCCGTGCGGACGCGGTCTTCCTCCATAACCTTCCCGCGTACCGGGGCGACGAAGTCGTGCCTGACGTCATCGACGGACCGCAGTCCGTGGTCTACGCGGAAGCCGTCGCCCGGCTGCACATCGCCCGAGCGCTGCTCCTTCACTGCCTCCACACAAGCTGGAAGGACCTTGCGACGGCCGCGCACGACGGCTCGGCCGAGGCCTTCGACCACCTGCTCGGCGAGATCGCGGGGCAATCGGTCACACGGGGCGACTCGTGAGCGCCGACGAGCGGTCCACAGCCGCACGGCGGATGGCGGCGATCGGTGCGACCGCGCACTACGACCAGCGGCTTGCCCTGTACGACATCGCGGCTTCACACGCGCACGTCACGATGCTGCTCAAGCAGGGGATCGTGCCGGCGGACGCGGCGGCCGGGCTACGGCAGGGCCTGGAGAGGCTCGGCGAGCAGATCCGGTCGGGAGCGGTCCCGCTCAACCCGGAGGCCGAGGACGTCCACACGGCGATCGAGGAGTATCTGGAGACGCAGATCGGTGCGGACGCGGGCTGGCTGGGAACCGCGCGGGCCCGCAACGATCTCGCCGTGACCGCGCTCCGGCTCTGGATCCGCGACTACGTGACCTCCCTGAGCGGGAAGCTCCTGGCCCTGGCCGAGGCGCTGCTCGAACAGGGTGAGCGGCATGCCGGGACCGTCATGCCCGGGTTCTCGCATCTCCAGATCGCGCAGCCGCTGACGTTCGGTCATGTCTGCCTCGCCTACGCCGAGGCGTTCCTGCGCGATGCCGAGCGGATGAGGTTCGTACGGGCTCTGCAGGACGAATCCCCCATGGGATCCGGGGCGTTGGCCGGTACCGCCTTCCCGATCGACCGCGCCGCCGTGGCACAGAGCCTGGGGTTCGGCCGACCGACGGCGAACTCCCTGGAGAGCGTCGGGGACCGGGGATTCGCCCTCGACTTCCTGAACGCCGGTGCGTCCGTGGCGCTCAATCTCTCGAGGTTCGGCGCGGAGCTCGTCTTCTGGTCGTCCCAGCCTGTCGGCCTGATCTCGCTCCCCGACGAACTGGTCAGTTCGTCATCGGCCCTGCCGCACAAGCGCAATCCGGATGCGGCGGAACTGGTGCGCGGCAAGAGCGGCCGGGTCTTGGGCAACCTCCACGCGCTGCAGACCGTGGTCAAGGGGCTGCCGCTGAGCTACTTCAGGGATCTGCAGGAGGACAAGGAGCCGCTGTTCGACACCGCCGACACGTTGGCGCTGTCGCTGGACGCCGCGATTTCCCTCGCCACCCTGATGGAGCCGAACATCGAGGCGATGCGCAGCGCCGCCGACGTCGCCTTCGGCACGTCCGGCGATCTGGCAGACTGGCTGACGCGCGAGCGCCGGATTCCCTTCCGCGAAGCCCACCATCTCGTAACGAAGTTGGTGCGGCTCTCCGCTCAGCAGGGCTGCACGCTGGGCGAGTTGTCGCCGGAGTGCCGGCGGGACGTCGACGAGCGGCTGGCCTTCCCGGAGTGGCCTGCTCTCACGGTCGAGGTATCGGTGGCATCGCGGGACAGTCACGGGGGGACGGCGCCGACGCGCGTCCGCGAGGCCGCCGCAGAACTGCGCTCCAGGCTCGCCGAGTTCACGGCACGCCTTTCGGACCAGGCAACCATCGATCAAGAACTGGAAAAACTGGGGGGGAAGAGTTGATCGCGGCAGCGGAGCTGGCGGAGAACAAGGCGCAGTACTGGCAGGACGGCTACACGATCCTTCGCGGTCTGTACGGGAGTGAGGAAGTCGAGGGCTTCCGCAAGGAGTGCGACCGGCTCTGGAACCTCGAAGGTCTGGACGACGACCTCAACCTTCGTACGGAGTTCAGGCGCGGCCCCGACGGCCAGCACGCCTTCGACCGCCTCGACCCGGTCCTGGACATCTCCCCGGCCCTCAACGAGGCCGCGACGCACCCGGCGCTGCTCGACGCGCTCGCCACCCTCCTCGGCGGCTCCGCAGAGATCCTGAAGGCCAAGCTCATCCGCAAGGAACCGGGCCTCAACGGCTATGCCGCACACCAGGACTTCCTGTATTGGAAGTGGCTCGAGAGGCACCCGGACCTGCTGTGCACGGTCGTCGTCAACCTCTACCCGAGCGATGAGACCTCCGGCGGCATCGGGTTCTACCCCGGCAGCCACCGGGAACTGCTTCCCGGTCCCCCGGAGAACCCCGAGGGCGATTTCGACCCCGCGCAGCTGGACGCGTCCACCATCGAGGTCCCCGCACTGGACGCCGGCGACGTCCTGGTCTTCCATTCGCTGGCCCCACACTTCAGCGGGCCCAACAACAGCGACCGTCCCCGGACAGTGCTCCTGCCGTCTTACTGCGTCACCGAGGAGACCGGGCTCTACCAGAGGTACTACAAGCGGGAGATAGTGCGCCGCTGCAAGGAAATGGTCGGCTTCGAGCGCTACTTCGCCCGCAATGACAGCCTCTAGGGGTACCTGAACATGGACATTCTGTTGCTTCACCCGGTCGCGGAGTGGTCGCTGGAGCGCGTTGCCGCGGTCTGCGACCGCGAGGGCTGGCGGCTGACGATCGTGACGATCGAGAGTTCGACGGTCGGGGACCATGTCACGACGCTGCACGAGTGGATCAGGGTGCCGGCGCTGTCGGACTCCCCCCAGGAGCTGCTCGCGCAGATCAGTGCGCGCCGCTTCGACGCGGTGGCCGCGGGCAACGAGTTCGCGGTGATCGCCGCGGACGTCCTGGCGCGGGAACTGGGCCTCTACCACAACGGCGTCGACCGGATCCGTGGGTCGCGGAACAAGGCGCTCATGCGGGAACTCTTCACCGAGTACGACGTTCCGCAGCCGCGCACCATCGCCACGCTGGCCTCGGCCGCGGAGAGCCGTGACGTCGACTGGGCGGGCGTGGCGTTCCCCGTGATCGTCAAGCCGGTCGACATGGCGATGAGCCTGTTCGTCCGAAAGTGCGACTCGCGGGACGAGGTCGAGGAGACCCTGGCGAAGATGTCGGCCTTCAAGAAGTCACGGCTGACCAACTACGCGTTCGACACGGGTGCGCTCGTCGAGGAGTTCGTGGAGGGGCCCGAGTTCAGCCTCGAATGCGTCGTGCAGGACGGGCAGTTGGTCGCGCACGCGCTAATACAGAAGTTCGTGTCACCGCTTCCGGCGTGCTACGAGATTGGCCACATCTCCGGCAGCGACACCCCCGAGCAGCACGAGCGCGCGCTGGTGGAGACGGTCGAGCGCATCGCGTCGAGCTGGGGCATGGCGCAGGGTGTGATGCACGTCGAGTTCAAGATGACGCCGGAGCGGCTGAGCATCATCGAGGCCGCCGCGCGCCCCGCGGGAGGCCATGTTCCGGAGCTCGTCGAGATGCAGCACGGGCTGTCTCTCGAGGACGCGTATCTGCACGCGCGCGCCGGCCTGCCCTGGAAGGTGGCCCCGCGCACGGAGCAGGATGCCTGGCACGGGATCCGCTTCGGCTTCGAGGAGCGCTCTTCGGTGGCCCGGCCGCAGAGCGTCGAGGTCGTACGCGTCCATGACGACTCGGACGGCGTCCTGGCCGGCGCCGAGCCCTTCTCGGTGAATCGGCGCACCGGCTTCTCCGTCCTGCGCAGTGAGTCGTTGAGCGACCTGGACCAGTACGTCCGGACGGTGTGAACTCCATGGCAGATCCGCAGCAGGTCATTGTGGTGGGCGGCGGTCCCGGGCTCTGTGACCGTATCCGTCTGCTCGGTGCGGACATCACCATGGTGGACCGGCCGGCCGGGTACGACCCGGTGCTGGTCCCGGTGGCGAAGCGCACCGTGTTGAGCGAGTACGACGATCCTTCACTGATCCCGCTGCTGCGGGCCCTGCACCGTGAGACTCCCTTCAGCGCCGTGCTCTCGCTCACGGAACAGGGACTGCTGCCCGCTGCCCGGATCTCCGAGGAGCTCGGGATCCCGGGCCTGTCGACGGAGGTGGTCGGACGGACACGGGACAAGCTCGCCATGCGGACATGGCTGCGCGACAACACGTTGTCCGCTGTCCCGTGCTCGGTCGTGGAGAACGCCGTCGACATCCAGGACTTCGCGGCCGAGCACGGATATCCGGTGATCGTGAAGCCACGGCACGGCAAAGGAAGCGAGCACGTCTCATGCTTCCGCCGAGCCGACGACGTGGTCACGCCGCCCGCGGTCGCCGACGACTACATCGCGGAACCGTTCTTCCCGGGTCCGGAATTCTCGGTCGAGGCAATCAGCTGCGCCGGCGAACACCAGGTGATCGCGATCACCGGCAAGGTCACCCAGGACGACGACCCGGCGAACCCCTTCGTGGAGATCGGGCACGTCGTACCCGCACCGGTCGGACCGGAGACCGCTACGGCCATCACGGAGTACGTTTCCGAGTTCCTCGACGTCATGGGAATCACCGATGGCTGCAGTCATACAGAGTTGCGTCTGACGCCTTCGGGACCGGAAGTCATCGAGACGCACACCCGAGTGGGCGGGGACTCAATTCCGACGCTCGTCAGGCAGGCCACCGGGTACGACCTGCTCGACCTTCTGGTCGAATGGTCTCTCGAAGGCACCAGGCCGCAGAAGCCCGCGTCCGCGGTCGCCGGTGCCGCTGCGATCCGTTACTTCACGCCGCCGCCGGGGCGAGTCCTCGGTATCGGCGGGGTGCAGCGGTGGCAGGGGCTGCCCGGTGTCCTGAAGTTTCACCTTCCCCTGAAGATCGGGGACAGCATCCCGCCGATCCAGGACTCCCGTACGCGAGTTGGCTACGTGCTGACCACATCCTCGAGTGCCGAGCAGGCGATCGACCTGTGCCGGCAGGTCGTCTCGGGGGTCCGGATCGACATCGGTTAGGGTCCCGCGGATTTTTCCGGGACCACCATTTTCTCTCTTCATTTCAGAAATCAGAAAGGCGGCGCAGAACGTGAACGGCGATGCGAGCAAGAGCAGCGGGCTGATTCGGGGTCGTTTCGGCGAAGGTATGGCCGAGGTGATGGAGCAGATCAACGCCTCCATCGGGTTCGACCGGCGCATGGCCATGCAGGACATCGACGGCTCGGTCGCCCACGTCACGATGCTCTGCGAGCGGAACATCGTCTCCCAGGCGGACGCCACGGCGATCGAGGACGGCCTGGAGGTCATCCGGGGTGAGATCACGTCCGGGCAGTTCACGTACTCGGTGGCGCTCGAAGACATTCACATGAACATCGAGTCCCGGCTCGGCGAGCTCATCGGCGCCGCGGCCGGGCGACTGCACACGGCCCGTAGCCGCAACGACCAGGTCGCCACCAGCTTCCGGCTCTGGGTGCGGGACGCGCACGACCGTGCGCTGCAGCTGGTCCAGCAGCTCATCGAGGTTCTCGTCGAGCAGGCCGCGCAGAACACGGCGACCCTCATGCCCGGCTACACCCACCTGCAGAGCGCGCAGCCGGTGTCGTTCGGCCACCATCTGATGGCGTACGTCGAGATGTTCGGGCGCGACCACGGCCGGCTGCGTGATTCCCGCGAGCGCCTGAACGAGTCCCCGCTCGGTGCGGCTGCACTGGCCGGGACCTCGTTCCCGATCGACCGCGAACGCACCGCGGAACTGCTCGGGTTTGCGCGGCCGATGCACAATTCGCTGGACGCGGTGTCGGACCGGGACTTCGCCGTCGAGTACCTGTCGGCCGCTTCCCTGTGCATGACGCATCTCTCCCGCATCGCCGAGGAGATCGTGCTGTGGATGTCGCCGCAGTTCAACTTCATCGAGCTGTCGGACTCCTGGACGACTGGCTCATCGATCATGCCGCAGAAGCGGAACCCGGACGCCGCTGAACTGGTCCGGGGTAAGACCGGCCGTGTGCACGGCTCCCTGTTCGGCCTGCTGACGGTCATGAAGGCGCTGCCGCTGACATTCTCCAAGGACATGCAGGAGGACAAGGAGCGGACGTTCGACGGCGCGGACACCTTCGAGCTGTGCCTGAAGGCCATGATCGGCATGATCGGCGACATGAAGCCGCGCGCGAGCGAGATGCTCGCGGCGGCCGGTGCCGCCCACGCGACGGCGACAGATCTCGCCGACTGGCTGACGCGTGAACTGGGCATGCCGTTCCGCGAGGCGCACCACATCACCGGGCGCCTGGTGCGGCTGGCCGATGAGCACTCCTGCGCGCTCGCGGAACTTTCCCTGGACGCCATGCGCGAGGTCGACTCCCGCATCGATGAAAGGGTGTTCACCGTGCTCGGCGTGGAGGACTCCGTGACCTCGCGCCGCAGCCTCGGCGGAACCTCACCGGAGTGCGTGGCCCGCGAGGTTGAGCAGTGGCGGACCCGTGTCGAGGAGTGGTCCGCCCGCTGACGTCCTGATACGCGGTCCTCACGGTACGCGGATTCCCGAGCCCTGCCCGCGGCCGTCCGCGAGGACCGCTGTCATGCTTCCCCGGCTCGCCCTCGGCACAGCGATGTCCCACGAGCGGGGGCGCTGTTCCCGACAACCTCCCCCGTCGACGGGCCATGCGCGCGCCGCTCCTCGTCCGCCGCCCGTCGGCCTCGTCCCACCTGCGGTGGGCACACACCACCCCTGGACCCTTCCGGTGCTTTTTGGTGCCTCCGCGGTGCTTCTGCCGCGACGACACGGGCCGGACGTCTCTTCTTCTGCCGTGAGGTGCCGCTGTCCACTGCGGCAGCGGACAGGCCGCCTGCCCCGGCGGGCCGTCAAAGACCGAGGCCCGGTGGGCGCCCCCTTTTCGCGCGGCCGGAGCCGATCCGCAGGATTATCTTCTTCAAGAACAGAGAGAACAGCTTCAGTGAGCGAAACCGAAATATCGCCGCAACTCCTATTCCGGCGAGCCGCCGTTCGGTCCAAGGACGAGGCGATCTTCCTCGGAAAGCTCTGCGTGCTGGCCGTCCTGGCCGCCGGCGGAGTGGCGCTCGCGGTCCAGTCCTCCGGTATCGCCGCCGTCTGCGGCGTACTCGTCCTGGGAGCGGCGTACACACACGCGGTGGAGCTACAGCACCAGTGCCTGCATCATTCGGCGTTCCGGAACTCCCGGTTGCACCGGGCGGTCGGAGTTCCGCTGGGAACGCCGATGCTCGTGTCGTACAGCCACTATCGTGTGCGTCATCTTCAGCACCACCACTATCTGGGAACACCGCAGGACACGGAATTCTTCGGATTCGACACCCGGCAGCCGCTGAGGTTCGGCACCCTGGCGAAGAGCGCCTTCGACGTGAAGCGTCTTGTCGCCGTCGGGAGGGATATCGGCAAGTGTGCGACGGGCCGTTGGCAATATGACATGGGGCAGATCTCCCCGAAGAGCCGCAAGGCGATCATAGGTGAATACCGCTGGTTCGGCGCTTTCACGGTGCTTTTGCTGGCGGCCTGCGTCATGGGCGCCGGGGAACTCGTGGTGCGCCTGTGGCTGCTCCCCTTCCTTGTGGCAATGCCTATGCACTTCCTGGTGGAACTGCCGGAACACATCCTGTGCGACACCTCCAGCGTCGACGTGCTGCGCAACACCCGCTCCATCACGGGAAGTTGGCTCACGACATGGTTCACCAACGGGAACAACCTGCACGTCGAGCACCACGCGGCAATGAACGTCCCGATCAATCGGCTCCGGGAACGTCACGCCGATGTCCGGGAATTCGGGCTGAACGTACAGCGCACCTACTTCGAGTTCTTCGTCATTGTGATGCGAGAGGCGTGGAGAAACAGAAATGAGGCAGGCGCGCCATAGTTCGAACGCGCGGCCGTGCATCCCTAGGCCTGCGGAGAAGACCGCCGGCGGCGGCATCGGCGCGTCCGATCGCCGAATTCCGAGTCACAAGGTTTGAAGGAGCCGTCACATGGCGAACTCGTCAGTAACGCGAGCAGAACGCATCACCCATGTTCTGGTCGGATACAGCGTCGTTATGATCTCCGAACTCGACCAGCTGCTGCCAGAGGCGAGCGTCCTGGTACTTGAGGAAAGCCACATCATCGAGGCGCGGCGCGTTCACCTCACGGCGTCCCGGCACCCGTGCGTCGCCGAGGTGCGCGCCGCCCCCACCCAGGACGAGCGGCACGCCGGGCTGTTGGCGCGCACCGTGGCCCGTCCCCTGAACGTCTGTGCGGTCCTCCCCGGCGTCGAGTACGGGGTGGTCGCGGCCGCCGCCCTCGCGGACGCCTGGGGACTGCCGGGCAGCGGCGTCCCCGCGGCCCGTGCCCTGCGCGACAAGCTGGAACTGCGGCGCCTCGCGGCCGCCCACTCCATTGCCCAGCCCACCTTCGCCGAGGCGACCGGCCCGAAGGACGTCGAGGCCATGCGCGAACGCCACGGCGGCGAGTGTGTCCTCAAGCCGGCCAACCGCCAAGCCAGCCTGGGGGTGGTGCTGCTCGGGCCCGACGACGACAGCGAGGACGCCTGGCGCCACAGTGTCACCGCGGGCGAACCGCGCCTGTACATCGATTACCCGGACACCGCCCGGTATCTGGTGGAGGAGCGCCTGCACGGCCCCGAAGTCAGTGTGGAGGCGTTGGTCCACAGGGGGACGATCGGCTTCTTCAACATCACCGCCAAGGACGTCCTGCCCGGGCGCCATCCGGTCGAGGTCGGCCATACCGTCCCCGCCCCCGCCGACGGGCAGGAGAGCGCCCTGCGCGCCGCTACGGAGGCCTTGGTCGACGCGATCGGCTTCTCCACCGGAACCCTGCATGCCGAGTGGGTGCTGACGCGTGGACGCCCGCATCTGATCGAGTGCGCCGGGCGCCTCCCGGGCGACCGGATCCGCACCCTCATCGACCTCGCTTACGGAGGCAGCGGAATCCTGACCGGTCTCCTCGGGCTCCTGGCCGGCGAGGGCCCTGTCCCGCCGCGTCCCGCCCTGCGCGGCGCGGCCATCCGCTTCCTCCCGATGCCGACGGTGGACGGCACGGACGCGGTGGTCCACTCCGTCACCGGTGTGGACGAGGTCAGGAGGACCAGCGACATCGAGACGGTGGAAATCTCCGCCGCAGAGGGAACCCCCGTCTCCGAGACCACCAATTCCTGGCAGCGCGCCGGATACGTGGTCGCCACCGGCCCCGGCCCGGCGGAAGCGGCCGCCACGGCACGCGCGGCGGCCTCACTCGTCACCATCACCGCCCGTTCGTCGGGGCCGGCCGGTGCCTGACCTCCGCGCGCGGGCCGGACTTGGCCTCGCCCACCGCCCGAAGCTGAGCGACTACCTTCCCAACAGTCCGGCCGGTCGGCTGCTCGCGTTCTCGGCGCTCACCAGCTCATTCGGCACCGGCCTCTTCCTCGCCGGCGCCACGGTGTTCTTCACCGGCGCCACCGGGCTCACTCACGTCCAGCTCGGTGTCGGACTCGGCATCGCCTCGTTCGTCGGGCTGGTGGCCACCGTCCCGCTGGGCTCGCTCGCCGACCGGATTGGAGCCCGCCCCGTCCTCGTCGGCGCGCTGATATGGCGGGCTCTCTGCTTCGTCTGCCTCGCGTACGTCCAGGGCCCGGTGGCTTTCACCGTCGCCGCTTCCCTTCAGGCCGCCGCCCAGAACCCCACGGGCCCGCTCACCCAGGCCCTGATCGGCGGTGTCAGCGAGGAGGGTGACCGGACGCGGATGATGGCTGTCGTGCGTACTGTGCGGAACATAGGCTTCTCCCTGGGCGCACTGGCGGCCGCTCCCCTGCTGCTCGCCGACGACATCCGGATCAATCGCGGGGTTCTGATCGGCAACGCGCTGGCGTTCCTGGTGTCGGCACTGCTGCTGGCCCGGTTGCGGACGCCAGAACCCGTGCGGAGCCCCGCCTTCCGCAACCCGTTCACCGCCTTCAAGGCGGTCGCGGATGTTCCCTATCTGAAGCTGGCCGGGCTCAATTCCGTCCTTACACTCCATATGACGCTGCTCGCGGTCGGCCTCCCCCTGTGGGTCACCGGACACGACGGGGCGCCCGACGCCCTTGTCTCGGTGTTCGTCTTTGTCAACACCGTGCTGGCCGTCATCTTCCAGGTCCCCTTCGCCCGGGGCGTGACCGACCCGCGCACCGGAGCGCGTGCGCTGCGGCGAGCGGCGCTGGCATTGGCCGGGTGCGCCGCCCTGCTGGCTGTTCCGCCGGACGCGGACTCGTTCCCGACGGTCGCTGCCGCGCTGGCCGCCTGCGTGCTGCTGACCGCTGGTGAGCTCTGGCAGGCGGCCGGGGGGTGGGAGCTGTCCTACATCTACGCCCCCGAAGAACAGCGGAACGCATACCTGTCCGTATTCAGCCTCGGCCTGTCGGCGCAGAGCGTGACTGGCCCCCTGCTCATCACCGGCGTCGTCCTTGTGCTGGGGCCCTTGGGCTGGCTGGGACTGGCCGCGCTGTTCGCCGTCGCGTCGCTCATGACCGGTCCCATCGTCCGCAGTTTGGCGGGGGACCGGTCGGCTGCGGCGGCCACGGCTCCCTGATCCCGCCATCTTCTTCGCGGTCCTGTAACAAGGGCTAGCCTTTCCGTTTTCAGGGTGGCGGTCTGGCGGGCTCGGGGGATCGGGGGATCGGGCATGGTGTGCCATCGCTCGCAGGATGTGCCCGGACAGCGGGGCGTCGTCGGCTCGGGCAGCGAGCTTCACGGCCAGGACGAATTAATTCTGGGCTACGGCGTGCTCACCGTGCTCACGCCACCATCCCGGCAGGAGCGCGGCGACGGTAGGTGTCGACTGCCAGATGAGCAGGGTGGCGACAATGCTCAAGGGGACTCCGCATAGGGCGAGTCCGGCCCAGGTGTGTCCGTACGTCAACAAGGGCGCGCCCACCGCGTAGGGAAGATCCGGCGCGGTGGACTCGACCACTAGCGCGACGCCGTCGAACCAGTCAGGCCGCCGTATCTTCAACGGCGTCACGGCGGCGGCATGAGACGGAAAGGTCTGCGGCACGGTTCGATACCTGCTTCTCACCGTTTTCAGACGCCAGTGCGAGCTGCCTCAAACATCAAGCAGACCGATGGCGACATCGCTGTTTCCCTTCGTCGGTTTGCGTGATGCCGTGGCGGCGCTCAGAGGGTCGGGAAGACCACTGCGAAGAAGAGCCACAGCAGTACGGCCCAGAAGACCGCCGCCGCCAGCGACACGAGCAGGGAGCTGCGCCACCTCAGCACCAGGAACGGGAAGAGCACCACGGCCGCCCAGAGACCGGCCACGTCGATCGACATGCGGGCGGCCTGGCCAAGGGTTCCCGCGCGCCCCGCGGCGATACGGCGCAGCAGCCGCTGGGAGACGAAACCGTACAGGCCGAAAACGATCGGGAAGAGCCACAGCGGGGTGATCGTGACCAGTTCGGACTCGGAGAACTCGTTGAACATGACCAGGTAGACGAGGGCGGCGCCCAGCACACCGGCCATCAGCGCGGTCACGTAGAGGGCGGTCAGGGCGGTCGGCTCCGCCGCACCGGCCGGCGCGGGAACGGGCGCGAGCACGGGCGAGGCGTAGGGAACATCGGCCGACGGGGCTCGGACCACCTGGTGGCAGTGGGGGCAACGGACGTCCTGCTCGGCGCGGTCGGCCGGAGCCGAGATCAGGTGCCCGCACGTGGCGTGGAATTCGACTTGCTGACGCTGGTTCATGCGTTGCCTTCCCTGTACCGCTCCCATATTGCTCGACGCCGGTGATTGCGTCGGTCGACCGAAACAGCTCCGACCCAAGGGAGAAGAACGCCAGAGAACATTCAGCCTGCCCCGACGCACGGCTCGTGGAGCGATCTTCACAGCGGCGAGCCTCCCCGGCATCCGGGAAACTGCGTACTCGCACACGTAGTCGCGCGGACCCGTGGCCGGTACGGCTGGGCGAAGAGTCCGCGGTTGCCGTTCCGAGACGGCTTCGGAGGGCCGACCTCCATCTCCGTGCCGGCCGGCTCAGCCGTCATGTACTCCGCCCCCCGCCGTGTTCATGCTGAGCGAGGCTTAGGCCCGGGCGGTCCACCCGGGCGCCTAAGCTGCCGTCCGGCACCGGCCTCGACCCAGGAGCGCGCATCATGTACGACCCCGCCCAGAAGCCCCCGTATCCCGACGCCCTGCGATCGGACGAGGCACCCGCACCGCACGCACTGCTCGCGCCGGTGATCGGGCTGCTGGGTACCTGGGCCGGCCGGGGCCGGGGCGGATATCCGACGCTCGACGAGGAGTTCACGTACGCGCAGGAGGTCACCTTCAGCCACGACGGGCGGCCCTTTCTCCACTACGAGGCGCGCGCCTGGCTGCTCGGCGCGGACGGTACCCCGCTGCGGCCGTCGGCCCGGGAGAGCGGCTGGTGGCGGCTCCAACCCGATGGACGTGTGGAGGCATTGATCACCCAGCCCACCGGCATCGCGGAGATCCTGGTCGGCAGCGCCGACGCCGGGACGGTCGACCTCACCACCCACGAGGTGGCTCTCACTCCCACGGCCAAGGAGGTGAACGCCACCCGCCGCCGCTACACCGTGACGGACGAGGACACGCTCGCCTTCGTCCATGACCTCGCGGCGGTCGGTCAACCCCTGCAGCACCACCTTTCGGCACGGCTTCGACGGAACCCCTGACCAGGCATCAGGCGTGCGGTGCTCGCGGTTCGATCCGGAAGTCGCAGGCGAGCGTGCCGGGGTCGAGGGCGGTCACGCCGCCGTCGACGGTGAGGACGGCTCCGTCGACGAAGGAGGAGGCGGGCGACACCAAGTGGCGTTCTTGTCTGCCGTTTCAGCAGATTGTTCGTCTGCTGTTGGTACAGCTCCCGGTAGCCGAGCCGCCGGCGGAACCAGCAGCCCGACCCGGCGCGTCCGGCCGCCGGGGAACAGGACGAGGTGTACGCGCTGCCGGCAGGCGGGAGGCCCGCCGCAGCGGCCGGCCGTGACCGGGCGACAGGCCGCGTACCGGCGGCCACAGTGGTGACCGGCCCTCATGTCCTTCGGGTGTGCGAAGCGGCCCCCGGATGGGGGCGGGAGCCCGGATCAGGCCTGTACCGGCAGGCGTGCGGCGGCCCACCGAGCTCAGAGTCCGGTTACTTTGGCGCTCGCCGACAGCTCGTAGACCAGAGTGACGGTGCGCCGGCTGCCGGGTGGGAGGGTGAGGTCCCAGCGGGCGATGCCCTCGGCGTCGACCACGTCGGGCGCCGGGGAGCACGAGTCCTTGTGCAGGCGTATCTCCACCGCCGCGACCTCGGAGACCGGGATCCGCTCCCGAAGGACGACCGCCCGCTCGCCGTGCTCCCCGGGGGCGGAGAACCGGGACACGTGCAGCCGGACCGTGCGGGTGACCACGGTCCGCTGGGTGATTCCGGCCACGTCGCGGGACTCCTCGGCCCGCCGGACCACCCTGTAGTCGTCGCAGCTGCCGAAGGCCAGCTCGACGGGGGCGCCGGGGGCGGTGAAGTCCAGCGTGCCGCGGCCGCTGTATCCGCTGCCGCGGACCAGGTCCACGGGCCCGGCGAGCAGCGCGTGGCCGGACAGGTTGTCGAACCGCACCACCTGGCTGACCAGGGGGGACAACTCCGGTGAGCAGGCGTACTCACTGCGCGCGGCCGTGGTGAATGCGGAGAGCAGTACTCGGTGGGCGCGGCCGTCACCGGGCACCGAGACCGGCGCGGGGGATCTCAACACCCGCGCCTCGCCGCCGTCGTCCACCCCCGGCAGGCCGAGCACCGGGGCCGGGCCGAGGGCCCCGATCTCCTCCTCGCGCAGTTCGACGTCGACCGTGCGGCGCTCCGCCGCGGAGCGGTCCTTGAGCGTCAGCCGGTCCTCGCCCAGCCGTGGCGGATCGGTGGCCAGCGCGGAGCGGGCCGTCGACAATGTCAGCCGTACGTCCGACCAGTCCTCACCGGTGCGCTGCCAGACCATCGCGTCGGTCTCCAGTGTCAGGGAGTCCCCGTCGAGCACGGCCCGGTAGGCGGGCCGCCACAGCGCACACGAGGTGAGGTGGCTCAGGCGCAGCCCGACCGGCCCGGCGGCCGAGGCCTCCACGGTCAGCTCGATATGGCCGACCAGCTCGACGGGCTCCTCCTCGGAGAGGTGCATGGCCCGCTGGGCTTCCCCGAGTTCGGCAGCGAGGGCGGCCAGCCGGGCCTCCACGGCGCGGAGTTGCTCTCCGTGCGCGTCACGCTCGTCGTCCACCCGGTCCAGTTCGCGGGCCCAGCGGGGCCGTTCGGTCTCCCCGGAGCCGGCGCCTTCGCCGATCTCCCGCAGCAGATCGGCGGCGAGGCGGCCGAGCAGGTCAAGACGGGCATGCAGCCGGTCGCGTCGCTGCCCCAGGGCCAGCCGCTCCTCTTCGAGGGTGTGTACGTGGTGGCGCAGGGCGGAGTCGTCGTCGGTGGACGGCAGCGGCCCGCGCGGCGTCCAGCTGCGGACGATCCGCACGTCGAGCACGGTCGCGGGGTGATCGCCGGTCAGCTCGGCATGGAGGGTCCGGTCGACGGCCAGCGCACTGACCGGTCCGAGACGCAGCCGCTGGACCCCGGCCTCCAGATCGAGCACGGCGGCGCGCTCGATGTGGGCGCGATCCTCGAGGCACGTGACGGCGGTGACGGGGAGGGCGATCGGCTTCGGGGCCGTGGACATGGCGTGTGTCAGCTCCTGCGGTTGCCGCCGACCAGAGTCTTGCCGGTCGGGATGCGGATCTCGTAGCCGCCGTCGAGGGCGGCAGTGGCGCCTGCGGGCAGGTCCAGTCGCCAGACGCGGGTGCCCGGCGCATGTCGATCGTGCCCCGTGCCTTCCTCGGGTGCCGTCCAGTCGGCCCGTTCCTCGATCCGGACGTCCGGTTCGGAGGTGACCGGCACCCGCTCGTGGACTTCCACGGTGACGGGCCTCGCGAGCCGGTTGGCCAGCTCCACGTGGACGCGGTGGTCGAGCACGGTGGTGTTGTTGCGCAGGCCCGAGGTCGACTCGTGCAGGTTCGTACGGCGGGTGACCCGGATGCCCTCGGCCGGCCCGAGTCCCACCCGGCGGACACCGCCGGGGGCGAGCGTGGGCAGTGCGGCGGTCAGCAGGAAGTCGTCGTCGACGGTGACCTCCACCGGGCCGGCCAGCAGTGCCTGGTCGGTGGCGTTGGAGAGCACCAACGTCGCGTACACGGTCTTCTCCACGGACGGCACGCAGAGGTACTCGGTACGCAGGCCGACCGGGATCTCGCCGACGGTGACGGTGTGCCAGGTGCCGTCCGACGGAATGTCGGCGCGGGCGGTGGCATCGAAGCGGTGGTCGAAGGAACCCGCCGACTCGCGGGGCCGCACGGCCTGTCCCGGCAACGGCAGCGCGGCCACCGCTTCGGCGCGGCGACGGTACTCGGCCGCCACCGGGTCGAAGGGAGAGTCGGGAAACAGCCGGCCTCTGCGACCGCCCTGTTCGTCGGGGCCGCACAGGACAAGGGCGGCATAGTCGAGCTCGGCGCCGCTCGGCTGCGGCGGACCGGCTACCGGTGCCGGAGGGGGTGGCGGCGCAGCCCGGCCGGGAGCCGCGGGCGCCATGGCGGCGGGTGCAGCCGCGAAGGACCTGCCGCCGGTACGCGACCTGTCGCCCGGTCGCGAGCCGGCCGGCTGCGCGAGGGCGGGCATCCCGCCGCCGAAGACTTCCGGGGGAGCGCCGACCGCGCTCCCGGGCCCCGGGCCCGCGGGCGGC
>NZ_JBSFUK010000046.1:0-23834 GCF_053591755.1 Streptomyces sp. NPDC002926
GGTCCCGGGGGGATGCGTCCTCCCGGGACCGGGCCGCGGCCGCTGTGCGGGCGGCAGCGCCGCGTGCCGGAGCGGACCGAGGACGACTGGCTCCCGGCCAGGCTTGCGACGCACGCCGACTCCTGCCTCCACCTTCTGTACGGGAACATCCGGCCCGGTCTTCCGGGCCGGGTGTTCCCGAATCCGGATCGCGAAGTTGGCCACCCAAGGTCACAAGATGGTCTCGCCCTGGCTGAAAGTCGCCCCTCTGCCGGCGTTCTGCCAGCTGTCCGCCGGCCGTCTGCCCGGCCTGCGCCGGTGCCGCCTCGATCGCTGTCGTGAACGCGACTGCGGCCGCCTTCCCCGCCCGTGGCCGCCCGCGCCCGGCGACTGCCGGAGGTCTGTACCTTTCCGGATCGCCCTCGCGCTCCCCCTTGCCCTCCGGATGCGCTCCCGCGTGCTCATCCGCGGTTGGCGCCGCTCAAGGTCTTGACGCGATAAGGCTCGGGAGTTGTGCTTAGGGTTCACAAGTTGGAGAAACGTCGGGCTCGCCGCACGGTGGTCCCGACCGGGGGCGGCCGTCGTGCCGCCCACCGGGGGCAGGAGTGGATGAGTCGATGGAGACTCCGGGATCGCAGACATCTCTGCACCGGGCCAACCTCGAGCGGGTCGTGCGTGCCGTACGCATGGCGGGCTCGCTCACGCAGGCGGAGATCGCGAGGGGTACGGGCCTCTCCGCGGCCACGGTCTCCAATATCGTTCGCGAACTGAAAGACGGCGGAACCGTCGAGGTCACACCGACCTCCGCGGGCGGCCGCCGGGCCCGCAGCGTCTCGCTCAGCGGTGACGCGGGCATCGTCATCGGCGTCGACTTCGGGCACACCCATCTGCGGGTCGCCGTCGGCAACCTCGCCCACCAGGTGCTCGCCGAGGAGTCCGAGCCGCTCGATGTGGACGCCTCGTCCGCACATGGCTTCGGCCGGGCGGAACAGCTGGTCAACCGGCTGATCTCGGCGACCGGGATCGGCCCGGACAAGGTGATCGGCGTCGGACTCGGCGTACCGGGGCCCATCGATGTGGAGTCCGGCACCCTCGGCTCCACCTCGATCCTGCCGGGCTGGACCGGCATCAACCCCAGTGAGGAGCTCTCGGGGCGGCTCGGCGTGCCCGTGTACGTCGACAACGACGCCAACCTCGGAGCGCTCGGCGAGCTGGTCTGGGGCAGCGGCCGCGGGGTCCGGGATCTCGCGTACATCAAGGTCGCCAGCGGTGTCGGCGCCGGCCTGGTGATAGACGGCCAGATCTACCGGGGCCCGGGCGGCACGGCCGGCGAGATCGGCCACATCACGCTGGACGAGTCCGGCCCGGTCTGCCGCTGCGGCAACCGCGGCTGCCTGGAGACCTTCGCCGCCGCCCGGTACGTCCTGCCGCTGCTCCAGTCCAGCCACGGGGCTGATCTGACCATGGAGCGCGTGGTCCAGCTGGCCCGAGAGGGCGACCCCGGCTGCCGCCGGGTCATCGCGGACGTCGGCCGGCATATCGGCAGCGGTGTGGCGAACCTCTGCAACCTGCTCAACCCCAGCCGCGTAGTGCTGGGCGGAAATCTTGCCGAAGCGGGAGAATTGGTTCTCGGACCGATTCGAGAGTCGGTCTCCCGGTACGCGATTCCCAGCGCTGCACGCCAGTTGTCCGTCCTTCCGGGGGCGCTCGGAGGGCGCGCGGAGGTGCTGGGCGCACTGGCCCTCGTGCTCAGCGAAATGGGCGATTCGACCCTTCTGGACAGTTCGCTTCCCGTCGGGGCACCTGTCTTCACTTAGATAATGAATGGCACCGTTGTCATCTCGTTAAGGATTTACTCCTTGACGTCGGCCTGACGGCCGAGTTGACTTCCAGCCACCTCGGCCGCAGCGACGCGGCCTCGTCAGGGAGGTTTCAGAACATGAACATGCGTATGCGTCGTGCCGCCGTAGCCGTAGCCGCCACCACGATGGCTGTGTCCCTCGCCGCGTGTGGCAGCGCCAAGGAGTCGGGCGACAAGACCAAGGAGAGCGGAGCCGCCAAGGGCGACGCCGTCACGATCGGCCTGCTCCTCCCGGAGAACCAGACCGCGCGCTACGAGAAGTTCGACAAGCCGCTCATCGAGAAGAAGATCAGCGAGCTGACCAACGGCAAGGCCAAGGTCGTCTACGCGAACGCCAAGCAGGACGCGACGCTGCAGAACCAGCAGGTCGACACGATGATCACCAACAAGGTCGACGCGCTGATCGTCGACGCGGTGGACTCCAAGGCCATAGCCGGCTCGGTCAAGAAGGCCAAGGACGAGGGCATCCCGGTCGTCGCCTTCGACCGTCTCGCCGAGGGGCCGATCGACGGCTACACCTCCTTCGACAACGAGGAAGTCGGCCACGTCCAGGGCAAGGCGCTCCTCGCGGCTCTTGGTGCCAAGGCCAAGGACGGCCAGATCGTGATGATGAACGGCGCGATCACCGACCCGAACGCCAAGCTGTTCAAGAAGGGCGCCAAGGCCGAGCTCGACGGCAAGGTGAACGTCGGCCGCGAGTACGACACCAAGGAGTGGAAGCCGGAGAACGCCAACGCCAACATGGAGGCGGCGATCACGGCTCTCGGCAAGGACAAGATCATCGGTGTCTACTCGGCCAACGACGGCATGGCGGGCGGCATCATCACCGCCCTGAAGGCCGCCGGCCTCGCCAAGCTCCCCCCGGTCACCGGCCAGGACGCCGAGCTGGCGGGCGTGCAGCGCATCGTCGCCGGTGAGCAGTTCATGAGCGTCTACAAGCCGTACGCGCCCGAGGCCGCGGCCGCCGCCGAGATGGCCGTCGCGCTCGCCAAGGGCGAGAAGCTCGACTCCATCGCCAAGTCCAAGACGGACAGCCCGACCGCCAAGGGCATCCCGTCCGTGCTCGTCCCGGTCGTCTCGCTGACCAAGGACAACATCAAGGACACCGTCGTGAAGGACGGCGTCTACACCGTCGCCGAGATCTGCACCCCGAAGTACAAGGCCGCCTGCGGCGCACTCGGTCTGCAGTAAGTCTCCCGAGCGCTACGGGACTTACGCACCCACGAAGCCTGTCCGGCGTCCCGCCCCACTCCAGCCCCCGCTAGCGGGGCGGGGCGCCGGGCAGAAACGCTTCTCCCCTCTGTTCGTTTCTGCTCAACCTCCGCGCCTGTTCCCCCGGCGCGGCATCCCCGCCGGTCAGGCGGCGAAGGAGATGGTTCACGTGTCCGCTACGCCCGTGTTGGCGTTGCGCGGGGTCTCCAAGCGATTCGGTGCCGTTCAGGCGCTCACCGACGTAGAGCTTGAGGTCCACGCCGGTGAAGTGGTCGCCCTGGTGGGCGACAACGGCGCCGGAAAGTCCACGCTGGTCAAGACGATCGCCGGCGTGCATCCCATCGATGAGGGCGTCATCGAGTGGGACGGCAGCACCGTCCAGATCAACAAGCCGCACGACGCCCAGAACCTCGGCATCGCGACCGTCTACCAGGACCTCGCGCTCTGCGACAACATCGACGTCGTCGGCAACCTCTACCTCGGTCGCGAGATCCGCAAGCGCGGCATCCTCAACGAGGTCGAGATGGAGCGCCGCGCCCGCGAGCTCCTCGACACGCTGTCGATCCGCATCCCGAGCGTGCGTATCCCGATCGCCTCGCTCTCCGGTGGCCAGCGGCAGACCGTGGCCATCGCCCGTTCGATGCTCGGTGAGCCGAAGCTCGTCATCCTCGACGAGCCGACCGCGGCCCTCGGTGTCGAGCAGACCGCCCAGGTCCTCGACCTCGTCGAGCGGCTGCGCGAGCGCGGTCACGCGGTGATCCTCATCAGCCACAACATGGCCGATGTGAAGGCCGTCGCCGACAAGGTGGCAGTGCTCCGGCTCGGCCGTAACAACGGCGTCTTCGAGGTCAGAACCACCTCTCAGGAAGAGATCATCTCCGCCATCACCGGTGCCACGGACAATGCCGTGACCCGCCGTGCGGCGCGCACCACGGAGGTTCAGAAGTGAACACCGAAAAGACCTCCGCCCACACCGACGCGCCGGTCGTGAACCCGGAGGCCGCCCACGACGCCGTCACCGCGGTCGACCCACGGCTGCTGGTCCGGGAGCAGGGCTTCGCCGGCTACATCTCGGAATTCAAGCGCAAGCTGCACGCCGGCGACCTCGGGTCCATCCCCGTCGTCATCGGCCTGATCATCATCTGCGCCGTCTTCCAGAGCCTGAACTCGAACTTCCTCTCGGCGAAGAACCTCAGCGACATCTCCGTCGCGATGGTCGCCACCGGCATGATGGCCGTCGGCATCATCTTCGTACTGCTGCTCGGTGAGATCGACCTGTCGGTCGGTTCGGTCAGCGGTGTGTCCGGAGCCATCGTCGCTGTGCTGACCGTCACCCACGGGATGAACGAGTGGCTGGCGGTGGTCGTCGCGATCGCCAGCGGCGCGGCCATCGGTGCGATCCACGGCTTCTTCTTCGCCCGGATCGGCGCACCCGCGTTCGCGGTGACACTGGCCGGCCTGCTCTTCTGGCTGGGCTTCATGCTCCAGCTGCTCGGCGACAACGGCACCATCAACCTGGACAGTGACGGGGTCGTCGGCAAGCTGACCACGTACTACTTCTCGGACGTTGCCGCCGCCTACGGTCTCGCCGCGGTCGCCGTGGCCGGGTTCTTCCTCTCGGCCTTCCTGGACAACCGCCGCCGCGAGGCCGCCGGCGTCCCGTCCAGGCCGCTCGGCGACATCGTGCTCCGTACGGCGCTGCTCGGCGTGATCGCCTTCGCCGCCGCTGTCATGTTCAACCAGTACCGTGGCCTGCCGCTGGCGCTGGTCCTCTTCCTGGTGGTCCTGGTGGTCACGGACTTCGTGCTCCGCAGGACCACGTACGGCCGCAAGATCTTCGCGCTCGGCGGCAGCGTCGAGGCCTCCCGGCGTGCGGGCATCAACGTCACGGCGGTCCGTGTCTCGGTCTTCGCGATCGCGGGCACCTTCGCCGCCGTCGGCGGACTGTTCTGGGCCTCCAAGATCGCCGCAGCCAACCAGAGCGCCGGTGCCGGTGATCTTCTGATGAACGTCATCGCGGCGGCTGTTATCGGCGGTACCAGCCTGTTCGGCGGACGCGGCCGGACCTGGAACGCCCTGCTCGGTGTGATGGTGATCGTCTCGATCCAGTACGGACTGTCGCTGCAGGGCATCGCCACCCCGATCCAGTACATGATCACGGGTGGTGTGCTGCTGGCCACCGTGGTGATCGACTCCGTCACCCGGAAGACCCAGAAGACCGCGGGCCGCGCCTGACCGCAGCTCCGCAGGAGTGCCCGGCACCGTTCGCGGTGCCGGGCACCTCTGTGTGTTCACCCGATTGCGTGATGTACATCGCACCGCCCGGCGACCGGCGTCGCGGACGGAACATTAGACTCGACGGACCGGCAAGCTAGACCGCACAACTGCAAGGAGGCACGGGTGGCGCTGCTGACCCGCATCACGGGACCGCGCGATCTGGATCGGCTCAGCCCGGAGCAGCTGGACGAGCTCGCCGCCGAGATCCGGACCTTCCTCGTGGACGCCGTCTCCAAGACCGGCGGACACCTCGGTCCCAACCTCGGTGTCGTTGAGCTGACCATCGCTCTGCACCGTGTCTTCGACTCTCCGAAGGACAAGGTTCTCTTCGACACCGGCCACCAGAGCTATGTGCACAAGCTGCTCACGGGCCGTCAGGACTTCTCCAGGCTCAAGATGAAGGGCGGCCTCTCCGGCTACCCGGCGCGTGCCGAGTCCGAGCACGACATCATCGAGAACTCACACGCCTCGACCGTGCTGGGCTGGGCCGACGGCCTCGCCAAGGCCAACGAGGTACTGAAGAAGGACGACCACGTCGTCGCCGTCATCGGCGACGGAGCGCTCACCGGCGGTATGGCCTGGGAGGCGCTGAACAACATCGCGGCCGCCAAGGACCGCCCGCTGGTGATCGTCGTCAACGACAACGAGCGCTCGTACGCCCCCACCATCGGCGGCCTCGCCAACCATCTCGCCACGCTCCGTACGACCGACGGCTACGAGCGTTTCCTGGCCCGCGGCAAGGACATCCTGGAGCGCACCCCCGTCGTCGGGAGGCCGCTCTACGAGACCTTGCACGGCGCCAAGAAGGGCCTCAAGGACTTCATCGCCCCGCAGGGCATGTTCGAGGACCTCGGCCTCAAGTACGTCGGCCCCATCGACGGCCACGACATCGAGGCCCTGGAGTCCGCGCTCGCCCGCGCCAAGCGCTTCGGCGGACCCGTCATCGTCCACTGCCTCACCGAGAAGGGCCGCGGCTACCAGCCCGCCCTCCAGGACGAGGCGGACCGCTTCCACGCCGTCGGCAAGATCCACCCCGACACCGGACTGCCGATCGCCTCCTCCGGTGTCGACTGGACCTCGGTCTTCGGCGAGGAAATGGTCAAGCTCGGCAAGGAGCGCGCGGACATCGTCGCAATCACGGCGGCGATGCTGCAGCCGGTCGGTCTCGACAAGTTCGCCAAGGCCTTCCCCGACCGGGTCTACGACGTCGGCATCGCCGAGCAGCACGGCGCGGTCTCCGCGGCCGGCCTCGCGACCGGCGGACTGCACCCCGTCTTCGCCGTGTACGCCACCTTCCTCAACCGCGCCTTCGACCAGGTGCTGATGGACGTGGCCCTGCACAAGTGCGGCGTGACGTTCGTACTCGACCGGGCGGGCGTCACCGGCACCGACGGCGCCTCGCACAACGGCATGTGGGACATGTCGATCCTGCAGTGCGTGCCCGGCCTGCGGATCGCGGCTCCGCGCGACGCCGACCAGGTACGCGCCCAGCTGCGGGAGGCCGTCCAGGTCGACGACGCGCCGACCGTGGTGCGCTTCTCCAAGGGCGCGGTCGGCCCGGCGGTGAAGGCTGTCGGCAAGGTCGGCGGCATGGACGTGCTGCGCCACGCCGACGCGGACCGGCCCGACGTCCTGCTCGTCTCCGTGGGCGCGCTCGCACCGATGTGCCTGGAGATCGCCGGCCTGCTGGACGCGCAGGGCATCTCGACCACCGTCGTCGACCCGCGCTGGGTCAAGCCGGTCGACGAGGCGCTCGCGCCGCTTGCCGAGCAGCATCGCGTCGTCGTCACCGTCGAGGACAACAGCCGGGCCGGCGGCGTCGGTTCCGCCGTCGCCCAGGCGCTGCGCGACGCGGGAGTCGACGTACCGCTGCGCGACTTCGGCATCCCGGCGCGCTTCCTCGACCACGCCTCCCGCAAGGAGGTCATGGCGGAGATCGGCCTGACCGCACCGGATATCGCCCGTCAGGTCACCGGTCTCGTCTCCAGGTTGGACGGCCGGTTCGACACCGAGGCGGTCGAGCCCGCGCGCGACTGACCCGTAGCGCCGAAGGGCCGGTTGGTTCACCCTGTATGGGTGGTCCGACCGGCCCATTCGCGTGAAATCCACCCGTACGGAGCCCTCTCGGACCGCCAATGTCTCAATCATGGCGTTCACGACGAGTGCGTGGAGGTACGCCGGTGAGTACGCAGCAGGACACTGGGCCATCCGGAAAGAGCCTGTTCCGGACCAAGACGGTCGAACAGTCGATCCGTGATACCGAAGAGCCGGAGCACGCGCTAAAGAAATCCCTCTCCGCGCTGGATCTGACGGTCTTCGGGGTCGGCGTCATCATCGGCACCGGCATCTTCGTTCTCACGGGCAAGGTGGCCAAGGAGACGGCGGGCCCCGCGACCGCCCTCGCGTTCGTGGCCGCGGGCATCGCCTGTGGCCTCGCCGCGCTCTGCTACGCCGAGTTCGCCTCCACGGTCCCGGTGGCGGGATCGGCGTACACCTTCTCGTACGCCTCGCTGGGTGAGCTGGTCGCCTGGACCATCGGCTGGGACCTGGTCCTGGAGTTCGCCCTCGGCACGGCGGTGGTTGCGGTCGGCTGGTCGGGCTATGTCCGCTCGCTGATGGACAACGTCGGCTGGCACATGCCCGCCGTGCTCTCCGGTCCCGATGTGGCGGTGGGGTTCGGCTTCGACCTCCTGGCCTTCGTGCTGGTGCTGATTCTCACGGTCATCCTGGTGCTCGGTATGAAGCTGTCCGCGAGGGTCACCGCGATCGTGGTCGCCATCAAGCTGGCCGTCGTCATGATCGTGATCGTCGCGGGTCTCTTCTTCATCAAGACCGACAACTACTCGCCCTTCATCCCCAAGGCCCAGCCACAGCCCGCCGGGGCGGGACTGGATGCCCCGCTGATCCAGCTGATGTTCGGCTACGCGCCCACCAACTTCGGCGTCATGGGCATCTTCACCGCCGCCTCCGTCGTCTTCTTCGCCTTCATCGGCTTCGACGTGGTGGCCACCGCCGCGGAGGAGACCAAGGTCCCGCAGCGGGACATGCCGCGCGGCATCCTCGGTTCGCTCTTCATCTGCACGGTGCTCTACGTCGCCGTGTCGCTCGTGGTCACCGGCATGCAGCACTACACCGAAATGTCGGTGAGCGCCCCGCTCGCCGACGCGTTCAAGGCCGTCGGGCACCCCTTCTACGCCGGCATCATCAGCTTCGGCGCCGCGGTCGGACTCACCACGGTGTGCATGATTCTGCTGCTCGGCCAGACCCGGGTGTTCTTCGCGATGAGCCGGGACGGGCTGCTGCCGCGGTTCTTCTCCGTCACGCACCCGCGCTTCCGCACGCCCTACCGGCCGACCATCCTGCTCGGCGTGCTCATCGCGATCATCGCGGGCTTCACCAGCATCAACGAACTCGCGACGCTGGTGAACATCGGCACGCTCTTCGCGTTCGTCGTCGTCGCCCTCGGCGTGATCGTCCTGCGCCGCACGCGGCCCGACCTGCACCGTGCCTTCCGCACCCCGTGGGTGCCGTTGGTTCCGATTCTCTCGGTGGCCGCCTCGGTCTGGCTGATGCTCAATCTGCCGGCCGAGACCTGGGTGCGGTTCGCCGGCTGGATGATTGTGGGCTTCGTGGTGTACGCCCTGTACGGCCGCAGCCACAGTCGTCTCGGCCGCCTCGGCCCGGAGTCCGAGTACTAGGCGGACTCGGCGCCTTCCGCCGGGCCCGTTCCGCCCGACGCCGTTCCGCCCGGCCCCGTACGTCCTGCAACCGCAGTGACTGCGGGGCCGGACGCTGTGCGGGGGCCGGACGCTGTGCCTCTTGGGGTGGGGACGAAGCGTTGCGCTACGTCCGATTGCCCTGCGGCTGAACGGTCCGCGGGCCCACGCACTCCGCGCCGTACGCCTCGACCCGCCGGCGCAGCTCCCGGTCGGCCGTGACGACGACGCAGGTCCGGTCCGCCTCCCGCGCCGCAACCAGTTCCACGATCCGGTCGTCGCCGCTGCCGGGCGCCGAGACCACCCGCACTCCGGGGACGGACTCCACGCCCTTGGCGGCACCCTCCACGACGAGCACCGTCTCGACGGGACCGGGCCACCCCGGAATCCCGTCACCGGCACACCGGACGAGCCCGTCCCTGAGTCGCTCGGCCGCTCCGCGCCGGTCCCGCCACCAGCCGTCGGGCACCGAGCCGACCACATTCGCCCCGTCGACGATCACCAGCGTCCGCATATCAGCAGGATGACAGGCCGTCGGACAGACGGCAGCCCCGGCACCGAAAGACGGTGCCGGGGCTGCCGGGGCTGCCGGGGCTCGCGATCAGGCGTTATGCTGGGACGCTCGCCACACCCTGCGCCAGGAACGTCTTGCCGTTCACACGCTCGGAAACACCCTCGCGGTCCAGGTACGGCGTGATGCCGCCCAGGTGGAAGGGCCAGCCGGCGCCCGTGATCAGGCAGAGGTCGATGTCCTGGGCCTCGGCCACGACACCTTCCTCCAGCATCAGGCCGATCTCCTGCGCCACCGCGTTCAGGACGCGGTCGCGGGTCTGCTCCTCGGTGAGGACGACATCGCCCTGCTTGAGGAGCGCTGCGACCTCCGGGTCCAGCTCCGGCTTGCCGGAGTCGTAGACGTAGAAGCCGCGCTTGCCCGCCTTGACGACCGCGGCCAGGTTCTCGGAGACCGTGAAGCGCTCCGGGAAGGCGCGGTTGAGGGTCTCGGAGACATGCAGGCCGATCGCCGGGCCCACCAGCTCGAGCAGGACCAGCGGCGACATCGGCAGACCGAGCGGCTCGATGGCCTTCTCGGCGGTGGCTACCGGGGTGCCCTCGTCGATGACGTTCTGGATCTCGCCCATGAAGCGGGTGAGGATGCGGTTCACGACGAACGCCGGGGCGTCCTTGGTGAGAACCGCGGTCTTCTTCAGCTTCTTCGCGACACCGAAGGCGGTGGCGAGCGACGCGTCGTCCGTCTTCTCACCGCGGACGATCTCCAGCAGCGGCAGGACCGCCACCGGGTTGAAGAAGTGGAAGCCGACCACACGCTCCGGGTGCTGGAGCTTGGAGGCCATCTCGGACACCGACAGCGAGGAGGTGTTGGTGGCGAGGATCGCGTGCGCCGGGGCGACCGCCTCGACCTCCGCGAACACCTGCTGCTTGACGCCGATCTCCTCGAAGACGGCCTCGATGATGAAGTCGGCGTCGGAGAAGCCCTCGGCCTTGTCCAGCACACCGCTGACCAGACCCTTGAGGCGGTTGGCCTTGTCCTGGTTGATACGGCCCTTGCCGAGCAGCTTCTCGATCTCGGCGTGGACGTAGCCCACACCCTTGTCGACGCGCGCCTGGTCGATGTCGGTCAGCACGACCGGCACCTCGAGGCGGCGCAGGAAGAGCAGAGCCAGCTGCGAGGCCATCAGACCGGCGCCCACGACGCCGACCTTGGTGACCGGGCGGGCCAGGGACTTGTCCGGGGCACCGGCAGGGCGCTTGCCGCGCTTCTGCACCAGGTTGAAGGCGTAGATGCCGGAGCGCAGTTCGCCACCCATGATCAGGTCGGCGAGCGCGGTGTCCTCGGCGTCGAAGCCGGCCTGCAGGTCACCGCTCTTGGCCGCCTCGATGATCTCCAGCGCGCGGTAGGCGGCCGGGGCCGCGCCGTGCACCTTGGAGTCGGCGATGAAGCGGCCCCGCGCGACGGCCTGGTCCCAGGCCTCGCCACGGTCGATCTCCGCGCGCTCGACGGCGATCTCGCCCTTGAGGACGGACGCGGTCCAGATCAGCGACTGCTCCAGGAAGTCCGCGCCCTCGAAGATCGCGTCGGCGATCCCGAGCTCGAAGACCTGCTTGCCCTTGAGCTGCTTGTTCTGGTTGAGCGAGTTCTCGATGATCACCGAGACCGCGCGGTCCGCGCCGATCAGGTTCGGCAGCAGTGCGCAGCCGCCCCAGCCCGGGACGAGACCGAGGAAGACCTCGGGCAGCGAGAAGGCGGGGATCGCCTTGGAGACGGTGCGGTAGGAGCAGTGCAGACCGACCTCTACACCGCCGCCCATCGCCGCGCCGTTGTAGTACGCGAAGGTGGGGACGGCCAGCGCCGAGAGGCGCTTGAAGACGTCGTGGCCGCCCTTGCCGATGGCGAGCGCGTCCGAGTGCTGCTTGAGCAGCTCGACGCCCTTGAGGTCGGCGCCGACCGCGAAGATGAACGGCTTGCCGGTGATACCGACGCCGACGACCGCGCCCTCGGCCGCCTCCTTCTCGACCTGGTCGATGGCGGCGTTCAGGTTCGCCAGCGACTGGGGGCCGAAGGTGGTCGGCTTGGTGTGGTCCAGGCCGTTGTCCAGCGTGATGAGGGCGAACTTGCCCGCGCCGGCCGGGAGGTCGAGGTGGCGTACGTGCGCCTGCGTGACGACCTCGTCGGGGAAGAGCTCCGCGGCGCCCTTCAGGAGTTCGGTGGTGCTCACTTGGTGCCTCCGTCGAAGTGCGGGTTCTCCCAGATGACCGTCGCGCCCATGCCGAAGCCGACGCACATGGTGGTCAGGCCGTAGCGGACGTGCGGCTGCTCCTCGAACTGGCGGGCCAGCTGCGTCATCAGACGGACACCGGAGGAGGCCAGCGGGTGGCCGTACGCGATGGCGCCGCCGTACTGGTTGACGCGCGCGTCGTCGTCGGCGATGCCGTAGTGCTCGAGGAAGGCCAGCACCTGGACGGCGAAGGCCTCGTTGATCTCGAACAGACCGATGTCGTCGATCGTCAGACCCGCCTTGGCGAGGGCCTTCTCGGTCGACGGGATCGGGCCGTAGCCCATGACCTCGGGCTCGACACCGGCGTACGCGAACGACACGAGCCGCATCCTGACCGGCAGGCCCAGCTCGCGCGCGACGTCCTCGGAGGCGAGGAGGGAGGCGGTGGCGCCGTCGTTGAGACCGGCGGCGTTACCGGCGGTGACCCGGCCGTGCGCGCGGAAGGGGGTCTTCAGGCCCGCGAGCGACTCCATGGTCGTGCCCGGACGCATCGGCTCGTCGGCCGTTGCCAGGCCCCAACCGGTCTCGCCCGCTTCGGCGTTGGTGCGGCGTACGGAGACCGGCACCAGGTCCTGCTGGATCTTGCCGTTGGCGTACGCCTTCGCGGCCTTCTCCTGCGAGCGCACGGCGTACTCGTCGGTGCGCTGCTTGGTGATGGTCGGGTAGCGGTCGTGCAGGTTCTCGGCGGTCATACCCATGAAGAGGGCGGACTCGTCGACGAGCTTCTCGCTCACGAACCGCGGGTTCGGGTCGACGCCCTCGCCCATGGGGTGGCGGCCCATGTGCTCGACACCGCCGGCGATCACGACGTCGTACGCGCCGAAGGCGATGGAGCCGGCGGTCGCCGTCACGGCGGTCATCGCGCCCGCGCACATGCGGTCGATGGAGTAGCCGGGGACGGACTGCGGCAGACCCGCGAGGATGCCGGCGGTGCGGCCGAGGGTGAGGCCCTGGTCACCGATCTGCGTGGTCGCGGCGATCGCGACTTCGTCGATCTTGGCGGGGTCGAGGTCCGGGTTGCGGCGCAGCAGCTCCCGGATCGCCTTCACGACGAGATCATCGGCCCGGGTCTCGTGGTAAATGCCCTTCGGGCCCGCCTTGCCGAACGGGGTGCGGACGCCGTCGACGAAGACGACGTCCCTGACGGTACGAGGCACGATGGCTCTCCTCCAGGGTGCGGGATGGCACTGCTGCGGGCACGCGCCTAAGCGCGCGCTTCCTCCCTCATGCTACTTGCGGGTAACCACCCTGCCCACCCCCTGTGCCGGGAGCGGCGAACGTCACACGGAGGGGGCGGGGCGCCGCCCCCTCCCGCGAACCTCGAACGACGGCGGGAAATCAAGCCCGTCAGGCCATTGAGGACACGCCCGAAGGGCGTACCCGGTGGTCCGGGGCCGGCCCCCGGTCACGGGGAAGGGCGGGTGGAGACCCGCCGCAGGCGTCGGCCGGGTGGAGCCCGGCTAGGCGGGCGTCGCGGTCAGCGCATGCGCAAGGAGCGGGGCCACCTGCTCGATCTGCCAGGCGCGCGCCCCATGGCCGGCCAGCGCCTCCGCCACGGCGGCCACCGTGGGCTCGGCCGGCGGCTCCCAGCAGACCCGGCGCACCGTGTCCGGCGTGATCAGGTTCTCCTGCGGCAGGTTGAGCTCCTCCGCGAGTGCGGAGACCGCGGCGCGCGCCGCGGAGAGCCGGGCCGCGGCCGCCGGGTCCTTGTCCGCCCAGGAACGGGGCGGCGGCGGACCGTTCAGCGGCTGGCCGGGCTGCGGCAGCTCCGCGTCGGGCAGCGCCTTGGCCCGGTCCACAGCCGCCTGCCACTGCTCCAGCTGACGCCGCCCCATCCGGTGGCCGAAGCCGGGCAGCGCGGTCAGCGCATGGAGGTTCAACGGCACCGCGAGCGCCGCCTCGATGATCGCGGAGTCGCTCAGTACCTTGCCCGGTGACACATCACGCCGCTGCGCGACCTTGTCGCGGACCGTCCACAGTTCGCGTACGACCGCCATCTGGCGGCGGCGGCGCACCTTGTGCATCCCGGACGTACGACGCCAGGGGTCCTTGCGCGGCGGGGCCGGCGGTGCCGCGGCGATCGCGTCGAACTCCTCGCGGCTCCACTCCAGCTTGCCCTGCCGGTCCAGCTCCTTCTCCAGCGCGTCGCGCAGATCCACCAGCAGCTCCACATCGAGCGCGGCGTAGCGCAGCCAGGGCTCGGGCAGCGGGCGGGTGGACCAGTCGACGGCCGAGTGCCCCTTCTCCAGGGCGTAGCCGAGTACGGACTCGACCATCGCGCCGAGGCCGACCCGCGGGAAGCCCGCAAGCCGCCCGGCCAGCTCGGTGTCGAAGAGCCGGGTCGGGATCATGCCTATTTCGCGCAGGCAGGGGAGGTCCTGGGTTGCCGCGTGCAGGATCCACTCCGTACCGGCGAGGACCTCGCCGAGCCCCGAGAGGTCGGGGCAGCCGACGGGGTCGATCAGCGCGGTGCCCGCGCCCTCGCGCCGCAGCTGTACGAGATAGGCCCGCTGGCCGTACCGGTAGCCGGACGCGCGCTCGGCGTCGACGGCGACGGGGCCGGTGCCCCTGGCGAAGGCGTCGATCACTTCGGCGAGGGCATCGTCGCTGGCCACCACGGGTGGAATGCCTTCGCGGGGCTCCAGCAAGGGAATCGGCGCCGGTTCGACGTCGTCCGGGGGAGCGCCCCCGGTGGTTCGCAGTGCTGTCTCTGCTGCGGTCTCTTGGGCGTCGGTCACGTGTCAAGGGTATCCGTCAACGGACGGCGCCCGTCGACGGAACGTTCCGTCGACGGGCACGAAGGAATGTAGAGGGGTCAGTGAATGATGCCGGTGCGCAGCGCGACGGCCACCATTCCGGCCCGGTCCCCGGTGCCGAGCTTGCGTGCGATACGGGCCAGGTGGCTCTTGACGGTCAGTGCGGACAGCCCCATCGAAACGCCGATCGCCTTGTTGGACTGGCCTTCTGCGACCAGGCGGAGCACCTCGACCTCACGGCCGGAGAGCTCGCGGTAGCCGCCCGGGTGGCTCGGGGCACCCGGGGGGCGGCGGTGCATCCGGCCGGCCGCGGAGCCGATGGGGGCGGCTCCGGGACGGGTCGGGTGCCCGATGTTCGTACGCGTGCCGGTGACGACATAGCCCTTGACGCCGCCGGCGAGGGCGTTGCGCACGGCGCCGATGTCGTCGGCGGCGGAGAGGGCGAGGCCGTTGGGCCAGCCGGCGGCTCGGGTCTCGGACAGCAGGGTCAGCCCGGAACCGTCGGGCAGGTGGACGTCGGCCACGCAGATGTCGCGCGGGTTGCCGACGCGGGGACGGGCCTCCGCGATGGACGACGCCTCGATCACGTCACGTACTCCGAGGGCCCACAGGTGGCGGGTGACGGTGGAGCGGACGCGCGGGTCGGCCACGACGACCATGGCCGTCGGCTTGTTCGGGCGGTAGGCGACCAGGCTTGCGGGCTGCTCGAGAAGAACGGACACCAGGCCTCCTGGGAAGGTGCGGGACGGAGCCGGCTCGGGGAGGAAGCCGGGGCGAACCGTGCTTTGAAGGGTCACGAACCTCTTCGGCACCAAACCCGCCCGCCTTTAGAGAATGATCACGATTTGGTGAGTAACAATTGGGGCAATTCGGACGCGTGATCGATCATCCTACGAGTGAGCCCGTCCGTAGCACAGAGCACGTACGCATCACGAGCAACAGAACACCTGCGCATCACGAGCAACCGGAGGACCGAGCTGTGCCTCCGGGACCCAGTCTCCCGGGTCGCGCCCCCGGTCCTGGACTACGGCTGCTGCGGACCGCGCCGCTGCGGCAGCGACACCACGCCCGTCGCCGAGTCCGCCGCACCGGCCGACGACGGCGGCAGCCCGGCGACCTGACAGAGCAGATCGCACCAGGCCGCGAAGTGTGCCGCCGAGTCCGGAACTCCGTCGGCACCCTCCTTCGGCGTCCACGAGGCCCGGATCTCGATCTGTGTCACCGGATGCCGGTCGGAGAGTCCACCGAAATAGTGAGACCCCGCGCGGGTGACGGTGCCGCTCGGTTCCCCGTACGACAGACCGCGCGCCTCCAGAGCGCCCGTCAGCCACGACCAGCAGACCTCGGGAAGCAGCGGATCGGCGGCCATCTCCGGCTCGAGTTCCGCGCGGACGAGGGTCACCAGCCGGAAGGTGCCCTGCCAGGCGTCATGGCCGGCCGGATCGTGCAGCAGGACGAGCCGGCCGTCCGCCAGATCGTCGTCGCCGTCGACGACCGCCGCCTCCAGGGCGTACGCATGCGGGGCCAGGCGCTGCGGCGGGCGCGTCGGGTCCACCTCGATCTCGGGTCGCAGCCGTGTGGCCCGCAGCGCCTCGACCGCCTGCCGGAACGCGCGCGGGACAGTATTCCCCTCCGCGCCGTCCCCGTCGTCAGCGCCGTTGGAATGATCGGAAAAATGTCCCTGAGCCGCAGCCATGCGGGGAAGAGTAGGCGGAACGGGGGCTTCGCGCAGGGAGGGACACCCGGCCCGGGGCGGCCACTTCAGGTGTACGTGCGAAGATTCTGGGCGTGAGTGCCAATGACCTTCCCTTGACTCGAGGCGCCGCCCGAGCCGGGGACACCCCCTCCTCGGGCCAGCCGACCAAGACGTACGACTCCGCTTTCCTGAAGGCGTGCCGCCGTGAGCCGGTGCCGCACACACCGGTCTGGTTCATGCGGCAGGCGGGGCGCTCACTGCCCGAGTACCTCAAGGTGCGCGAGGGCACGCAGATGCTCGAGTCGTGCATGCAGCCCGAACTGGTCACCGAGATCACGCTGCAGCCGGTACGTCGGCACAAGGTCGACGCCGCGATCTACTTCAGCGACATCGTCGTACCGCTCAAGGCAATCGGCATCGACCTCGACATCAAGCCGGGCGTCGGCCCGGTCGTCGCCGAACCCATCCGCACCCGCGCGGACCTGGCGCGGCTGCGTGACCTCACGCCGGAGGACGTCCAGTACGTCACCGAGGCGATCGGCATGCTCACCGGCGAGCTCGGCCAGACTCCGCTCATCGGTTTCGCCGGTGCGCCCTTCACCCTCGCCAGCTACCTCGTCGAGGGCGGTCCCTCACGCAACCACGAGCACACCAAGGCGCTGATGTACGGCGACCCGCAGCTGTGGGCCGACCTGCTGGACCGCCTCGCCGAGATCACCGCCGCCTTCCTCAAGGTGCAGATCGAGGCGGGCGCGAGCGCCGTGCAGCTCTTCGACTCGTGGGTGGGCGCGCTGGCCCCCGCCGACTACCGGCGCTCGGTGATGCCGGCCTCCACGAAGGTCTTCGACGCGGTGGCCCCGTACGGCGTCCCGCGCATCCACTTCGGCGTCGGCACCGGCGAACTCCTCGGCCTGATGGGCGAGGCGGGCGCGGATGTCGTCGGCGTCGACTGGCGGGTCCCGCTGGACGAGGCGGCCCGCCGGGTCGGCCCGGGCAAGGCGCTCCAGGGCAATCTCGACCCCGCGGTCCTCTTCGCCACCCGGGAGGCGGTGGAGACGAAGACCCGCGAGGTCCTGGACGCGGCGGCGGGCCTGGAGGGACATGTCTTCAACCTCGGCCACGGTGTGCTGCCGACGACGGACCCGGACGCGCTGACGCGCCTCGTGGAGTATGTCCACGAGCAGACCGCCCGGTAGGGCGTGCGGTAGAAGTCCCTCCCCCCGGACGCGGTCCGGGGGACTCCAGCCCCGCGATCTCTGGCACGCACACTCACGATGTTGCTCGGGGCTCGGGGCTCGGGGCTCGGGGCTCGGGGTCCGGGGCTCGGGGCTCGGGGTCCGGGGCTCGGGGTCCGGGACGGAGCCCTGGGTCATCCCGCCTCGCGGACCGCGGACACCGCCTTGCGCGCCGCCACCAGGACCGGGTCCCAGACCGGGGAGAAGGGCGGGGCGTAGCCGAGGTCCAGGGACGTCATCCGTTCCACCGTCATCCCGGCCGTCAGCGCCACCGCCGCGATGTCCACGCGCTTCGCCGCGCCCTCGCCGCCGACGATCTGGACGCCGAGCAAGCGGCCCGTACGGCGTTCCGCGAGCATCTTCACCGTCATCACGGCGGCTCCCGGGTAGTAGCCGGCGCTGTTCGTCGACTCGATCGTGGCGGTGACGTACCGCAGGCCCACCGCGCGGGCGTCCTTCTCGCGCAGGCCGGTGCGCGCGATCTCCAGGTCGCAGACCTTGCTGACGGCAGTGCCGACGACACCCGGGAACGTTCCGTAACCGCCGCCCACATTGGAGCCGATGATCTGGCCGTGCTTGTTCGCGTGCGTGCCCAGCGCGATATGGCGTTCGCGGCCCGAGACCAGGTCGAGGACCTCCACACAGTCGCCGCCCGCCCAGATGTTCCGGTGGCCGCGCACCCGCATCGCCAGATCGGTGAGCAGACCGCCGTACACACCGAGCGGCAGGCCCGCGGCGCGGGCGAGCGTCGTCTCCGGCTCGACGCCGATGCCGAGGACCACCACATCCGCCGGGTACGAGGCGGACTCCGTGGCGACCGCCGACACCCGGCCGTCCTCGCCCGTGAGGACCTTGGTGACCGCCGCACCTGTCACCGTCGTGATGCCCAGACCGTCCATCGCCTCGTGAACCAGGCGGCCCATGTCCGGGTCGAGCGTGGCCATCGGCTGCTCGCCGCGGTTGAGGACGGTCACCTCGTAGCCGCGTTTCAGCAGTGCCTCCGCCATCTCGACGCCGATGTAGCCGGCACCCACGACGACCGCGCGCCGACCGCTCGTAGCGGCGAGAGTGTCCAGCAGGGCCTGGCCGTCGTCGAGGGTCTGCACCCCGTGGACTCCCGGTGCGTCGATGCCCGGCAACGCGGGACGGGTCGGACGCGCGCCGGTCGCGATGACCAGCTTGTCGAAGCCCGTCCAGGAGTCGGTGCCGGCTTCGAGGTCGCGGGTGCGCACACGCTGCCCTTCGACGTCGATCTCCGTCACCTCCGTACGCATCCGCAGCTCGATTCCGCGTGCACGGTGCTCGTCAGGTGTACGGGCGATCAGATGGTCGCGCTCGGGCACATCACCGCTGACCCAGTACGGAATCCCGCAGGCCGAGTACGAGCTGAAGTGCCCGCGCTCGAACGCGACGATCTCCAGTTCCGCCCGGCCCTTGAGCCTGCGTGCCTGCGATGCGGCGGACATGCCCGCCGCATCGCCTCCGATGACCACCAGTCGCTCCGTTGCCATGGAGAACACGCTACGGGGGAGCGGCGGTTCAGTCCTGGCCGGGCCCGTGCACGGGCAGCGGCGCCGGCTGCGGGGTCTCCTGCGTGGGGCGCTTCGGCAGACGGGGCCGTACCACCCAGCGCCACACGGCGTACAGCAGTGCGAACGCCGCGACCCATGGAGCGACCGCCGCGATCGCGATCCCGATCCACAGCGCCGCCGTCACCAGCGCGTGCCAGCCGCCGCCGAGCGCGTCCAGGAAGCCGGGGCCGTCGTCCTGTGCCTGCTGCCCCTTGTTCTCGTTCTCGGAGAGCGACAGGGTGATGGTGGCCAGCGTCGTACGGTCCCTGAGGGCGGCCTGCTGGGCGAGCAGCGACTCCAACTCCGCCTGGCGGCTGCTCAGTTGTCCCTCGAGCGTGACCACGTCGCTGAGCTTGTCGGCCCGGTCCATCAGCGCCCGTACGCGGTTCACGCTGGCCCGCTGCGTCGCTATGCGGCTCTCCACGTCGACGACCTGGTCGGTCACGTCCTTGGCGTCGGCCTTGCGGGAGAGCAGCTTTCCCGCGCCGGCGAGCTCGGCGAGGACCGCGTCATACTTCTCCTGCGGGACGCGCAGGACGACGCGCGAGGTCACATGGGTGTCGTCGATCCGCTCGGTGGTCTCGCCTGCGACATGGCCGCCGGCGTTCTCAGCCGTCCTGCGGGCCGCGGCGAGCGCCTTGGTGGCGTCCTTGACCTCCACATCGAGCTCGGCCGTGCGGATGATGTGAGCCGGCAGCAAGGACCGCTTCGGCTGGTTCGGCTGGGTCTGCCGGGCGCCGGAGTCCTTGTCGGCGGCGTACCCCGAGCCCGCCGCCCCCTCCGCCGCGGGCTCCGGGGCCGACTTGCCGTCCGCCCTGGACATGTCGTCCGCCCCGCCGCCGCACCCCGCGAGGGCGAGTGAAGCGGTGAGAAACAGTGCCGCGACCGTACGACGTGCACGCATACAGGCCCCCCGGGGACAGGTGGTGAGTGTCGCCGGTTCGACGTTCGATGCCGCTCCGGGGGTTGCCCCTTTCCGGTCCCGAAGCGGTCACGGTCAGGACTCGTTACGGGTCTGAGAGAGTTGCTCCATGAACGCGCACACACATACGAGTCATGTCGTCGTCATCGGAGGCGGCATCGCCGGCCTCGCGGCCGCGCACCGGCTGCTCGACTCCGGTGTGCGCGTCACCCTCCTCGAGGCCACCGACCGGCTCGGCGGCAAGCTGCAGACCGGCGAGATCGAGGGTGCCCCCGTCGATCTCGGCGCCGAGTCGATGCTCGCCCGCCGGCCCGAAGCTGTCGAACTGGCCCGCGCCGTCGGCCTCGCCGACCGGCTCCGGCCGCCCGCCACCTCCACCGCCTGCGTCTGGACCCGCGACGCGCTGCGCCCGATGCCCAAGGGCCATGTGATGGGCGTGCCGGGCGACCCGGCAGCCCTCGCGGGGCTGCTCTCGACCGAGGGCGTCGCCCGTATCGCCCGGGAGCGCGACCTCGCGCCCGCCGAGCTCGGCGACGACGTCGCGGTCGGCGCGTACGTCGCCGAACGCCTCGGCCGCGAAGTCGTCGACCGGCTGGTCGAACCGCTGCTCGGCGGCGTGTACGCGGGAGACGCGTACCGCATCTCGATGCGTGCCGCAGTCCCTCAGCTCTTCGAGGCGGCGAAGACCCATGACTCGCTGCTCGCTGCCGTACGGGACATCCAGGCGAGGGCGGCGCAGCAGCATTCGGCCGGCCCGGTGTTCATGGGCATCGACGGCGGCGTGGGGCAGCTGCCGCCCGCCGTCGCCGACGCCGTGCGCGCGCAGGGCGGCGAGATCCTCATGGAGACGCCCGTCCTCGGGATGACCCGCACTGCCGAGGGCTGGCAGATCCGCACCGACCAGCGGGTCATCGCCGCCGACGGTGTGCTGCTCGCGACCCCCGCCTGGTCCGCGGCCGCGCTGCTCGCCGCCGAGTCACCGGCGGCCGCCGCAGAGCTCGGTCAGGTCGAGTACGCCTCCATGGCCCTGGTCACCATGGCTTTCCGCCGAGCGGACCTGGCCGGGCTCCCGGAGATCAGCGGTTTCCTGGTGCCGCCCGTCGACGGCCGCACCATCAAGGCGTCCACCTTCTCCACCCGCAAGTGGGCGTGGGTCGACGAGAGTTCTACCGACCTCTTCGTGCTGCGTACCTCCATCGGGCGGTACGGCGAGGAGGAGCATCTGCACCGCGAGGACGCCGAACTCGTCGGTGTATCGCTGCGCGACCTCGGTGAGGCGACAGGACTCGCCGCCGCACCGGTGGCCACCGAGGTGACCCGGTGGATCGGCGGACTGCCGCAGTACCCCGTCGGGCATCTCGCGCGTGTCGCCCGGATCCGCGACGAGGTCGCCAAGCTGCCGGGCCTCAGGGTCTGCGGAGCGGCGTACGACGGCGTCGGCATCCCCGCCTGCATCGCCGGCGCGCAGCGCGCGGCCGACGAGATCATCGCCACGTCCACCCTGGTGCGAGGCACCGGGGACGACGCGGGAGAATAGCCACATGACTGCACCGGAAAAGATTCCCAACGCGGGGAAGAAGGCGAAGGACCTCAACGAGGTCGTCCGCTACACCCTGTGGTCCGTCTTCAGGCTGCGCGATCTCCTCCCCGAGGACCGCGCCGGCTACGCCGACGAGGTCCAGGAGCTGTTCGACCAGCTCGCCGCGAAGGACATCACCGTGCGTGGCACGTACGACGTGTCCGGTCTGCGTGCCGACGCGGACGTCATGATCTGGTGGCACGCGGAGACCTCGGACGAGCTCCAGGCTGCGTACAACCTCTTCCGGCGCACCAAGCTGGGCCGCGCGCTCGAGCCGGTCTGGTCGAACATGGCGCTGCACCGTCCCGCCGAGTTCAACAAGTCGCACATCCCGGCCTTCCTGGCGGACGAGACGCCGCGCGACTACGTCAGCGTCTACCCCTTCGTGCGCTCCTACGACTGGTACCTGCTGCCGGACGAGGACCGTCGCCGGATGCTCGCCGATCACGGCAAGATGGCCCGCGGCTTCCCCGACGTGCGCGCCAACACGGTCGCGTCGTTCTCGCTCGGTGACTACGAATGGATCCTGGCCTTCGAGGCCGACGAGCTGTACCGCATCGTCGACCTGATGCGTCATCTGCGCGCCTCCGAGGCCCGGATGCACGTCCGCGAGGAGGTGCCGTTCTACACCGGCCGCCGCAAGTCCGTCGCCGATCTGGTGGCCGGACTCGCCTGAAAAGCATGGTGGCCGGGCCCGCACGGAGCGGGCCCGGCCATCCCCGACCCGGAAGATCAGACGGTGTGCGGCAGCCTGGGGCTCGCCGCTCTCCGGTCCAGCGACACCGGGTCCGGCTCCGGGTGCGGCGCGCATGCAGCGCGCCGCACCGGCGTCATCCCGTGCAGCAGATAGTCCTCCAGATAGCCGTTGACGCACTTGTTGCTGCCGCCGCCGATGCCGTGCGTACCGGCGTCCTCCTCCGTGATCAGCACGGAACCCGTCAGCCGCCGCGCCAGCTCACGCGCCCCCTCGTACGGCGTCGCCGCGTCCCGCTCCGCCGCCAGGATCAGCACCGGAGGCAGCTCGCCGGGCCTGGTGCGCACCTCCAGCGGCTGCTGCCGCGGGGCAGGCCAGTAGGCGCACGGAAGATTCATCCAGACGTTGTCCCAGGTCTCGAACGGTGCGATGAGCGCCAGCGCGCTGTTGTCGCGGTCCCACACCTCCCAGTCCGTCGGCCAAGGGGCGTCGTTGCACTCGACGGCCGTGTAGACGGCTTTGCCGTTCTCCGCCTCCGGCGCCTCGGCCGGCTCCGGCGCCGCCTGGTCGATCAGCGGCTTCGCATTGCCCTTCAGATACTCGGACAGCGCTTCGGCGCGCTCCGTCCAGTAGTCGTCGTAGTAGCCGACCCCGAGGAACGCCTGGTGCAGCTCGCCGGGGCCGACCTTGCCGCCCGCGGGCTTTTCGGCGAGCCGGGAACGCACCTGGTCGTACGTCTGCGCCACCGCCTCGGCCGTGGCGCCCAGGTGGTACGTCTTGTCGTGCTTGGCGACCCAGGCGCGGAAATCCGCCCAACGGCTCTCGAAAGCGAACGACTGGTCGAGATTGCTGCGGTACCAGATCTGGTTCGTGGCCGGGTTGACCGCCGAGTCGAAGACCATGCGGCGGACATGGGACGGGAAGAGGGTCGCGTACAGCGCGCCGAAGTAGGTGCCGTACGAGGCGCCCATGAAGGTAAGCCTCCGCTCGCCGAGCGCCGCCCGCAGCACATCCAGGTCAAGGGCGTTGTTGAGCGAGGTGTAGTGGCGCAGCGCAGGTCCGGCGTTCCGCGCGCAGCCCTGCGCGTACGCCTTCGCCTGCGCGATTCGCTCCTGCTTGTACGAGGGGGAGGGGTGGAGCGGAGCCAGGGTCGGCGCCTTGAGGAAGTCGGCCGGGGCCACGCAGGAGAGCGGCGCTGAGCGGCCGACACCGCGCGGGGAGTAGCCGACGATGTCGTACGCGCGGGCGATCCCCTCCCACTCGGGGAGCGCGGCGGCCATCGGGAAGTACATGCTGGAGGCGCCGGGACCGCCGGGGTTGTAGACGAACGCGCCCTGGTACTCGGCCGGCCCGCCGGTCGCCTTCCCGCGGCTGACGGTCAGCTCGATCTGCCGGCCGAAGGGCTCGGCGTAGTCGAGCGGGACCCTCACCGTGCCGCACTGGATCGAATCGGGCAGCTTCTCGGCTTTGGGGCAGCGGCCGAAGGCGATGCCCGCCGCGGCGGCGCGCGCGGCCGCGACGTACGGCACGGCCGTCGCGGC
>NZ_JBSFUK010000047.1:0-23577 GCF_053591755.1 Streptomyces sp. NPDC002926
GTCCCGCGGCTCCCGCCGGTCCTCCGCCGCCGCAGGGCCGGCCGCAGGGCGGGCGTCCCGCGGCTCCCGCAGGGCCTCCCCAGCCGCATGGCGGTCATCCCTCCCCGGGCTGGACGAGTCCCGCCCCTCAGCACGCCTCCGCGCCGCCGTCCCGCGACGCGACGGGGCACGTGCCGCTGCCGCCCGGTGGGCCGGTTCCCATACCCGCCCCGCTGCCCGCCGAAATCGGCACCGGCGCGACCACCCTCGCCGTCCTGCTGATCGGCCCTGCGGGCGCCGGGAAGACGACCGTGGCCCGCCACTGGGCGGCCGGACGCCGTGTTCCCACCGCACACATCAGCCTCGATGATGTCCGCGAATGGGTCTGCTCCGGCTTCGCCGACCCGCAGTCCGGCTGGAACGACCACTCCGAGGCCCAGTACCGCCTCGCCCGCCGCACCTGCGGCTTCGCCGCCCGCAACTTCCTGGCCAACGGGATCTCCTGCATCCTCGACGACGCGGTCTTCCCCGACCGTCCCGTCGTCGGCCTCGGCGGCTGGAAGCGTCATGTCGGCCCCGGTCTGCTGCCCGTCGTCCTGCTCCCGGGCCTCGAGATCGTCCTGGAGCGCAACGCCGAGCGCAGCGGAAACCGCCGTCTCTCGGACGAGGAAGTCGCGAGCATCCACGGCCGGATGGCCGGCTGGTACGGATCGGGGCTGCCGATCATCGACAACTCCAAGTACGACGTGGAGACGACGGCCCGGGTCCTCGACGACGTGCTCGCCCGTTCCATCGCCAGCCCGCCGAACTGGTAGGCCGCGCACCCGCGTGCGCACCCCGGTCGGACGCGCTGACCGGGCCGGGCCGGGCCGACGCTCGTAGGCTCGTGGCATGTCAGAGGTGTATGGGTTCCGCCGCGGCAGGCTGCGTGACCGGTGCGCGGCGACCGGCAGCCCCGGGGCACTGGTGTCCCGCCCCGCCAATGTCCGTTATCTCGCGGGCGGAGCGCCGCCCGGCGCGGTACTGCTGCTCGGCCCGGGCGAAGACGTCCTGCTCTGCCCCCGTACGCCCACTGGCGATCCCGCCGACGGCCGTCCTGATGAGCAGCTGCGGCTGACCGTCCTGTCGACCTCGGCCGGTGATCCGGCGGTCGCGGCCGCAGAGCTGGCCAGGACGGCCGGGATGGAGTCGCTGGCCGTCGAGGAACACCATCTGACCATCGCCAGACACCGGGCGATGGGCTCGGTGGCGCCCCGGCTGCGCCTCGCCGACCTCGGTCTCGCCGTCGAGCAGCAGCGCCTCGTCAAGGACGAGGAGGAGATCGCCTGTCTGCGGATCGCGGCGGAGATCACCGACCAAGCCCTCGGCGAACTCCTGGAGTCGATCCTGGTGGGCCGCACCGAGCGGCATCTCGCGCTGGAGCTGGAGCGCCGGCTCGTCGACCACGGCGCCGACGGCCCGGCCTTCGCGACCTCGGTGGCCACCGGGCCCAACTCCGGGCTGGGCGGCCACCGGCCCTCCGACCGCCGGGTCGAGGAGGGCGATTTTCTCTCCGTCTGCGTCGGTGCCAACTACCGCGGCTACCGGTGCGAGATCGGCCGTACGTTTGTGATCGGGACGACCCCGGCGGACTGGCAGATCGAGCTGTACGACCTTGTCTTCGCCGCTCAGCGGGCCGGCCGGGAGTCCCTGGTGCCGGGCGCCGCGTACCGCGATGTGGACCGTGCGACCCGGCAGATCCTGGACTCTGCTGGCCATGGCGAGGGCCTCGCGCCGCTCACCGGGCACGGTGTCGGGCTCGAAATCGACGAGGACCCGCAGCTGGCCCCTGCGGCCATGGGTAAACTGGACGCTTGTGTGCCGGTCACCGTCGAACCGGGGGTCCACCTCCCGGGCCGGGGCGGTGTCCGGATCGATGACACGCTCGTCGTACGCCAGGAGGCGGACGGCGGACCCGAGCTACTCACCATCACGACCAAGGAGCTGCTCGCGCTCTAGCTTCGCTGCAGCGCGCTTCCTCGGTCGTCCACCAGCGTCAGTCCAGGAGATTCCGCAACCGTGGCTTCCACGAACGACCTCAAGAACGGCATGGTGCTCAAGCTCGACGGAGGCCAGCTCTGGTCCGTCGTCGAGTTCCAGCACGTCAAGCCCGGCAAGGGCCCTGCTTTCGTGCGCACCAAGCTCAAGAACGTGCTCTCCGGCAAGGTCGTCGACAAGACGTTCAACGCCGGCGTGAAGGTCGAGACGGCCACCGTCGACCGCCGCGACATGCAGTTCTCGTACATGGACGGCGAGTACTTCGTCTTCATGGACATGCAGACGTACGACCAGCTGATGGTCGACCGCAAGTCTGTCGGTGACGCCGCCAACTACCTGATCGAGGGCTTCACGGCCAGCGTCGCCACGCACGAGGGCGAGGTGCTCTACGTCGAGCTGCCGGCCGCCGTCGAGCTGGTCATCCAGCACACCGAGCCGGGCGTCCAGGGCGACCGCTCCACCGGCGGCTCCAAGCCGGCCACGCTGGAGACCGGTTTTGAGATCGGCGTCCCGCTCTTCATCACCACCGGTGAGAAGATCAAGGTCGACACCCGCTCCGGTGAGTACCTCGGCCGGGTGAACAGCTAACCGTGGCTGCCCGGAACAAGGCCCGTAAGCGCGCCTTCCAGATCCTCTTCGAGGCCGACCAGCGCGGTGCCTCCGTGCAGACGGTCCTCGCGGACTGGATGCGGCACGCGCGGACCGATGATCGGCAGCCGCCGGTCGGCGAATACACGATGGAGCTGGTCGAGGGGTACGCGGAGTACGCGGACCGGATCGACGACCTCATCGCCACCTACTCGGTCGGCTGGACGCTCGACCGGATGCCGGTCGTCGACCGGAACATCATCCGGCTCGGGGCGTACGAGCTGGTGTGGGTGGACGAGACCCCGGACGCGGTGGTGATCGACGAGGCGGTGCAACTCGCCAAGGAGTTCTCCACCGAAGAGTCCCCGTCGTTCGTGAACGGCCTGCTCGGCCGCTTCAAGGACCTCAAGCCGAGTCTGCGCCGCGACTAGGGCGCAACCGCCTTCACCGGGCCCGTGGCCGAAGACGATGAGTCCTCGGCCACGGGCCCGGTGCATTTTCCGCCGCGGTGGCTGATGCCGGGGATGAGGCCCAAAACGCCCGGCGATGAGGCCCGAAACGCACCGGAGGGCGAACCCGGAACAACCGGGTTCGCCCTCCGAGGTGACGTTTCTCCTGAAGTGGCGTCAGCCCTCTTCATGCCCGACCGCGCGCCGCGCGTCCGCGTCGAGCACGCCCCAGCTGATGAGCTGCTCGGTCAGGACCGACGGCGACTGGTCGTAGATGACCGCGAGGGTGCGCAGGTCGTCCTGGCGGATCGACAGCACCTTGCCGTTGTAGTCGCCGCGCTGGGACTGGATCGTGGCGGCGTACCGCTGGAGAGGGCCGGCCTTCTCCTGCGGGACGTGGGCCAGGCGCTCCAGGTCCAGGACGAGCTTCGGCGGCGGCTCGGCGGCCCCGCCCGGCGTGGTGCCAGGAAGGAGTTCCTGCACAGGGACGCCGTAGAAGTCCGCCAGCTCGGCGAGGCGCTGCACGGTCACGGCACGGTCGCCACGCTCGTACGAGCCGACCACGACGGCCTTCCAGCGGCCCTGGGACTTCTCCTCCACGCCGTGGAGGGAAAGCCCCTGCTGGGTGCGGATGGCGCGGAGCTTGGCCCCGAGCTGTTTTGCGTATTCGCTGGACATATAGCTCCCCGGACACTGTGTCGACGTGCGGCTCCGCCGCGCGGCTGGTCACTCACTGTGAGGTTACGCAGCGTTACTTGGACTCGTCAAGCCGAATGGTCCGCGCCGGGTCCCGCCCGGGGCGGGACGAGGGTCGGGAGCCGGGGCGGCGCAAGGCCCTGGTAACGTGTATGGCGTAATTCCGACGTCCTTTAAGGTCCGTCCCGTGAGGCGGAGAAGGAGGTCCGTTTCATATGGACACGCACGACAGTTCCGGTGTGGCACGCCCCGTTCTCGAGGCTCCCGACATCGCGCGGGTACTGACCCGCATCGCCCACGAGATCGTCGAACGCGCGAAAGGCGCCGACGACGTGGTGCTTCTCGGCATTCCGACCCGCGGTGTGTTCCTCGCCCGCCGGCTGGCCGACAAGCTCGAAGAGATCACCGGCCGGAAGATTCCGGTCGGCTCCCTCGACATCACCATGTACCGCGACGACCTGCGTATGCGGCCCGCCCGCACGCTGGCGCGCACCGAGATCCCCGGTGACGGCGTCGACGACCGGCTGGTCGTCCTCGTCGACGACGTGCTCTTCTCCGGCCGCACCATCCGCGCCGCGCTCGACGCGCTGGGCGACATCGGCCGGCCGCGCGCCGTGCAGCTCGCTGTCCTGGTCGACCGCGGCCACCGCGAACTCCCCATCCGCGCCGACTACGTCGGCAAGAACCTCCCCACGTCGCTGCGGGAGACGGTCAAGGTTCAGCTCGCCGAGGAGGACGGTCGCGACACCGTGCTGCTCGGTGTGCACGAGACCGCCCCGGCCGGCGAGCAGTAGCACCGCTCCGTACGCCCCTGTGAACCCTCGTACGGACGTGCCACCCGCGCGCCCGCATGCCGCTGTGCTGTCCGGGGCCGCATCCCCTGGCGGCTCCGCGCCGGCCCCCGGACCCACGACTTCCAGACAACGGAGCACACCCAGATGAAGCGTCACCTCATCTCGGCCGCCGACCTCACCCGCGACGACGCCGTTCTCGTCCTCGACACCGCCGAGGAGATGGCCCGGGTCGCGGACCGGCCGATCAAGAAGCTGCCGACCCTGCGCGGCCGTACCGTCGTCAACCTCTTCTTCGAGGACTCGACCCGGACCCGGATCTCCTTCGAGGCCGCTGCCAAGCGGCTCTCCGCCGACGTGATCAACTTCTCCGCCAAGGGGTCATCGGTCTCCAAGGGCGAGTCCCTCAAGGACACCGCGCTGACGCTGGAGGCGATGGGCGCGGACGCCGTCGTCATCCGGCACGGCGCCTCCGGAGCCCCCTACCGGCTCGCCACCTCCGGCTGGATCGACGGCGCGGTCGTCAACGCCGGCGACGGCACCCACGAACACCCCACCCAGGCGCTGCTCGACGCCTTCACCATGCGCCGCCGCCTGGTCGGCCCGGATGCCGGGATAGGGCGTGACCTCGCGGGGCGCCGCATCACGATCGTCGGCGACGTGCTGCACAGCCGGGTGGCCCGCTCCAACGTCCTGCTGCTCAACACCCTCGGCGCCCAGGTCACCCTGGTCGCCCCGCCCACCCTGGTGCCGATCGGTGTCGAGAGCTGGCCGTGCGAGGTCTCGTACAACCTGGACGAGGTGCTGCCGAAGTCCGACGCCGTGATGATGCTCCGGGTGCAGCGCGAGCGGATGAACGCCGCTTTCTTCCCGACCGAGCGCGAGTACTCGCGCCGCTACGGCCTGGACGGCGACCGCATGGCCCGGATGCCCGAACACGCCATCGTGATGCACCCCGGACCGATGAACCGCGGCATGGAGATCACCGCCCAGGTCGCCGACTCCGACCGCTGTACGGCCGTCGAGCAGGTCGCCAACGGCGTCTCGACCCGCATGGCCGTCCTGTATCTGCTTCTGGGCGGCAACGAGCCCGCCGTCAGCCCCACCCACGCGCGCACCGAGGAGAGCAAGTAACCATGAGCAAGATTCTTATCCGTGGCGCGAAGGTCCTGGGCGGCGAGGCGCGGGACGTCCTGATCGACGGCGAGACCATCGCGCAGGTCGGCACCGGGCTGAGCGCGGACGGTGCGACCGTTGTCGAGGCCGAGGGGCAGATCCTGCTGCCGGGCCTCGTCGACCTGCACACCCACCTGCGTGAGCCGGGCCGCGAGGACTCCGAGACCGTCCTCACCGGCACCAAGGCGGCCGCTGTCGGCGGTTTCACCGCCGTGCACGCCATGGCCAACACCTTCCCGGTCGCCGACACCGCCGGTGTCGTCGAGCAGGTGTACCGCCTCGGCAAGGAGTCCGGCTACTGCGACGTGCAGCCCATCGGCGCCGTCACCGTCGGCCTCGAGGGCAAGAAGCTCGCCGAACTCGGCGCGATGAACGACTCCGCCGCCGGCGTGAAGGTCTTCTCCGACGACGGCAAGTGCGTCGACGACGCGGTGATCATGCGCCGCGCGCTGGAGTACGTGAAGGCCTTCGACGGCGTCGTGGCCCAGCACGCCCAGGAGCCCCGCCTCACCGAGGGCGCCCAGATGAACGAGGGCGTCGTCTCCGCCGAGCTCGGCCTCGGCGGATGGCCGGCCGTCGCCGAGGAGTCGATCATCGCGCGCGATGTCCTTCTCGCCGCCCACGTCGGTTCCCGGGTGCACATCTGCCACCTCTCCACGGCCGGCTCCGTCGAGATCGTCCGCTGGGCCAAGTCCAAGGGCTGGAACGTCACCGCCGAGGTGACCCCGCACCACCTGCTGCTCACGGATGAGCTCGTACGCTCGTACAACCCCGTCTACAAGGTGAACCCGCCGCTGCGCACCGAGGCCGATGTCCTGGCCCTGCGTGAGGCTCTCGCCGACGGCACCATCGACTGCGTCGCCACCGACCACGCCCCGCACCCGCACGAGGACAAGGACTGCGAGTGGGCCGCGGCCGCCATGGGCATGGTGGGCCTGGAGACCGCGCTCTCCGTCGTTCAGCAGACGATGGTCGACACCGGCCTCATCGACTGGGCCGGCGTCGCGGACCGGATGTCCTTCCGGCCCGCTCAGATCGGCCGCCTGGAGGGCCACGGAAGGCCGGTCTCGGCAGGTGAGCCCGCAAACCTCACGCTCGTCGATCCGGCATACCGTGGAGTGGTGGACCCCGCGGGCTTCGCGTCCCGCAGCCGCAACACCCCCTACGAGGGGCGCGAGCTGCCCGGACGCGTCACCCACACCTTCCTGAGGGGTCGGGCAACGGTCGTCGACGGGAATCTCGCGTGACATCTCTCATCCAGTACGCCGCCGAGCAGAAGTCGGCGGAAGTCACCGACTGGGCCGCCCGCGCAGGCTGGGTCGTCGGCCTGCTGCTCTTCATCGCCTTCGTCTACTGGCTGATGCGCCAGGGATGGAAGTGGCGCGGCAGTCTCCAGTCCGATCTGCCCGAGCTGCCCACCGCGCCCGAGTCGCCGGGCGAGGCGACAGCGACCATGAGCGGCCGCTACCACGGCTCCACGACCGCCGGACAGTGGCTCGACCGGATCGTGGCCCACGGCCTGGGCGCCCGCAGCCGCGTGGAACTCACGCTCACCGACGCGGGCCTGGACGTCGTACGCCCCGGCGCGCCCGACTTCTTCATCCCGGCAGCGCAGTTGCGCGAGGCCAGGCTCGACAAGGGCATCGCGGGCAAGGTCCTCACCGAGGGCGGACTCCTCGTCGTCACCTGGGCGCACGGGGACAAGCTGATCGACTCCGGGTTCCGCGCCGACCGCTCGGCCGAGCACACCGGCTGGGTCGAATCCATCAACAACATGATCAACACGACGGAAGGCACCGCACGATGACGACCTCCAATCCGGGGCACGCCTCGAAGAGGCCAGGGGTGTCTCCCGCCGTACTCGTCCTGGAGGACGGCCGCATGTTCCGCGGCCGCGCCTACGGTGCCGTGGGGGAGACCTTCGGCGAGGCGGTGTTCAACACCGGCATGACCGGCTACCAGGAGACCCTCACCGACCCGTCGTACCACCGCCAGGTCGTCGTGATGACCGCCCCGCACGTCGGGAACACCGGCGTCAACGACGAGGACGACGAGTCCCGGCGGATCTGGGTCGCGGGCTATGTCGTACGCGACCCCGCGCGCGTGCCCTCCAACTGGCGCTCCCGGCGCTCCCTGGACGACGAGCTCGTCGCCCAGGGCGTGGTCGGCATCAGCGGCATCGACACCCGCGCGCTCACCCGCCATCTGCGTGAGCGCGGCGCGATGCGCGTCGGCATCTTCTCGGGCGACTCTCTCGCCGACGAGACCGCACTGCTGGCCCGGGTGCAGGAAGCCCCTGGGATGAAGGGCGCGAATCTCTCCGCCGAGGTCGCGACGGACCGGACGTACGTCGTCCCGGCGATCGGCACCAAGAAGTTCACCGTCGCCGCCATAGACCTCGGCATCAAGGGCATGACCCCGCACCGCATGGCCGAGCGCGGCATCGAGGTGCACGTCCTGCCCGCCACCGCCACGGTCGAGGAGGTGTACGCGGTCAACCCCGACGGCGTGTTCCTCTCCAACGGCCCCGGCGACCCGGCCACCGCCGATCTGACCGTCGTCAAGGGCGTACTCGAGCGCAGGACGCCGCTCTTCGGCATCTGCTTCGGCAACCAGCTGCTCGGCCGCTCGCTCGGCTTCGGCACGTACAAGCTGAAGTACGGCCACCGCGGCATCAACCAGCCCGTGCAGGACCGCTCCACCGGCAAGGTCGAGGTCACCGCGCACAACCACGGCTTCGCCGTCGACGCTCCGCTCGACACGGTCTCCGACACCCCCTACGGCCGCGCCGAGGTCTCCCACGTCTGCCTCAACGACAACGTGGTCGAGGGCCTGCGGCTGCTCGACCGGCCGGCCTTCAGCGTCCAGTACCACCCCGAGGCGGCCGCCGGCCCGCACGACGCCGCGTACCTCTTCGACCGCTTCGTATCCCTGATGGAGGGCCAGCGTGCCTAAGCGCTCCGATATCCAGTCCGTCCTGGTCATCGGCTCCGGCCCGATCGTCATCGGCCAGGCCGCCGAGTTCGACTACTCCGGCACCCAGGCCTGCCGCGTCCTCAAGTCCGAGGGCCTGCGGGTCATCCTGGTGAACTCCAACCCGGCGACGATCATGACCGACCCGGAGATCGCCGACGCCACCTACGTCGAGCCGATCACGCCCGAGTTCGTCGAGAAGATCATCGCCAAGGAGCGCCCCGACGCGCTGCTGCCGACCCTCGGCGGCCAGACCGCGCTCAACACCGCGATCTCCATGCACGAGCAGGGTGTGCTGGAGAAGTACGGCGTCGAGCTGATCGGCGCCAACGTCGAGGCCATCAACAAGGGCGAGGACCGCGACCTGTTCAAGGGCGTGGTCGAGGCCGTCAACGCCAAGATCGGCCACGGCGAGTCCGCCCGCTCCGTCATCTGCCACTCCATGGACGACGTGATCAAGGGCGTCGATGAGCTCGGCGGCTACCCCGTCGTCGTCCGCCCGTCCTTCACCATGGGCGGCGCGGGCTCCGGCTTCGCCCACAACGAGGACGAGCTGCGCCGGATCGCCGGACAGGGTCTCACGCTCTCCCCGACCACCGAGGTGCTCCTGGAGGAGTCCATCCTCGGCTGGAAGGAGTACGAGCTGGAGCTGATGCGCGACAAGCACGACAACGTCGTGGTCGTCTGCTCCATCGAGAACTTCGACCCGATGGGCGTGCACACCGGCGACTCCATCACCGTCGCCCCCTCGATGACGCTCACCGACCGCGAGTACCAGCGGCTGCGCGACATCGGTATCGCGATCATCCGCGAGGTCGGCGTCGACACCGGCGGCTGCAACATCCAGTTCGCCGTCAATCCCGACGACGGCCGGATCATCGTCATCGAGATGAACCCGCGCGTCTCGCGCTCCTCCGCTCTCGCGTCGAAGGCCACCGGCTTCCCGATCGCCAAGATCGCCGCCCGGCTCGCCGTCGGCTACACCCTCGACGAGATCCCCAACGACATCACGGAGAAGACCCCGGCGTCCTTCGAGCCCACGCTCGACTACGTCGTGGTCAAGGTGCCGCGCTTCGCCTTCGAGAAGTTCCCCTCCGCCGACGCGACCCTCACCACCACCATGAAGTCGGTGGGCGAGGCCATGGCGATCGGCCGGAACTTCACCGAGGCGCTCAACAAGGCGCTGCGTTCGCTGGAGAAGAAGGGCTCGCAGTTCTCCTTCACCGGTGAGCCCGGCGACAAGGCGCAGCTGCTGCTCACCGCCCAGGTCCCCACCGACGGCCGGATCAACACCGTCATGCAGGCCATCCGCGCGGGCGCCACGCCCGAGGAGGTCTTCGAGGCGACGAAGATCGACCCGTGGTTCGTCGACCAGCTCTTCCTGATCAAGGAGCACGCGGACGACCTCGCCGCCGCCGAGAAGCTCGACCCCGAGCTGCTCGCCGAGGCCAAGCGCCACGGTTTCTCCGACGCCCAGATCGCCGAGATCCGCGGCCTGCGCGAGGACGTCGTACGCGAGGTCCGGCACGCGCTCGGCATCCGCCCGGTCTACAAGACGGTCGACACCTGCGCCGCCGAATTCGCCGCCAACACGCCGTACTTCTACTCCTCGTACGACGAGGAGAGCGAGGTCGCGCCGCGCGAGAAGCCCGCCGTGATCATCCTCGGCTCGGGTCCGAACCGCATCGGCCAGGGCATCGAGTTCGACTACTCCTGTGTCCACGCCTCCTTCGCCCTGAGCGACGCCGGCTACGAGACCGTGATGGTCAACTGCAACCCCGAGACCGTCTCCACCGACTACGACACCTCGGACCGGCTGTACTTCGAGCCGCTCACCCTGGAGGACGTCCTGGAGATCGTGCACGTGGAGTCCCAGGCCGGGCCGATCGCGGGCGTCATCGTCCAGCTCGGCGGCCAGACCCCGCTGGGTCTCGCGCAGGCGCTCAAGGACAACGGCGTGCCGATCGTCGGCACCTCGCCCGAGGCCATCCACTCCGCCGAGGACCGCGGCGCCTTCGGCCAGGTACTCGCCGAGGCCGGCCTCCCGGCCCCCAAGCACGGCACCGCGACCACCTTCGCCGGGGCCAAGGCCATCGCCGACGAGATCGGCTACCCCGTCCTCGTACGCCCGTCGTACGTGCTGGGCGGGCGCGGCATGGAGATCGTGTACGAAGAGGCGCGTCTCGAGTCGTACATCGCCGAGTCCACCGAGATCAGCCCCACCCGCCCGGTCCTGGTCGACCGCTTCCTCGACGACGCGATCGAGATCGACGTCGACGCGCTCTACGACGGCACCGAGCTCTACCTCGGCGGCGTGATGGAGCACATCGAGGAGGCCGGGATCCACTCCGGCGACTCGGCGTGCGCACTGCCCCCGATCACGCTGGGCGGCTTCGACATCAAGCGGCTGAGGGCCTCGACCGAGGCCATCGCCAAGGGCGTCGGCGTCCGCGGACTCATCAACATCCAGTTCGCGATGGCCGGCGACATCCTGTACGTACTCGAGGCCAACCCGCGTGCCTCGCGCACGGTCCCCTTCACCTCCAAGGCGACCGCGGTGCCGCTGGCCAAGGCCGCCGCCCGCATCTCGCTCGGCGCGACCATCGCCGAACTGCGCGCGGAAGGCATGCTGCCCGCGAACGGCGACGGCGGCACTCTCCCGATGGACGCTCCGATCTCCGTCAAGGAGGCCGTGATGCCGTGGTCGCGCTTCCGCGACATCCACGGCCGCGGCGTCGACACCGTCCTCGGCCCGGAGATGCGTTCCACCGGCGAGGTCATGGGCATCGACTCGGTCTTCGGCACGGCGTACGCCAAGTCGCAGGCCGGCGCCTACGGGCCGCTGCCCACAAAGGGCCGCGCCTTCATCTCGGTCGCCAACCGCGACAAGCGCTCGATGATCTTCCCGGCACGTGAGCTGGTTGCCCACGGCTTCGAGCTGCTCGCCACGTCCGGCACTGCCGAGGTGCTCAAGCGCAACGGCATCAACGCCACCGTCGTGCGCAAGCAGAGCGAGGGTGAGGGCCCGAACGGCGAGCGGACCATCGTCCAGCTGATCCACGACGGCGAAGTCGACCTCATCGTCAACACCCCGTACGGCACCGGCGGCCGCCTCGACGGCTACGACATCCGTACTGCGGCCGTGGCGCGCTCCGTACCGTGCCTGACGACCGTCCAGGCGCTCGCCGCCGCCGTGCAGGGCATCGACGCGCTCAACCACGGAGGTGTGGGCGTCCGTTCGCTCCAGGAGCACGCGGAACACCTGAACGCGGCCCGCGACTAGCAGTCCCCGCGGACCGGTAGCGGGCAGGCAATCGGGGAGGGGACACCGGGAACGGTGTCCCCTCTCGGGGTCTGGGGTGTCACCCCAGAGAACAGAGCGTGAGGACGCCTTCATGTACAAGCTCTTCTTCAACCTGGTCTTCAAGCGAATGGATCCGGAGGAGGCCCACTACCTGGCCTTCCGCTGGATCCGCCTCGCGGTCCGCATCCCCGTACTGCGGACGTTCGTCGCGGCGGCATTCGCGCCCCGCTACAAGGAGCTGCGCACCGAGGCGCTGGGCCTGCGGATGCACGGTCCCTTCGGCCTCGCCGCCGGCTTCGACAAGAACGCCGTCGCCATCGACGGCATGTCGATGCTCGGCTTCGACCACATCGAGATCGGCACGGTCACCGCGCAGCCGCAGCCCGGCAATCCCAAGAAGCGGCTCTTCCGGCTCGTACCGGACCGTGCGCTGATCAACCGCATGGGCTTCAACAACGAGGGCTCCGCGGCCGTGGCGGAGCGCCTGGGCGCCCGCAGGGCGGTCTTCGCGACCACGGTCGGCGTCAACATCGGCAAGACCAAGGTCGTGCCGGAGGCGGAGGCCGTGGGCGACTACGTGACCTCCACCGAGCGACTCGCGCGCCACGCCGACTACCTGGTCGTCAACGTCTCGTCGCCGAACACGCCGGGACTGCGCAACCTCCAGGCGACCGAGTCGCTGCGCCCGCTGCTCACCGCCGTACGCGAGGCCGCCGACCGGAGTGTGCCGGACCGTCGTGTCCCGCTCCTCGTCAAGATCGCGCCGGATCTCGCGGACGAGGATGTCGACGCGGTCGCGGACCTGGCCCTCGAGCTCGGCCTCGACGGCATCATCGCCACCAACACGACGATCGCGCGGGACGGCCTGGGCCTGAAGTCCGACCCCGAGCTGGTCAAGGAGGCCGGAGGCCTGTCCGGCGCGCCTGTGAAGGACCGCTCGCTGGAGGTCCTGCGGCGGCTGTACGCGCGCGTGGGCGACCGGATCACGCTTGTGGGCGTCGGGGGCATCGAGAACGCCGAGGACGCGTGGCAGCGGATCCTGGCGGGCGCCACGCTGGTCCAGGGCTACAGCGCGTTCATCTACGAGGGGCCCTTCTACGCCCGCGCCATCCACAAGGGCCTGGCGGCGCGGCTCGCGGCCGGCCCGTACGACACGCTCGCCGACGCTGTCGGCGCCGAGACCCGAAAGGCCACCGCATGACCCTCCAGACCACGGCGCCCTTCGGCGCACGCCTGCGCCACGCCATGGACACCCGCGGACCGCTCTGCGTCGGCATCGACCCGCACGGGTCCCTGCTGACCGCGTGGGGCCTGAACGACGACATCGCCGGCCTCGAGCGCTTCACGCGCACCGTCGTGGAGGCGCTGGCCGACCGGGTCGCCGTGCTCAAGCCGCAGTCCGCGTTCTTCGAGCGCTTCGGCTCGCGCGGGATCGCCGTGCTGGAGAAGGCGGTCGAGGAGGCGCGTGCCGCGGGTGCGCTGGTCCTGATGGACGCCAAGCGCGGAGACATCGGCTCGACGATGGGCGCGTACGCGGCGACCTACCTCGACAAGGACTCGCCGCTCTTCTCGGACGCCGTGACCGTCTCCCCGTATCTCGGCTTCGGCTCGCTGCGCCCGGCGCTGGACGCGGCGGCTGTCTCCGGTGCGGGTGTCTTCGTGCTGGCCCTCACCTCGAACCCGGAGGGCGCGGAGGTCCAGCGCTCCACGACCGCGGACGGCCGCTCGCTGGCCCAGCTCATGCTCGACCACATGGCGGCCGAGAACGCGGGCGCCGAGCCGCTCGGCTCGGTCGGCGCGGTGGTCGGAGCGACGCTGGGAGACGCCGGTGTGAACCTCGACATCAACGGCCCGCTGCTCGCCCCCGGCATCGGCGCCCAGGGCGCGACGCCCGCGGACCTTCCCGGCGTCTTCGGCGCGGCGGTGGGCAATGTCGTCCCGAGCGTGAGCCGTGGTGTGCTGCGGCACGGCCCGGACGTGGCGGCCCTGCGCGAGTCGGCGACACGCTTCGCGGACGAGGTGCGGTCGGCGGTCGCCGGCGCCTGAGGCCGGGACATCGCGGGGCCGGGTCCTTTTCGGTTCGGTCGGTCGGGCGCAGGAGCGACCACGGGCGCGGTCCCAGGTGGGGCCGCAGGTCGTGCCCGGGCACCGACGGAAAGCTCCGCAGCCGGCCCAATGACAGAATCTCGGCCGAAAAGTCGGTCGTTATGTCGGAAATGTCCTAGTCGGTCGATGCTGACCAGGACTTTTCGTCTGTTCTCGCTGACTGGAGCGGCCATGGCCGCTAGTCTCCGTCGAAGAGCAAACGTGCAGCGCAGGTGCATTGCGTCGCTCGTTGCTCGCCTGGTGTGGGGCGATTAGGTTCCTCACCGGTCCGTATCCGACAGTTCGACATCCGAGGTGACGTAGGCGTGGCTCTTCCGCCCCTTACCCCTGAACAGCGCGCAGCCGCGCTCGAAAAGGCCGCCGCGGCTCGCCGGGAGCGGGCCGAGGTCAAGAATCGACTCAAGCACTCCGGCGCCTCGCTCCATGAGGTCATCAAGCAGGGCCAGGAGAACGACGTCATCGGCAAGATGAAGGTCTCCGCTCTTCTTGAGTCCCTGCCTGGCGTGGGCAAAGTCCGCGCCAAGCAGATCATGGAACGGCTCGGCATCTCCGAGAGCCGCCGTGTGCGTGGTCTCGGCTCCAACCAGATCGCGTCTCTTGAGCGCGAGTTCGGCGGCGGTGCCGCCTGACGTTCCCGGGCACTCCCGGGAACCTGGATAATCGCTGCATGGCAGCAGAGGTACATCCGCGGCTGACCGTGCTCTCCGGCCCCTCCGGGGTCGGCAAGAGCACGGTCGTCGCCCATATGCGCAAGGTCCACCCCGAGGTATGGCTCTCGGTGTCGGCCACCACAAGAAAGCCGCGCCCCGGCGAGCGTCACGGCGTTCAGTACTTCTTCGTCACCGACGGGGAGTTCGACAAGCTGATCGCCAATGGCGAGCTGCTGGAATGGGCCGAGTTCGCGGGTCATCGCTACGGCACACCGCGCCGTGCGGTCCTCGAGCGAATCGAGGCGGGCGAGCCCGTGCTGCTGGAGATCGATCTCCAGGGCGCGCGGCAGGTCAAGGAGTCCATGCCGGAATCGCAGTTGGTCTTCCTGGCCCCGCCGAGCTGGGACGAGCTGGTCCGGCGGCTCACCGGCCGCGGCACCGAGTCTCCCGAGGTCATCGAGCGCCGGCTGGCGGCCGCGAAGGTCGAGCTGGCCGCCGAGTCGGAGTTCGATACCACCCTGGTCAACACCTCCGTCGAGGACGTGGCGCGTGAGCTGCTAGCCTTGATGCAGCTGTCTTCCGGGAGCTGACCATCAGCGGCTGACGCCGTGGGCCCCCGGAATCCTTCAGTGTTTGATCTTTGTCCGAACATTTTGCACGTTCTTCGGAAGGCCTAGCGTGTCCTCTTCCATCACTGCGCCCGAGGGCATCATCAACCCGCCGATCGACGAGCTGCTCGAGGCCACTGACTCGAAGTACAGCCTCGTGATCTACGCGGCCAAGCGCGCGCGTCAGATCAACGCGTACTACTCGCAGCTCGGTGAGGGTCTGCTCGAGTACGTCGGTCCGCTGGTGGACACCCACGTCCACGAGAAGCCGCTCTCGATCGCCCTGCGTGAGATCAACGCGGGTCTGCTGACCTCGGAGGCCATTGAGGGCCCGGCTCAGTAGGCACTATCTGTTCCTTCACGACAGGCCCGGCAGGGGGCACCTCCCAGCGCTAGCGAGGGGGGAGTGTCCGCCGGGCCTGTGGTGTGTCATGGGGAGGTACGCATCCGAATGCGGGGAGACGCAGCAGTGTCAGTGGACAAGCCGAAGGTCGTTCTGGGGGTCAGCGGAGGCATCGCCGCGTACAAGGCGTGCGAGCTGCTGCGGAAGCTGACCGAGTCGGGTCACGACGTACGGGTGGTGCCGACCGCGTCGGCGCTGCACTTCGTCGGCGCGGCAACCTGGTCGGCGCTCTCCGGCAACCCCGTCTCGACCGAGGTCTGGTCCGACGTCCACGAGGTTCCGCATGTACGGATCGGACAGCACGCCGATCTGGTCGTCGTCGCGCCCGCCACCGCCGACATGCTCGCGAAGGCGGCGCACGGCCTCGCCGACGACCTGCTCACCAATACGCTCCTGACCGCACGCTGCCCGGTCGTCTTCGCGCCCGCGATGCACACCGAGATGTGGGAGCACCCGGCCACCCAGGAGAACGTGGCGACGCTGCGCCGCCGCGGAGCCGTCGTGATCGAGCCGGCCGTGGGGCGGCTCACCGGAGTGGACACCGGCAAGGGCCGGCTCCCGGATCCCGGTGAGATCTTCGAGGCATGCCGCCGGGTGCTCGCCCGCGGTGTCGCCGCCCCGGATCTCGCCGGCCGGCATGTGGTCGTCAGCGCGGGCGGGACACGCGAGCCGCTCGACCCGGTCCGCTACCTGGGGAACCGCTCCTCCGGCAAGCAGGGGTACGCGCTGGCGCGCACCGCGGTGGCCCGCGGCGCCAGGGTCACGCTCATCGAGGCGAATACCGGAATGCCGGACCCCGCGGGTGTCGACGTGGTCCACGTCGGTACGGCGGTCCAGTTGCGCGAGGCCGTGCTCAAGGCGGCGGCGGACGCCGACGCCGTGGTGATGGCAGCGGCTGTCGCGGACTTCCGCCCCTCGGCCTACGCCGAAGGCAAGATCAAGAAGAAGGACGGCCAGGAGCCCGCACCCATCGCACTGGTCCGCAATCCGGACATCCTCGCCGAGATCTCCGTCGAGCGGGCCCGCCCCGCCCAGGTGATCGTCGGCTTCGCGGCGGAAACCGACGACGTCCTCGCCAACGGCCGCGACAAGCTTCGCCGCAAGGGCTGCGACCTGCTTGTGGTCAATGAGGTGGGGGAGGGCAAGACCTTCGGCTCCGAGGAGAACGAAGCCGTGGTGCTCGCCGCGGACGGCGGTGAGACGCCGGTGCCTCACGGGCCCAAGGAGTCTCTCGCGGACACGCTGTGGGACCTCGTCGTTCCACGACTCGGATGAATTCTTGGAATCGCCTCGGCGGATGTACGAAACCCCATGAAATGCGGCACAACGCTCGCGGATTGGGGCCGATCGGCCTACATATTCATGTCACCTCACAGGTGACAGGGCTCCCACGGAGCGAGACGGGTGGTCCGGCGGGGGAGGGCGACCGATAAACTGCTCGTGGAACGTCGCGGGGCGCAGCCCCCCGGCCGGTCCAAAAATGATCAGCCAGCAGCCGCTGCAACCCCAGGGAGCGATGTGTCCCGCCGTCTCTTCACCTCGGAGTCCGTGACCGAGGGTCACCCCGACAAGATCGCTGACCAGATCAGCGACACCATTCTCGACGCCCTTCTGCGGGAGGACCCGACCTCCCGGGTCGCCGTGGAGACCTTGATCACCACCGGTCTGGTGCATGTGGCCGGTGAGGTGACCACCAAGGCGTACGCCGACATCCCCACACTCGTGCGGAACAAGATCCTCGAGATCGGTTACGACTCCTCGAAGAAGGGCTTCGACGGCGCGTCCTGCGGCGTCTCGGTCTCCATCGGCTCGCAGTCGCCGGACATCGCGCAGGGCGTCGACACCGCGTACGAGAAGCGCGTCGAGGGCGACGAGGACGAGCTCGACAAGCAGGGCGCCGGCGACCAGGGCCTGATGTTCGGCTACGCCTGCGACGAGACGCCCGCGCTGATGCCGCTGCCGATCCACCTGGCGCACCGGCTGTCCCGCCGCCTCTCCGAGGTCCGCAAGAACGGGACCATCCCCTACCTGCGCCCCGACGGCAAGACCCAGGTCACCATCGAGTACGACGGCGACAAGGCCGTGCGCCTGGACACCGTGGTCGTCTCCTCGCAGCACGCGTCCGACATCGACCTGGACTCGCTGCTCGCTCCCGACATCCGCGAGTTCGTCGTCGAGCATGTGCTGAAGGAGCTCATCGAGGACGGCATCAAGCTGGACACCGACGGCTACCGGCTGCTGGTCAACCCGACCGGCCGGTTCGAGATCGGTGGCCCGATGGGTGACGCCGGTCTCACCGGCCGGAAGATCATCATTGACACGTACGGCGGCATGGCACGCCACGGTGGCGGCGCGTTCTCCGGCAAGGACCCGTCCAAGGTGGACCGCAGCGCCGCGTACGCGATGCGCTGGGTCGCCAAGAACGTGGTGGCCGCCGGTCTCGCCGCGCGCTGCGAGGTCCAGGTCGCGTACGCCATCGGCAAGGCCGAGCCGGTCGGACTCTTCGTGGAGACCTTCGGCACGGCCACGCTCGAGGTCGACAAGATCGAGCAGGCCATCACCGAGGTCTTCGACCTCCGCCCGGCCGCGATCATCCGCGACCTGGACCTGCTGCGCCCGATCTACGCCCAGACCGCGGCGTACGGCCACTTCGGCCGCGAGCTGGCGGACTTCACGTGGGAGCGCACCGACCGCGTCGACGCGCTGCGCACGGCCGCGGGGCTGTAAGGCCTCGTAAGCCACAACGCCCGTGTGACGGCCCCGGACCGCTATGGTCCGGGGCCGTTGTTCGTACTTCCGGGCCGTCGTTCGTGTGAGGTTCCGGCGGTCGGGACTGTCAGTGGCGTCTGGTAGGAATTTGGCTGTGAGCAGCGACAACAAGCAGCCCGAGGAGCCCGCCGACGGTGGGCCGGAGCAGCTTGCGCTCATCCGGGAGACCGTGCGCAGGGCCAAGGTGCCCAGGGCCAAGCCGCGGACCTGGCGTGGGGCCGCGCTTGCCAAGGAATTGCCCGTGGCGCGGGTCATGGTCAACAAAGGCGTGCTCCATCTCGACCAGTACTTCGACTACGCCGTGCCCGAGGAACTGGACGCGGACGCGCAGCCCGGAGTGCGGGTGCGCGTCCGGTTCGGGGCCGGGGCGCATCGGGTGCGGGACGGTCGGCGTGAGGGCGGCGGGCTGATCGACGGGTTCCTCATCGAGCGGCGCGCGGAATCCGACTACGCGGGAGCGCTCGCGGCGCTCGCCTATGTGGTCTCGCCCGAGCCGGTGCTCAGCCCGGAGATGCTCGCTCTCGCCCGCGCGGTCGCCGATCGGTACGCCGGGAGCCTGGCGGACGTGCTGCAGCTCGCCGTCCCGCCCAGGAACGGACGGGCCGAGGCGAAGCCCTCGCCGGAGCCGCTGTCGCCGCCGGCCTCGCCGGAGGCCGCCACCTGGGGGCGGTACGGGCGTGGGGTGGCGTTTCTGGAGGCACTCGCGAGTGGTGGCGCGCCGCGGGCCGTGTGGACCGCACTGCCCGGGCCGCAGTGGTCGGACGAGCTGGCGCGGGCCGTCGCGGCGACACTCGCCTCCGGGCGGGGTGCGCTGGTGGTGGTGCCCGACGGGCGGCGCGCGGCGCGGGTCGATGCCGCGCTGACCGCGCTGCTGGGGGAGGGCCGGCATGCGGTGCTGACCGCCGAGTCCGGGCCCGAGAAGCGGTACCGGCAGTGGCTCGCCGTGCGCCGGGGGTCGGTGCGGGCCGTCGTCGGCACCCGGGCCGCGATGTTCGCTCCCGTGCAGGATCTCGGACTCGTCGCGATCTGGGACGACGGAGACTCGAGCCACAGCGATGAGAACGCACCCTTCCCGCATGTGCGCGAGGTGCTCGAGCTGCGCGCCGCGCACGACTCGTGCGGCTTTCTGCTGGGGAGTACGAGCTGCACGGTGGAGGCGGCCCAGCTGGTGGCGAGCGGGTGGGCACTGCCGCTGATCGCCGACCGGGAGCAGGTGCGCAGTGCCACGCCCTTGGTGCGTACCGTCGGGGACGGTGAGCTGGCGCGGGACGAGGCGGCGCGGGCCGCGCGGCTGCCCAGTCTGGCCTGGCGGACCGTGCGGGACGGGCTGAAGAGCGGACCGGTGCTGGTGCAGGTGCCGAGGCGGGGCTATGTGCCGAGGCTGGCGTGCGAGCGCTGCCGGACGCCCGCCCGGTGCCGGCACTGCTCAGGGCCGCTGGAAGCGCCGGGCGCGGGCGATCTGACGTGCGGCTGGTGCGGGCGCGGTGCGCCGCACTGGCACTGTGTCGCCTGCGGGAGTACGAAGCTGCGTGCCCAGATCGTCGGCGCACGGCGCACGGCGGAGGAGCTAGGGCGGGCCTTTCCCGCCGTCCAGGTGCGCACATCGGGCCGGGACCATGTGCTGGACACCGTGCCGGGGCGCCCGGCGCTGGTGGTGAGCACGCCCGGCGCCGAGCCCGTCGCGGACGGCGGATACGCGGCGGCGCTGCTCCTCGACGGCTGGGCGATGCTCGGGCGGCCCGACCTGCGGTCGGGCGAGGATGCGCTGCGGCGCTGGATAGACGCCGCCTCGCTGGTGCGAGGGCAGGGCGAGGGCGGCACTGTGGTGATCGTTGCCGAGCCGACACTTCGGCCCGTGCAGGCGCTGGTGCGTTGGGACCCGGTGGGGCACGCGCAGCGCGAGCTCGCCGAGCGTGCCGAGCTGGGATTCCCGCCGGTGTCGCGGATGGCCGCGGTGACCGGCAAGGCGGAGGCGATCGCCGCCTTCGTCGCGACGGCCGCACTGCCGGGCGACGCCGAGGTGCTGGGCCCGGTCCCGGTGCCGGCCGCCGACCCGGGCAGGCCCCGCAGGCCGGGCGACCCCCCGGTCGGTGAGGTGTGGGAACGGGTGTTGCTGAGGGTCCCGCCGGGCAGTGGCGCGGCGCTCGCCGCCGCACTGAAGACCGCCCAGGCGGCCAGGATGGCGCGCGGCGGCAGCGAGCCGGTACGGATCAGAATCGACCCGCCGGACATCGGCTGAGGCTGACGGCAGGAAGTCCCATGCGGCAGGAAGACCCCTGCAGCGGGGTCTGCCCCGTACAGGAAGCGGCTGCCCCGCCCCGACAAGGGCGGGGCAGCCGGGCGGGAAGGTCAGCCGTTGCGCGGGCCGGGGAAGGCGCTCGGGCGGGCCTCCTCGCGGAGGGATTGGCTGCTGCCCGTCGGCTGCGGCGGCATCGCACGGGCGGCGGGCACGGCCGGCAGCCCCGGGACCGTCAGGGTGCGGGTCGTGGCCGTCTCCGCACCGTGGTCCACATCGGCGGGACCCGCCTGCTGCGACGCGGCCCGCCGCGCGCCGTAACGGCGGTGCACCGCCTGTTTGGTGACCCCGAGCGCCGAGCCCACCGCGTCCCACGAGAAGCCCAGCGAACGGTCGAAGTCCACCGCGGCAGTCACCAGAGTCTCGACGCTGTCCCGCAGCTCCTGCGCAAGACGGACGGTCGGAGCCGGGGCTCTGCCGTAGACGACAAAGCCAGTGGACGGGCCGGAGCGGCGCGGGCGGTAGACATTGCCCAGCTGGGCGGTGAGCGTGCGCAGAGCGTCCACCTGCCGGCGGACCCGCTCGATGTCCCGCACCAGGAGATGCAGGCTTGCCCGGGCTTGGGCGTCGTGGGTTGCGTGGTCGGCCATTGACAAGCCTCTCGAACCGGCGTTGAAAAGGGGTCGGGCGCATCCTGGCGTCCCGTTTCGGTCAATCTCTCTTGACCAACGCTCAACCCGGCGATGTGGTCACGGGGCAGGGGCGTATGCGCGTATGCGCGGGGCGCACAGTCCTCCGTACGCCCCCTGCTGCCCCGCCCCATAGACTGGTGTGCTGCTCGTGACCGCATGCACACCAGCTACCTGCACGTACCAGCCTGAGAGGCAGTCAGCCACCGATGAAGCTCGTCTTCGCAGGCACCCCCGAGGTCGCCGTACCCGCCCTGGACGCATTGATCGCCTCCGACCGGCACGAAGTGGCGGCCGTTGTCACCAGGCCGGACGCTCCCGCCGGGCGCGGGCGCCGTCTGGTCGCCAGTCCGGTCGCCCAGCGGGCCGAGGAGGCCGGGATCGAGGTGCTCAAGCCGGTCAAGCCGCGGGACGAGGAGTTCCTGGCGCGGCTGCGCGGGATCGCGCCCGACTGCTGCCCGGTCGTCGCCTACGGCGCGCTGCTGCCGAAGGTGGCGCTGGACGTGCCGGCACGCGGCTGGGTCAATCTGCACTTCTCGCTGCTGCCCGCGTGGCGCGGCGCCGCACCCGTCCAGCACGCCGTCATCGCCGGTGACGAGGTGACCGGCGCCTCGACCTTCCTGATCGAGGAAGGGCTGGACTCGGGTCCGGTGTACGGGGTGATCACCGAGCAGGTGCGGTCCACCGACACCAGTGGCGATCTGCTCACCCGGCTCGCCTTCGCCGGCGCCGGGCTGCTCGCCGCGACCATGGACGGTATCGAGGACGGCACCCTGCAGGCCGTGCCGCAGCCGGCCGACGGCATCTCGCTCGCGCCGAAGATCAACGTCGAGCACGCCCACGTGGACTGGAAGGATCCGGCGCTCCGCATCGACCGCCTCGTACGCGGCTGCACACCCGCTCCCGGTGCCTGGACCCTCTTCCGCGGCGAGCGGCTCAAGCTGATCCAGGCGGCGCTGCTGCCGGACCGCACGGACCTCATGGCCGGCCGGCTCTCGGCGGGCAAGAACAACGTGTACGTCGGCACCGGATCGCACGCCGTCGAGCTGCTCTGGGTCCAGCCGCAGGGCAAGAAGCCGATGCGCGCCGCCGACTGGGCGCGCGGGGTGCGGATCGCCCCGGGCGAGCGGCTGGGAGCCGCGGACGTAGGCTGAGAGGGTTCGGCCCTCTCAGCTGGGAGGGGTTCGGCCCTTTCCATCGCGGAGCACCTTTGAACGAGCAGGCACATCGCCGTCCCCCGAAGCCGTACCGACGCCCCAAGAAGGATCCTGTGCGGATCCTCGCCTTCGAGGCGCTGCGGGCCGTCGACGAGCGGGACGCGTACGCGAATCTCGTACTGCCGCCGCTGCTGAAGAAGGCCAGGGAGAAGGACGACTTCGACGGGCGGGACGCGGCGCTCGCCACCGAGCTGGTGTACGGGACGCTGCGCCGCCAGGGTACGTACGACGCGATCATCGCGACCTGTATCGACCGTCCGTTGCGCGAGGTCGACCCGCCGGTGCTCGATGTGCTCGCGCTCGGTGCGCACCAGCTGCTCGGCACGCGGATCCCGTCGCATGCCGCGGTCTCGGCGAGTGTGGAGCTGGCCAGGGTGGTGCTCGGCGACGGGCGGGCGAGGTTCGTCAACGCCGTCCTGCGGAAGATCGCGCAGGACGACCTCGACACCTGGCTGGAGCGGGTCGCGCCGCCGTACGACAAGGACGCCGAGGACCATCTGGCCGTGGTGCACTCGCATCCGCGGTGGATCGTCTCCGCGCTGTGGGACTCGCTCGGCGGCGGGCGCGCCGGGATCGAGGACCTGCTGGAGGCCGACAACGAGCGGCCCGAGGTGACCCTCGTCGCCCGGCCGGGGCGTTCCACGACCGATGAACTGCTCGAGGCGCTCGGCGAGGAGCCGGGGCTGCCGGGACGCTGGTCGCCCTATGCCGTGCGGCTGGCCGAGGGTGGCGAGCCCGGTGCCATCGAGGCCGTACGGGAGGGGCGGGCAGGAGTCCAGGACGAGGGCAGCCAGCTCGTCGCGGTCGCCCTGGCCAACGCTCCGCTGGACGGCCGCGACGAGCGCTGGCTCGACGGCTGCGCCGGTCCCGGTGGCAAGGCGGCACTGCTCGCCGCGCTGGCCGCGG
>NZ_JBSFUK010000048.1:0-23279 GCF_053591755.1 Streptomyces sp. NPDC002926
GGCGGCGAGCACCGCGCGCGACCCCTACGCTCGGCTCGCCCGTGGCTGCAAGCCCCGTGGCTGCCGGGCCCCGGCCCGCCGGGTGCACGGCCGCCGGGTGCGCTATGTCATCGGCTCCGAGCCGGGACAGGTCAACGGCATGCGATGGCGCCCGCGCGCCGCGCACCACTGCCGATAGGCACCGCCCGTCCCTGAGCGCCGCCCGCACTGTGAGCGGACGCGGCCGGTGGTACCGCTGATCCGCTGTCGTTCGGCTTCGCTCCTCGTCGCCCGGACCCGCTGCGGCCGAAGCGGCCCGCCTGTCCGTCCCTCGCTGTGTGGCTTCTCGCCGCCCGGAGGACGTTGCGGCGGGTGCGGCACCACCGGTCCGCCGTACGGCTTCCCGCCGTCGCGCGAGCAGCGGGGCTGTCGGCGTCGGGGTGTACCCGACGGCGGCCCCGGGCAGCCACGGCGCTTCGTGGCCGGGTGGTGATCCGTTCACCGCGTCCGCAAGGAGCGGACCGCGGCGGCGCGTGCGCATACCGTGACCAGTGTCAGCCAGACTTCTGGGGCATACGCCCCGACAAGGAGCACGTCGCAATGTCGAGCGACTTCTTCATCCCGGACCCGGAGGGTCAGGTTCCCAGCGCCGAGGGCTACTTCGGCGCGTTCGGCGGCAAGTTCATCCCCGAGGCGCTCGTCGCCGCGGTCGACGAGGTGGCCGTCGAGTACGACAAGGCCAAGGCCGATCCCGCCTTCGCCGCGGAACTCAACGACCTGATGGTCAACTACACGGGCCGCCCGAGCGCACTCACCGAGGTCTCCAGGTTCGCCGAGCACGCCGGCGGTGCGCGGGTCTTCCTCAAGCGGGAGGACCTGAACCACACCGGATCGCACAAGATCAACAATGTGCTGGGCCAGGCGCTGCTCACCAAGAGGATGGGCAAGACCCGGGTCATCGCCGAGACCGGTGCCGGCCAGCACGGCGTGGCCACCGCGACCGCCTGCGCCCTCTTCGGCCTCGAGTGCACGATCTACATGGGCGAGATCGACACCCAGCGCCAGGCCCTGAACGTGGCGCGGATGCGGATGCTCGGTGCCGAGGTCATTCCGGTGGCCTCCGGCAGCCGGACCCTGAAGGACGCCATCAACGAGGCGTTCCGCGACTGGGTCGCCAATGTGGACCGTACGCACTATCTCTTCGGCACGGTCGCCGGGCCGCATCCCTTCCCGGCGATGGTCCGCGACTTCCACCGGGTCATCGGCGTCGAGGCCCGTCGCCAGATTCTGGAGCGGGCCGGGAGGCTGCCGGACGCGGCCGTCGCCTGCGTGGGCGGCGGGTCCAACGCGATCGGACTGTTCCACGCCTTCATCCCGGACGCGGATGTACGTCTCGTGGGCTGCGAGCCCGCGGGCCACGGCATCGAGTCCGGCGAGCACGCGGCCACCCTGACCGCGGGCGAGCCCGGCATCCTGCACGGTTCTCGCTCGTACGTCCTGCAGGACGAGGAGGGCCAGATCACCGAGCCGTACTCGATCTCCGCCGGGCTCGACTACCCCGGCATCGGCCCCGAGCACTCGTACCTCAAGGACAGCGGCCGGGCGGAGTACCGCGCGGTGACCGACGACGCGGCCATGCAGGCGCTGCGCCTGCTGTCCCGCACCGAGGGCATCATTCCGGCGATCGAGTCCGCGCACGCGCTGGCCGGAGCGCTGGAAGTCGGCCGGGAACTGGGCAAGGACGGGCTGATCCTCGTCAATCTGTCCGGCCGCGGTGACAAGGACATGGACACTGCCGCCCGTTACTTCGGGCTGTACGACGGCAAGGGGGACGCGAAGGTCGCCGCCGACGCCTCCGCGGAGAACGGTTACGCCGAGATCAGGAGGGACGCGAAGTGAGCGGCAACATTCAGTTGTTGAGCGACACCCTGGCGCAGGCCAGGGGCGAGAACCGGGCCGCGCTCATCGCCTATCTCCCGGCCGGCTTCCCGACCGTCGACGGCGGCATCGAAGCGGTCAAGGCCGCCCTGGACGGTGGCGCCGACGTCATGGAGGTCGGGCTGCCGCACAGCGACCCCGTCCTCGACGGCCCCGTCATCCAGACCGCCGACGACATCGCGCTGCGCGGCGGAGTCAAGATCGCCGATGTGATGCGTACGGTCCGCGAGGCGCACGGGGCCACCGGCAAGCCGGTGCTCGTCATGACGTACTGGAATCCGATCGACCGGTACGGCATCGAGCGCTTCACCGCCGAGCTGGCCGAGGCGGGCGGCGCGGGCTGCATCCTGCCCGACCTGCCGGTCGAGGAGGCGGGCGTATGGCGCGAGCATGCCGAGAAGCACGGCCTCGCCACCGTCTTCGTCGTCGCGCCGAGCAGCCGGGACGCACGGTTGGCGAAGATCACGGAGGCCGGTTCCGGCTTTGTGTACGCGGCTTCGCTGATGGGTGTCACGGGCACCCGCGCGTCCGTGGGCGAGCAGGCTCAGGACCTGGTCCGGCGCACCCGGGCCACCACCGAACTGCCGGTCTGCGTGGGCCTAGGGGTCTCCAATGCCGAGCAGGCCGCCGAGGTCGCCTCCTTCGCGGACGGCGTGATCGTCGGCTCGGCGTTCGTGAAGCGGCTGCTCGACGCGCCGGACCAGGCCGCGGGCCTTGAGGCGGTACGGGAGCTGGCGGCCGACCTCGCCAAGGGCGTGCGCAGGGGCGCGTAGCTCATACGGGTGGATATGGGGCCGGGGAGGCATGCACATGCCTCCCCGGTTCGTTTGCGGGATGTGAGCGAGAAGAACCAGGGACGTAGGCAGACCGCGCGCGAGCGGCTCCAGCAGGAACGTCAGCGGGTGAAGGCGCGCGACAAGCGCCGGCGGACCCTGATCGTGGTGGCGGCGGTGGTGGGCGTACTGGGTCTCGCCGCCGTGGTCGGCGTGATCGCCGCCAACTCCGGGAAGAAGAAGAGCGGCTCCGAGGCCGGTTCTCTCCTCGCACCGGCGGGCGCGCAGGGCAAGGACCGGCTCGCGATCCCGGTGGGCGCGAGCGACGCCCCGTCCACGCTCACGGTGTGGGAGGACTTCCGCTGCCCGATCTGCGCGCAGTTCGAGACCGCCGTCAAGGACACCGTCCACGAGCTGGAGCGGACGGGTCAGGTCAAGATCGAGTACCACCTCGCCACGATCATCGACGGGAACATGGGCGGCACCGGCTCGCTTCGCGCCGCGAACGCCGCGGCATGCGCCCAGGACGCCGGGAAGTTCGTCCCGTACCACGATGTCCTCTACCAGAACCAGCCTCCGGAGACGGACGACGCCTTCGGCGACAAGAGCAGGCTGATCGAGCTCGCGGGCAAGGTCGACGGGCTCGACACACCGGAATTCCGCCGCTGCGTCGAGGACGGCAAGCACGACAGCTGGGTGGAGAAGTCGAACACCGTCTTCCGGCACAGCGGCTTCCGCGGCACGCCGACCGTACTGCTCAACGGAGAGTCGATCTTCCCGGACAAGGGTGGCGAGCGGATCTCCGCGCCCAATCTGAAGAAGTGGGTCGAAGAGGCGAACAAGGGCAAGAAGCCGGGCACCGAGCGGTCGACGCCGAGCCCGGCATCAAAGGCCTCCTGACGGGCCTGACGAGCCGCGCCGGGCCGCGGCTCGTTATTCATACGTTGCCGGGTGGGTTGCCGCGCGTGCCACCCGGCAGGGTAGCGTCGGTCCTGCCATGGATATCGCCTACATTCCCAGCCCGTCGACCGGAGTGCTCCATCTCGGACCGCTCCCGCTGCGCGGCTACGCCTTCTGCATCATCATCGGTGTCTTTGTGGCCGTCTGGTACGGCAACAAGCGCTGGATCGCACGGGGCGGCAAAGCCGGCACCGTGGCCGACATCGCCGTCTGGGCGGTGCCCTTCGGCCTCGTCGGCGGCCGGCTCTACCACGTGATCACCGATTACCAGCTGTACTTCAGCGAGGGTGAGAACTGGGTCGACGCCTTCAAGATCTGGGAAGGCGGCCTCGGTATCTGGGGCGCGATCGCGCTGGGTGCGGTCGGTGCCTGGATCGGCTGCCGCCGCCGCGGGATTCCGCTGCCGGCCTGGGCGGACGCCCTCGCGCCGGCCATCGCCTTCGCGCAGGCGATCGGCCGCTGGGGCAACTGGTTCAACCAGGAGCTGTACGGCAAGCCGACGGACCTGCCGTGGGCCCTCAAGATCACCGAGGGGACCAACCGCGAAGCGGGCTTCTACCACCCCACCTTCCTGTACGAGTCCCTGTGGTGCGTCGGTGTCGCTGTACTCGTCATCTGGGCCGACCGCCGCTTCAAGCTGGGACACGGCCGGGCGTTCGCGCTGTATGTCGCCTCGTACTGTGTGGGCCGGGCCTGGATCGAGTACATGCGCGTCGACGAGGCGCACCACGTTCTGGGCCTGCGCCTCAATGTGTGGACCTCGATCGTCGTCTTCGTGCTGGCGGTGACCTACATCGTGATCTCGTCGCGGGTGCGGCCGGGGCGCGAGGAGATCGTCGAGCCGGAGACGGCGAAGTCGGAAGTGGCGAAGCCCGAGGCGGATGCCGCGGACGGCAACTCTGCCGCGGACACGTCGGCGGACACGTCGGACGGGACGGCGCAGGACTCGGCCGACGTGACGGCGCAGGACACGGTCGGCGGGGACGGGAAGACTGACGCGGACGCGGAGTCGGCCAAGAAGGGCTGAGAACACCAGTCGTACGCAAGGCCGCCGGAATCGCGAGGATTCCGGCGGCCTTCGCATGTCGAGGACGCGCACGACGCGTCCGATGGCCTCAGGAGTACGCCGAGCCGTACGGAATCACGGTTCCTCGCGTCGTGCGAGGGCGAGGGTGCGCTGCGCCGCGGCCACGACCGCCGCGTCGACGAAGCGGCCGTCCGGCAGGGCCAGCGCGCCCTCGTCCGTGGCGGCCGCTTTGACGATCTCCTCGGCCGCCTCGATCTCCTCGGGTGTGGGGCGGAACGCTCGCTCGATGACCGGGAGTTGGTCGGGGTGGATGGCGGCCCGGCCCAGGAAGCCCAGGGAGCGGCCGTGGGCGCAGGAGGCGTAGAGGGCGTCCAGGTCGCGGATGTCGGGGAAGACGGACTGGGCGGGTGGGGGGAGTTGCGCGGCACGGGCGGCGATCACGATGCGGGTGCGTGGCCAGTCCAGACCGGTGCCGTCCCGTATGCCGAGATCCGCCCGGAGATCGGACTCGCCGATGGCGATGCCGCGGACGGCGGGGTGGGCGGTGGCGATCGAGTACGCGTGCTCCACCGCCAGCGCGGACTCGAGGAGCGGGTAGAGCGGGACGCCCGGGGCCCGGGCCGCGATCCGCTGAATGTCAGTGGCGTGTGCGACCTTGGGGATACGCAGCGCACAGAGGCCCGGGAGTCCGGTGAGGGCCTCGATGTCATGGGGGGTGTTGATACGGACATGGACCGGGAGTGGATGGCGGGAGCCGAGGAGTTCGACGGTGGAGGCCAGCGCGTACTTCTTGCGGCCCGGGGACACCGCGTCCTCCAGGTCGACGATCACCACGTCGGCGGCGGAGGCGAGGGCCTTGTGCACGACCTCGGGCCGGTCCCCGGGGGCGTAGAGATAGGTGAGGGGGATGGTCATAGGGCGCCCTGGGTGCGCAGTGCGGCGATATCGGCCCGGGACAGGCCGAGTTCGGTGAGCACCGCGTCCGTGTCGGCGCCGTGCGGGCGGCCCGCCCAGCGGATGGCGCCGGGCGTCTCGGAGAGGCGGAAGAGGACGTTCTGCATACGCAGGGGGCCGAGCTCCGGGTCGAGGACTTCGGTGATGGTGTCCAGCGCCCGGTACTGGGGATCTTCCATGACATCGCGGATGTCGTAGATCGGAGCGATCGCCGCTTCGGCCTTCTCGAAGGCGTCCATGGCTTCGGAGCGGGTGCGGCGGGCGATCCAGTTGCCGACCGCGTCGTCGAGCACGTCCGCGTGCTCCGCGCGGCCGCTGCCGGTGGTGAACCACGGCTCGTCGATCAGCTCGGGGCGGCCGACCAGATGCATGACGCGTTCGGCGATGGACTGGGCCGAGGTGGAGACGGCCAGCCAGCAGCCGTCGGCCGTGCGATAGGTGTTGCGCGGTGCGTTGTTTCGGGAGCGGTTGCCGGTGCGCTCCTGGATGTGGCCGAGCTGGTCGTACCAGAGCGGCTGCGGGCCGAGCACGGTCAGGATCGGTTCGATGATCGCCATGTCGACGATCTGGCCACGGCCCGTCGCGGTGCGGGCGGTGAGCGCGGTCATCACGGCGTAGGCGGTGGCGAGCGCCGCGATCGAGTCGGCGAGGCCGAAGGGAGGGAGGGTCGGCGGACCGTCGGGCTCGCCGGTGATGGAGGCGAAGCCGCTCATCGCCTCGGCGAGGGTTCCGAAGCCGGGGCGGTGGGAGTACGGGCCGAACTGCCCGAAGCCGGTGACGCGGGTGAGGACGAGGCGCGGATTGGCGGTGCTCAGTTCGTCCCAGCCGAGCTTCCACTTCTCCAGGGTGCCGGGGCGGAAGTTCTCGATGATCACGTCGGCGGTGCTCGCGAGGAGGAGGAGGGTCTCGCGGCCGCCGGGGCTGGAGAGATCGAGAGTGACGGTGCGTTTGTTGCGGCCGAGCAGCTTCCACCAGAGGCCGACCCCGTCCTTGGCGGGGCCGTGGCCGCGGGAGGGATCCGGCCGGGTGGGGTGCTCGACCTTGATGACCTCCGCGCCGAAGTCGCCGAGCATGGTCGCGGCGAGCGGGCCCGCGAAGAGCGTCGCCAGGTCGAGGACGCGCAGTCCGTGCAGGGGAGTCGGGGTCATGAGGCGTCGATCTCGGCGCGGTACGGCATGGAGGTGGACGCGCCCTCACGCTGGACACACAGGGCTGCGGCGGCCGAGGCCCAGCTGAGGGCCTGCTGTACGGGGCGGCCCTCGACGAGCGCGACGGCGAGGGCGCCGACGAAGGTGTCGCCCGCCGCGGTGGTGTCCACGGCGGTGACCCGGGGCGCCGGGACGGTGAGGGGCGCGGCCCCTCTCCGGGCGTACAGGCTGCCTGCCGCGCCGAGTGTGATCACGACTTCGGGGACCTGACGCAGCAGCGCCTCCGCCGCGGCGTGCGGGTCCGCGATGCCGGCGAGGGTGGCCGCCTCGTGCTCGTTGGGCACCAGCAGGTCGGTGGCGGCGAGGAGTTCCGGAGGGAGGGGCTGGGCGGGGGCGGGGGTGAGGACGGTCCGTACACCGTGGCGGCGGGCGGCTTCGGCGCCGTCGAGCACGGCGCTCAGCGGGAGCTCGAGCTGGAGGAGCAGCGCGTCGGCGGTGGCGATGAGGGCCTCGTCGCCGGGGACGAGGTGGGTGACGGCGCCGTTCGCGCCGGGGATCACGACGATCGAGTTGCCGCCTTCGTCGTCGACGACGATGTGCGCGGTGCCGGAGGGGCCGTCGGCGGTGCGGAGGAGGTCGGTGTCGACGCCGGAGGAGACGAGCGTCTGCCGCAGGCGCACGCCGAAGTCGTCCGAGCCGACCGCGCCGATCATCGCGACATCGCCGCCGGCGCGGGCGGCGGCCACGGCCTGGTTGGCACCCTTGCCGCCGGGGATCGTACGGAACTCGCGTCCCGTGACGGTCTCTCCGCGTTTCGGCGCGTACGCGACGTACGCGACGAGGTCCATATTGGTGCTGCCGAGCACCACGATGCCGGTCATGGGCGGCATGCCTCCTGGTGGGTGAGGTGGGCGAGGGTGTCGAAGCCGATGCCGTCGAAGCCGGCGACGGAGGTGGCGAGACGGTTCTTGAGCGGTGCGGTCCAGCGGTCGGGGATGGCGCCGGGGTGGCCGGCGAGCAGCCCGGCGATGGAGCCGGCGGTCGCACCGTTGGAGTCGGTGTCCCAGCCGCCGGACACGGCGCGGCAGATGGAGCCGGTGAAGTCGCCGTCGGCGTGGGTGAGTGCGGCGGCGAGCAGGGCGGTGTTGGGGAGGACATGGACCCAGTGGTACTGGCCGTAGACGGTGTGGAGCCGGTCGACGGCCTGGTCGAAGTGCGGTTCCTTGTGGGCGGTGTCGATACCGAAGCGGACGGCCTGTGCGAGGCGGGAGCGCGGGGGGACGACGCGGAGGCCGGTCCGCAGGCACTGGTGGACATCGCTCCGGCCGCCGGCCGCGGTGGCGATGGTGGCTGCGATGAACATCGCACCGTAGACGCCGTTGGCGGTGTGGGTGAGCACAGCGTCGCGGTGTGCCTGCGCGGCGGCGGCCGCGGGGTCGCCGGGGTGTGTCCAGCCGTGGACGTCGGCGCGGATGGTGGCGCCGATCCACTCCCGGAAGGGGTTGCGGTGGCGGGCGGTGAGCGGGGGCTCGATGCCGGAGAGGAGGTTGCGGTAGGCAACGCGCTCGGCGGTGAAGGTCCGGCCGGCCGGGAGCTCGTCGAGCCAGAGCTGGGCGACCTGGTCGGTGGTGAAGCTCCTTCCGTGGCGCTGGAGGAGGACCAGGTTGAGGAGGGGGTAGTTGAGGTCGTCGTCCTCGGGCATGCCGTCGATGTTCTCGGCGAGGGAGGTGGCGGCGGACCGGCGGTTCCAGGGGTGGGCGGCGGCGAGCTCGGCGGGGAGGCCCCTGGCGGTGAACCAGGTGTTGAGGGGCCAGTTGCCGGTGGCGCGGGCGAGGTCGCGGATGGCGATGAGGGGGAGCTTCTCGACGGGCTTGCCGAGAAGACACCCGACGGCACGGCCGAGCCAGGCGGCGTGCAGGCCGTGGAGGTGGCTTTCCCCTGACCGCCCAGTCCCGGAACCGGGAGGCAGGCCACCGGACCCCGGTGCCCACGCCGCTTCGTGGGAGGAGTCGAGGTACGGCCAGAGCGCCGGCTGAGGGCCCGGCGCTTCACACGAGCCGGACGGTGGTGGGTCGCCTTCGGCCCCGGGCGCACTCGGTGCCTCGGACGCGTCCTGTGGGGGCGGGCCGCCCTCGGGCAGCTGCGCCGCCTCCTGGGGTGGGCCGGTGGGCGTCGGGCCGTCGAGGTTTCGCGCCGGGTGCGACTCCGGCGGAGGTGGCCAGGTGGGGCAGGCCGTATGGATCATGGACAGGTCTGTCGGTTCCGCGTCCTTCAACGGGGAGGACAGCCGGGCGAGTTCGGCCAGGAGATCGACCGCCAAGGCGCGCAGGTGCGGCGGGGCCGGGGTCGGGGAGGCCCCCGCGCGCGATGGGCTTCCGGGGCCGCCCGCCGTCTGCCAGCGGGTACGGATCTCCGTCGTGTCGCGGCCGTCCTCCTCCGCTTGGCGCAGTTCGTGGCCCAGCAGGTCCTCCGGCTGGACCCAGGTGAGTCGCAGGGCTGTCATCGTGCCTCCGTCAGGGTCTCGAACGCCGACTCGTGCGATCGGCGTCGTTCCGTGTCGCGGGTGAAGACCTCGCGGGTGACCGCGGCCAGTTCGCGGGCCGGCGCGTGCAGGTCGAGGCGGCTCGCCTCGGCCACCGCCTTCGCCCACTCGCCGGGGATCGCGGACTCGCCGTGGAGCGCGCCCGCGATCGCCCCGGCCATGGTCGCGATCGAGTCGCAGTCGCGGCCGTAGTTGATGGCGCCCAGGACCGTGTTGCGGTAGTCGCCCCCGCCCACCAGCAGCATTCCGAGCGCGATGGGCAGTTCCTCGATGGAGTGCAGCCGAGAGGGCCGGCGGGCCGCGAGGGAGGGGGTGCGGTAGTCCGGGCCGACGGTGTCGAAGGGGGCGACCGCCGTACGAAGAGGAGCGAGGGCCGATTCGAAATCCGAGTAGTGAGCCGCGGCTTCTGCCACCGCCTCGATCGCCGACTGGGTGCCGTCCTTGGCCAGTGAGAGCGCCGTGTCGACGACCGAGGCGGGGGTGGCGCCGGGCACGCAGGCCGCGGAGACCGCCGCCGCGAAGACGCCCGCCCCCTCTCGCCCGTACGAGGACTGGTGCGCGCCCGCGATGTCGATGGCCTCGGCATAGGCGGCCTCGGGATGTGCCGCGTTCACCAGGCCCACCGGCGCCATGTACATCGCCGCGCCGCAGTTGACGATGTTGCCCGCGCCTGCCTCGCGCGGATCGTTGTGTCCGTAGTGGAGGCGGGCCACCATCCATTTCTCGGCGAGGAAGACGCGCTGCAGGGGCAGCGCCTCCGCCTCGAGCTCGGGGATCCAGCGGGGGCTCGACATGAGGTCGGGGACCAGGTGGTCGGCGACGGCGTACGCGTCGAGATGGTCGCGTACGGTCGCGTACACGCGGATCAGCGCGTGCGTCATGAGGGTGTCGTCGGTGATGTGGCCGTCGCCCTTGTGGTACGGCGCGATGGGGCGGGCGGTACGCCAGGCCTCGCCGTTCCACGGGCCGACGATGCCGTTGATACGGCCGCCGTGCCGTTCCACGATCTGTTCCGGGCTGTAGCCCTCGACCGGGCCGCCGAGCGCGTCACCGACGGCCGCTCCGATGAGGCTGCCGGCGATCCGGTCATCGAGTGCGAGGGTCGTCGCGAGTGTCGTCGTCGTCATGTCGGAATTGTCCACCCCGGGTGGTCAGTTCCGTGTGTGCGAGCAGCCCGGCGAGTTCGACCAGATCCGTGCCGGCGAGCCGGGGGAGCGCGCATCCTGCGAGGGTGCGGCAGGCGTCGCGCCAGGTGGCGGGGACGGATTCGCCGCCGCCCAGTGCGCCGGTCAGCGCGCCGGCGAGGGCGGGGGCGGAGTCGGCGACGCGGGAGAGACAGGCTGCCGCGGGCACGGCTTCGGCGACCCGGCCGCGGGCGGCGGTGGCGAGGGCGAGGGCGACCGGGACGGTTTCGGCGGCGGCGATGCCGTAGCTGTAGACGTGGTCGACGATCTGGTGCTCGAGGAGCGGTACGAGTTCGAAGGCACCGTTCGCGTCGCGGGCGAGTTTGACGGCGTGCTGGGCGTTGCGGCCGATCTCGGTGGCGGCGGGCAACTCGGCGAGGGCGGCGTCGACGGCGTCGTCGACGGACGCGCCGCCGAGAGCGGCGGCCACGGCGGCGGCCATGGCGCGTGCGCCGTGCACTCCGTCGCCGTCCTGGGTGTAGCGCGCGTCGAACTCGGCGAGCGTGGCGGCGGCGAGCGGGTCCCCTGGGTGGACGACGGCGAGGACGGCGGCGCGCACGCAGGCGGCGTCGTCGAAGTAGTGCGGGTTGTCGTGGCCGGTGGCGGGCGGGCGGAGGCCGGTGGCGAGATTGCCGAGTCCGGCGCGTACGGAGATCCGGGCGCGGAGGGGGAGTACGGCGGACTCGACCTCGGGGGCGCGCTCGGCGGCTGCGGCGATCTCACTGGCGAGGGAGTTCCAGGCGAGGTCGACGGCGGCCCGCATACGGCGGCCGGGGGCGAGGCCGGCGAAGAGGTCACCGGCGGCGGTGAGCACGGTCTCGGCGGCGAAGGCGGCCCACTCGGCATCGTCGGAGGGGCCGAGGAGGAGGGGTTCGGGGGGCTGGTTGAGGGCGATGGGGACGGGGAGGGTGGTGGTGGCGTTCTGCTCGGCGAAGGTGTCCAGCTCACGGGTGAGACGGCGGGTCCACTCGGGCATCCGGGCCGCGCGATGCCGGGCGGCGGGCCACCCGGCCGCGTCACCGGCGGCGAGCCCGAGGAGGAGACCTTCGATGGGGCGGGGCGGGTGACCCCTCCCGGTCCGGCCCGTTCCCGAAACCGGGGGCAGGCCCTGGGCCTCCCGGGGCGCGCCCGGAGCTTCGCGCGACCCGAGGGCTCCCTCGGGTACGGGGTCGTGCGGTGCCGCACTCGGCGTTTCGGGCGGGCCCGGGCGCCCGTCCGGCGCGAGGTCCTGCGGTTCTGCCGGGCTGGGTGTTTCGGGTGGGCCCGGGGGCCCGTCGGGCGCGAGGTCCTGCGGTTCTGCCGGGCTGGGTGTTTCGGGCGGGCCGAGGGCTCCGTCGGGGGCGGGGTCCTGCGGGCCTGTCGGGCTGGGTGTTTCGGGTGGGCCCTGGTGCCTGTCGGGCGCGGGGGGTGGTTCTGCGGGGCTCGGTCCTTCGCGCGGGGCCAGGGGGCTGTCGGGCTCTCCAGGGCTCTGCGCCCCGGTCCCGGTCCCGGCCGCGGCCGGTGCGGGCTCCCTGAGGCCCGTCGCGGACCGGCCTTCGGGTCCGGCGGCCGCCGCCTCGCGCTCGGGCGTCATGACGCCACCTGCGGGTCGTCGTCCGGGGTCAGGAGCTCCGCGATGTCCAGCACGTGGTAGCCGCTCATCGACGGGAGACAGCTGCCCCGGACCGGGCCGATCGCCGAGGACCATTCCGCCGGGATCGCCGTGGCACCCGACACCGCTCCCGCCAGCGCGCCCGCCACCGCCGCCGTCGTGTCCGCGTCGCGGCCCATGTTGACCGCCGTCAGGACCGACTTACGGAAGTCTCCGCGGGCCGCCGCGAACGCGCCGAACGCCAGGCCCACCGCCTCCGGAGCCAGGTCCGTCCACGGGTAGCCCCCGATGACGACCGCTGAGCGGACCGCCCGTTCCATGGAGAGCGCGTCCGCGTACACGTGCTGCGCCGCGACGACCGCCCGGCGCAGCGAGCGGGCCGTCCACGAGTCCATCGGGACCACGGACAGGGCCGCCCCGATCACCCCGGCCGGTCCCGCTCCCGTCATCGCCGCGGCCACGCCGGCGGCCACCGCCTGGCCGCCGTAGATGCCCTCGCCGCCGTGGCTGACGCCGCCGTCGATGGCGACCAGCCGCGCCGCCTCCGCCGGGTGGCCCGCCGCGAAGACGCCGAACGGCGCCGCGCGCATCGCCAGGCCGTCGCTCCAGGCGTGCCGGTGCTGCGCCGAGATGGGGGCGGCGAGCCCGCGCCGCAGGTTTTCGAGCGTGCCGCGTTCGCTGAATCCCGCGCCCCGGAACGGGCCTTCGTCGAGGTCCGCGATCCATTGGTGCCACGCCTTCTCCACATGGGCCACGGTCAGGGCCGAGCCGTGCCGGGCGAGGAGGAGGCCGGAGAAGATGGCGTACTCCGTGTCGTCCGTGCCCGCCGGATGCTCGCTCACGAAGCCCTCGATACGGCCCCACCGGCGGCGGATCTCGGACGGCCGCATGTTCTCGGCGGGAGCGCCGAGGGCGTCGCCCACCGCGAGACCGAGCATCGCGCCGCAGGCCCGCTCACGGATATCGGCGGAGGAGGGGCCGGCCGGATCAGCGGGATTGGATGCAATCAACTCCATGGGGCGGGCCCCTTTCGCGCGCACCGAGCCTGTTCCTCCATCTGTGCCACATGTGACGCGCGAGGAGTCTGAGAAACGTGTCTGTCACCCGGACTGTCTCCAGTTCCGTATCCGGACCGCCCCCAGCCGCACGGCCGCCCAGGTAAGTACGGCCTGCCTTGCTGGCGGACCCCTTACATCGTGCGTATTTTCGAGGGTGTTGGGGGAGCGGGACCACCGGGCCCGCCGTCGGACAAGGGGAGAACTGTGTCCATCATCGAGACCGAGGCGACGCTCCACGAGGCGCACCGCGACAATCACACACACCGTGATGTGAACGGCGGCTGGCTGCGCCCCGCGGTCTTCGGCGCGATGGACGGACTCGTCTCCAACCTGGCGCTGATGACCGGTGTCGCGGGCGGCTCGGTCTCCCAGCAGACCATCGTCATCACCGGCCTCGCCGGTCTCGCGGCGGGCGCCTTCTCCATGGCGGCCGGCGAGTACACCTCCGTCGCTTCCCAGCGCGAGCTGGTTCAGGCCGAACTGGATGTCGAGCGGCGTGAGTTGCGCAAGCACCCCGTCGACGAGATGGAGGAGCTGGCGGCGCTGTACGTCGCGCGCGGCGTGGAGCCCGAGCTCGCCCGCGAGGTGGCGATGCAGCTCTCCAGGGACCCCGAGCAGGCGTTGGAGATCCACGCCCGCGAGGAGCTCGGCATCGACCCGGACGACCTGCCGTCGCCGGCCGTCGCCGCGGTCTCGTCCTTCGGTTCGTTCGCGCTGGGCGCTCTGCTGCCCGTACTGCCGTATCTGCTCGGCGCCACCGCGCTGTGGCCGGCGGTGCTCCTGGCGCTCGTCGGACTCTTCGCCTGCGGCGCTCTCGTCGCCCGCGTGACGGCGCGCAGCTGGTGGTACAGCGGGACGCGTCAGCTGGTCCTCGGCGGCGCGGCGGCGGCCCTCACCTACGGCCTCGGAGTGCTGTTCGGCGCCGCGGTCTGACACCCGGCCCGTCGTTCCCCGCCCACCTGCGCACCGGCCCCTCTCCAGGGGCCGGTGCGCGGTCGTACCGGGGGCCGGTCCGGCAAGTTGTGACGCACGTCCTCTCCACGGATCCGGCGAGGAGTGAGACACTATGCGAGCTACTACATAAGTAGCCGTTAACTCGGCGGTTTCGAGTCCTTAACCACCGGGCATGAGCCATAGACGCTGTGGGCAATGAAGCCTGCTCTGCGACGGGCCTGCGGACACCGATCTGTCCGGCTTGCCCCGCCTCCACCGCTTCGCGCGGTGTCCGCATGTTGGAACCAGCTATCCACTTTTCGAGAAGCACTCCATCATGTAATCTGCACGAAATTTCGCGGAGGGCCAACGTCGTCCCTCGGCAGTTGCATTTGCCACGACGACGACGGGAGAGCCAATGCGTTCCGACGCCTGGTCGCCCATGGACGGTCGCCCCGCCCCCCAGGGGATGTACGACCCCCGTAACGAACACGACGCATGCGGCGTCGGGTTCGTGGCCACCCTCACCGGTGTTGCCAGCCATGAGCTGGTCGAGCAGGCACTGACCGTACTGCGGAACCTTGAGCACCGCGGTGCCACCGGCTCCGAGCCGGACTCGGGTGACGGCGCCGGCATCCTGCTTCAGGTCCCGGACGCCTTCCTTCGCGAGGTCAGCGATTTCGACCTTCCCGAGGCCGGTGCGTACGCCGTCGGAATCGCCTTCCTGCCGGCCGACGACAGCACCAACGCCGTCTCACACATTGAGACGATCGCCGCCGAGGAGGGCCTGAACGTCCTCGGCTGGCGCGAGGTCCCGGTCACCCCGGATCTGCTCGGCAACGGCGCCCGCGCCACCATGCCGGCCTTCTCGCAGCTCTTCGTCTCGGACGGTACGAGCACGGGCATCGCGCTGGACCGCAAGGCCTTCGTGCTGCGCAAGCGCGCCGAGCGCGAGGCCGGTGTCTACTTCCCGTCGCTCTCCGCCCGCACGATCGTCTACAAGGGCATGCTGACCACCGGCCAGCTGGAGCCCTTCTTCCCGGATCTCTCCGACCGGCGCTTCGCCACGGCCGTCGCGCTTGTCCACTCGCGGTTCTCCACGAACACCTTCCCGAGCTGGCCGCTGGCCCACCCGTACCGCTTCGTCGCGCACAACGGCGAGATCAACACGGTCAAGGGCAACCGCAACTGGATGCGCGCCCGTGAGTCGCAGCTCGTCACCGACGCGTTCGGCTCTGCCGACCATGGGGACAGCGGGAGCGAGAAGCTGGCGCGGATCTTCCCGGTCTGCACGCCGGACGCCTCCGACTCGGCCTCCTTCGACGAGGTGCTCGAGCTCCTCCACCTCGGCGGCCGCTCACTGCCGCACAGCGTCCTGATGATGGTCCCCGAGGCGTGGGAGAACCACGACTCCATGGACCCGGCCCGGCGCGCCTTCTACCAGTACCACTCCACGATGATGGAGCCCTGGGACGGCCCGGCCTGTGTCACCTTCACCGACGGCACCCAGGTCGGCGCGGTCCTCGACCGCAACGGTCTGCGCCCCGGCCGTTACTGGGTCACCGACGACGGACTGGTCGTCCTCTCCTCCGAGGTCGGCGTCCTCGACATCGACCCCGCGAAGGTCGTCCGCAAGGGCCGCCTCCAGCCCGGCAAGATGTTCCTCGTCGACACCGCCGAGGGCCGCATCATCGAGGACGACGAGATCAAGTCCTCCCTCGCCGCGGAGCAGCCCTACCAGGAGTGGCTGGAGGCCGGCGAGATCGAGCTCGAGGACCTTCCCGAGCGCGAGCACATCGTCCACACCCACGCCTCGGTCACCCGCCGCCAGCAGACCTTCGGTTACACCGAGGAGGAGCTGCGCGTCATTCTCGCGCCGATGGCCCGTACCTCCGGCGAGCCGCTCGGCTCCATGGGTACGGATTCCCCGATCGCGGCCCTGTCCCAGCGGCCCCGGCTGCTCTTCGACTACTTCACCCAGCTCTTCGCGCAGGTCACCAACCCGCCGCTGGACGCCATCCGTGAGGAGCTCGTCACCTCGCTGCGCTCCTCGCTCGGCCCGCAGGGCAACATCCTGGAGCCGACCGCCGCGACCTGCCGCAGTGTCACCCTGCCCTTCCCGGTGATCGACAACGACGAGCTGGCCAAGCTCATCCACATCAACGCCGACGGCGACATGCCGGGCATGACCGCCGCGACGCTCTCCGGTCTCTACCGGGTCAGCGGTGGCGGCGACGCCCTCGCCGCCCGTATCGAGGAGATCTGCGCCGAGGTCGACGCGGCCATCGAGGACGGCGCCCGGCTGATCGTCCTCTCCGACCGGCACTCGGACGCCGAGCACGCGCCGATCCCGTCGCTGCTGCTCACCTCGGCCGTGCACCACCACCTCATCCGCACCAAGCAGCGCACGCAGGTCGGTCTGCTGGTCGAGGCCGGCGATGTCCGCGAGGTGCACCATGTCGCGCTCCTCATCGGCTACGGCGCCGCCGCCGTCAACCCGTACCTGGCGATGGAGTCGGTCGAGGACCTGGTCCGCGCCGGCACCTTCATCGAGGGCCTGGAGCCCGAGCAGGCCATCCGTAACCTCATCTACGCCCTCGGCAAGGGCGTCCTGAAGGTCATGTCCAAGATGGGCATCTCGACGGTCGCCTCCTACCGTGGCGCGCAGGTCTTCGAGGCCGTCGGTCTTGACGACGCCTTCGTCGAGAAGTACTTCAACGGCACCGCCACAAAGATCGGCGGAGCCGGTCTCGAGGTCGTCGCCAAGGAGGTCGCCGCCCGGCACGCCAAGGCCTACCCCGCCTCCGGCATCTCCGCCACGCACCGTGCGCTGGAGATCGGCGGCGAGTACCAGTGGCGCCGCGAGGGCGAGCCGCACCTCTTCGACCCGGAGACGATCTTCCGGCTGCAGCACGCCACGCGCTCGCGCAGCTACGACATCTTCAAGAAGTACACGGACCGGGTGAACGAGCAGTCCGAGCGCCTGATGACGCTCCGTGGCCTGTTCGGCCTGAAGACGGGTGAGAACGGCAGGTCGGAGCGGGAAGCGATCTCCATCGACGAGGTCGAGCCGGTCAGCGAGATCGTCAAGCGCTTCTCCACCGGCGCCATGTCGTACGGCTCCATCTCCCGCGAGGCACACGAGACCCTCGCCATCGCCATGAACCGGCTGGGCGGCAAGTCCAACACCGGTGAGGGTGGCGAGGACGCGGACCGGCTGTACGACCCGGAGCGCCGTTCCTCCATCAAGCAGGTCGCCTCCGGCCGCTTCGGTGTGACGAGCGAGTACCTGGTCAACGCGGACGACATCCAGATCAAGATGGCGCAGGGCGCGAAGCCCGGCGAGGGCGGCCAGCTGCCCGGTCACAAGGTCTACCCGTGGATCGCCAGCACCCGGCACTCCACCCCGGGTGTCGGTCTGATCTCGCCGCCGCCGCACCACGACATCTACTCCATCGAGGATCTGGCCCAGCTGATCCACGACCTCAAGAACGCCAACCCGGCCGCGCGTATCCACGTGAAGCTGGTCTCCGAGGTCGGTGTCGGCACGGTCGCGGCGGGTGTCTCCAAGGCGCACGCGGACGTCGTCCTCATCTCCGGCCACGACGGCGGTACCGGCGCCTCGCCGCTCACCTCGCTGAAGCACGCGGGCGGCCCGTGGGAGCTGGGTCTCGCCGAGACCCAGCAGACCCTGCTGCTCAACGGCCTGCGTGACCGCATCGTCGTACAGACCGACGGTCAGCTGAAGACCGGCCGGGATGTCGTCATCGCCGCGCTGCTCGGCGCCGAGGAGTTCGGTTTCGCGACCGCGCCGCTCGTCGTCTCCGGCTGCGTCATGATGCGCGTCTGCCACCTGGACACCTGCCCGGTCGGCATCGCCACGCAGAACCCGGTGCTCCGCGACCGGTTCTCCGGCAAAGCGGAACACGTCGTCAACTTCTTCGAGTTCATCGCCGAGGAGGTCCGCGAGCTCCTCGCCGAGCTGGGCTTCCGTACGATCGAGGAGGCCGTCGGCCACGCCGAGCTGCTGGACACCGAGCGGGCCGTGGACCACTGGAAGGCGCAGGGCCTCGACCTCGAGCCCCTCTTCTACGTCCCCGAGCTGCCGGACGGCGCCGTACGCCACCAGATGGTCGAGCAGGACCACGGTCTGGAGAAGGCGCTCGACAACGAGCTGGTCGAACTCGCCGCCGAGGCCCTGAAGGCGGCCTCCGCCGAGGCCGCCCAGCCGGTCCGCGCTCAGGTCGCGATCCGCAACATCAACCGCACGGTCGGCACCATGCTCGGCCATGAGGTGACGAAGAAGTTCGGTGGTGCGGGCCTGCCCGACGACACCATCGACATCACCTTCACCGGATCGGCCGGCCAGTCCTTCGGCGCGTTCGTGCCGCGCGGCGTGACGCTGCGGCTGGAGGGCGACGCCAACGACTACGTCGGCAAGGGCCTCTCCGGCGGCCGCATCGTCGTCCGCCCGGACCGGGGCGCCGACCACCTCGCCGAGTACTCCACCATCGCGGGCAACACCATCGCCTACGGTGCCACCGGCGGCGAGCTGTTCCTGCGCGGCCGGACCGGCGAGCGGTTCTGCGTCCGCAACTCCGGTGCCACGGTCGTCTCGGAGGGCGTGGGCGACCACGGCTGCGAGTACATGACCGGCGGTCACGCGGTGGTGCTCGGCGAGACCGGACGCAACTTCGCGGCCGGTATGTCCGGCGGTATCGCGTACGTCATCGACCTCGACCGCGACAACGTCAACGTGGGTAACCTCGGCGCCGTCGAGACCCTCGACGAGTCCGACAAGCAGTGGCTGCACGATGTCGTGCGCCGCCACCAGGAGGAGACGGGCTCGACCGTCGCGTCGAAGCTGCTGGCCGAGTGGCCCCTCGCGGTGGACCGCTTCAGCAAGATCATCCCGACCACGTACAAGGCAGTGCTCGCCGCCAAGGACGCCGCTGAGCTCGCCGGTCTCTCCGAACAGGAGACCACCGAGAAGATGATGGAGGCGGCGACCAATGGCTGACCCCAAGGGCTTCCTGACCACCGGCCGAGAGGTCGCAAAGACCCGCCCCGTGGCGGATCGCCTCAAGGACTGGAACGAGGTCTACGTTCCCGGTTCGCTGCTGCCGATCATCAGCAAGCAGGCCGGGCGCTGCATGGACTGCGGCATTCCGTTCTGCCACAACGGCTGTCCGCTGGGGAACCTCATCCCCGAGTGGAACGACTACGCGTACCGCGAGGACTGGTCGGCGGCGAGCGAGCGGCTGCACGCGACCAACAACTTCCCGGAGTTCACCGGGCGGCTGTGCCCGGCGCCCTGCGAGTCGGCCTGCGTCCTCGGCATCAACCAGCCGGCCGTCACCATCAAGAACGTCGAAGTCTCGATCATCGACAAGGCGTGGGACACCGGTGACGTCAAGCCGCAGCCGCCGGAGCGTCTGTCCGGCAAGACGGTCGCGGTCATCGGCTCGGGCCCGGCGGGCCTCGCCGCCGCCCAGCAGCTGACCCGGGCGGGCCACACGGTCGCCGTCTACGAGCGCGCGGACCGTATCGGAGGCCTTCTCCGGTACGGCATCCCCGAGTTCAAGATGGAGAAGGTGCACATCAACCGCCGTATCGAGCAGATGCGCGCGGAGGGCACCAAGTTCCGCACGGAGATCGAGATCGGCCGCGACATCGACGCGGCGAAGCTGCGCAAGCGGTACGACGCGGTGGTCATCGCGGCCGGCGCGACCGTCTCGCGCGACCTGCCGGTTCCGGGCCGGGAGCTGAACGGCATCCACTTCGCCATGGAGTACCTGCCGCTCGCCAACAAGGTGCAGGAGGGCGACTTCGTCGCTCCTCCGATCACCGCGGAGGGCAAGCACGTCATCGTCATCGGCGGCGGTGACACGGGCGCGGACTGTGTCGGTACGGCCAACCGACAGGGCGCGGCCTCCGTGACGCAGCTGGAAATCATGCCGCGACCCGGCGACGACCGTCCGGCGGGTCAGCCGTGGCCGACCTTCCCGATGCTCTACAAGGTCACCTCGGCGCACGAGGAGGGTGGCGAGCGGGTCTACTCCGTCTCCACCACCCACTTCGAGGGCGACGAGGACGGCAACGTCCAGTTCCTCCATCTCGTGGAGGTGGAGTTCAAGGACGGCAAGCTGGAGCAGAAGCCGGGTACGGAGCGGAAGATCCCTGCGCAGCTGGTCACTCTGGCGATGGGCTTCACGGGCACGGACCAGGAGAACGGGCTGGTCCAGCAGTTCGGCCTGGCCCTGGACGAGCGCGGCAACATCGCACGGGACGCCGACTACGCGACCAACGTCGGCGGCGTGTACGTCGCCGGTGACGCGGGCCGTGGCCAGTCGCTGATCGTGTGGGCGATCGCCGAGGGCCGCTCGGCGGCCCGCGGTGTGGACCGCTTCCTGACCGGTGTCAGCCAGCTGCCGGCTCCGATCCGCCCGACGGACCGTGCGCTGACTGTCTGATCACCGCGTCAACCCCTCATACGGTCCCGTACAACGGCGTACGGAACTCAACGCGGCGCCTGCCCTGTCCCCGACCGGACACTGGGTGGGCGCCGCGGCATGTCTCAAGGGTTTCGCGCGGCTCATGGCGGTGCCCGTAGCGGTCGAAGGCGTCGCGGGCGCCCGCTCACGGGTGACGTAATCTCAACTCTCCCGTCGTAGCGAACGAACGGAGCCCCGCATGCCGGCCATCAGCCTCCGCAAGGTGCAGGAGACCGCGCCCGCGCTGGTCAGCCTCTACAAGAGCGCCGGTGTCTCGTTGGAGAAGCACCGGTTGAACGAGGAGCGCGCCGCCGTCTATCTGGTGCTCGACTACTCCGGCTCCATGAAGGAGTACTACGAGGACGGCAGCGTGCAGGCCCTCGCCGACCGGGTGCTCGGTCTGTCCGCCCATCTCGACGACGACGGCCGGGTGCCCGTCGTCCTCTTCTCGACGGACGTCGACGCGATCACGGACATCGCCCTGGACAACCACCACGGGCGGATCGACCAGATCGTCGCGGGCCTCGGGCACATGGGCAGGACGAGCTACCACCTGGCCATGGACGCCGTCATCGACCACTACCTCGACAGTGGCTCGACCGCTCCCGCGCTCGTCGTCTTCCAGACCGACGGCGGGCCGATCAGCAAGCCCGCCGCGGAACGCTATCTGTGCAAGGCGGCGAAGCTTCCGCTGTTCTGGCAGTTCATCGGCTTCGGCAACAAGCGCAGTTCGCAGTTCGACTTTCTGCACAAGCTCGACGAACTGGCCGTACCTGCCAAGCGGGCCGTCGACAACGCCGGCTTCTTCCACGCCGGACTCGACCCGCGCCAGGTCCCGGACGCCGAGCTGTACGACCGGCTGGTCGCCGAGTTCCCGCTCTGGCTGACAGCGGCGCGTGCGCACGGCATCGTGCGATGACGGTACGGGTGCTGCGCGCCGCCGACCGTACGGCCGTGCCCTGGAAGAACGGCGGCGGCGTCACCCGCGAGATCACCGCCTCGCCCGAGGGCGCGCCCATGGACGCCTTCGACTGGCGGATCAGCCTCGCGGACGTCGGCGCGGACGGACCGTTCTCCGCGTTCCCGGATGTGGACCGGACCCTGACCGTGGTCGAGGGCGCGGGGATGGACCTCACGGTCGGCGGGCGGCGCACGCTCGCGGACGAGCCGTACCGGCCCTACGACTTCCCCGGCGACGAGGAGACCGAGGGCCGGCTGCTCGGCGGGCCGGTCGTCAACTTCAACGTCATGCGCCGCAGGAGCCGTACGGCGTGCCTGACCTCGGTGGTACGGGGAGAACTGCTGGTCGCGGTCCCGTCCGGCGCGACAGTGGTGATCGTCGCGCTGGACGGGACGACGGTCCTCGACGAGGCGGGCGTGACGCTCGGGCAGTACGACGCCGCGGTGCTGGACGCCTCGCCCGGCTCGCTGCACACGGACGGGCACGCGGCGATCGTCACACTGCTCAAGTCGGTGAGCGGGTTCCGGCGGACCATTAGGCCCGGGAACGGCACGGGAGCCGCACACAGAAGTGAATGAATCCCGACAGAAGATGTCGCGATTTCGCGGTTCGATGGCGTCATGACATCGAGTACCTGGGCAGATTTCGGGACGGCGGAGCCGGACTTCGCCGAGACCGTTCAGCAGCGTTTCCAGCAGTACAGGCACCATGTCCTGGCCACCCTCCGCAAGGACGGATCCCCGCGGGTGACCGGGCTCGAAGTGGTCTTCCGCTTCGGCGAGATGTGGCTCGGCATGATGCCGGACTCCCGCAAGGCCCAGGATCTCCGGCGCGATCCGCGCTTCGCGGTGCACGCGAATCCGGGCCCCGACGACTCCATGGCCGACGGCGACGTCCGGATCGGCGGGCGTGCGGTGGAGGTGACGGATCCTTCGGTGATCGGGCGATTCGTGGCGGAAGTCGGGCCGCCGCAGCCGTTCCATCTGTTCCGGGTCGAACTGGGCGAGGTGGTGCGGACGTCCGTCGAGGGAGATGAACTGTTCGTACGGTCCTGGCGGCCCGGCCACGCCGTACGCACCGTAAGCCGTCGTTGAGTTCTCCGCTCATCCGGACAGCACTCGCGCCCTGCACCGGGCGGGGGTGCCCCAGGCATCCCGCAGCGGACGTGCCTTGCGCAGCCAGAGCGAGAGGTCGAGCTCATCGGTGTAACCGACCGCGCCGTGCAGCTGCAGAGCGGTGCGGGCGGCGGCGTACGCGGCCTCGCCCGCGGTGGCCTTGGCCGCGGCGATATCGGCGGGAGCCATCGAGAGGGCTGCTCCGTAGAGGAGCGGCCGGGCGAATTCGAGCCCGATCAGAGTGTCGGCCAGCCGGTGCTTGACCGCCTGGAAGGAACCGATCGCGGCGCCGAACTGACTGCGCCGTTTGGTGTGGGCAACAGTCCGGTCGAGCAGCGCGAGCCCGACGCCGAGGGCCTGTGCGGCGGTGGCGAAGGCGGCGACATCGGCTGCGTACGCGGCGGCGGCGGCCACCTGGGGCCCTTCGGCGAGGATCTCGCCCCCGGCGCCGGGTACGGACAGCCGCCGAGCGGGGTCGGCGGACGCGTGTACGGGGCCGTGCCCGGGTGCGATGAGCAGCCGCGCGTCCGGAGAGCCGTCGGACACGCCCGCGCGGGGGCCGGCGGGTGTCGCGGTGGGTGCCGATCGCCCCCGCCACCGTCCTGCTGCTGCTGTTCCTGGC
>NZ_JBSFUK010000049.1:0-19590 GCF_053591755.1 Streptomyces sp. NPDC002926
GGTGGCCCCGGCAGAAACACGCCGGGGCCACCTGCCCTGCTCACGGGGCCACTTGGGGTCAGGACCGGTCCGCGTTCGAGGAGCCCTGTTCCGGAGCGTGCCCATGCCGGATGACGGGTGACGACCGGCCCGGGTTCACCGAAAGCGTGGCGTCATACCCGGCCCCCACGGCTGCTGGTACCGGCTCGCCGAGGCCCCGGCCGCGAAGGCGGCCGAGGATGTGTGGGACGTGCCCACGCGCCAGTCGATCTCCTTCACCGCCTGGTACCAGATGATGCCGATGATGTCGCGGTGGCGAGGCAGCGCACGGAACATGTCGGTGATCCACTCTGCTTTCCGCCCGGCGGCGTCCGTGGCGCCGAGTTCGGTGATCACGAGCGGCTTGCGGGTGAAGCGGCGCAGTTCGGTCCTCGTCGGACCGAAGAGGTGGTCGAACGACTGGTAGTTCTCCTTGCCCACGGTGCCGTAGTAGCCGGACAGGCCCACCCAGTCCACGTAGGCGTCTCCCGGGTAGAGCCGGGTCAGCGGTGTGGAGTTCGTGTAGCTGACGTTGGGGCTCCATACCCACACGGCATTACGTGCTCCCACCGCGTCGAAGATCTTGTGCACATGACGCCACGCCCGGACGTAATCCCCACGGCGGTTGCTGTTGGACTGTTCGCACCAGGGGTACCAGTAGCCGTTCATCTCGTGAGCGAAGCGGATGGCCACCGGGTAGCGGAGCGACTTGATGCCCAGTGCCCATGACCGTATGTACGGATCGAAGGAGCCGTGGATGATTCTCGACAGCCGGTAGTCGGGTTGCTCGCCACGCAGTGTGGGTTCCTCGGCCTCGGCTGTGTGGTCCCACGGTTCCCAGGCGATCATGGGCAGCATGCCTCGCCTGGCAACACGGTTGATGGCCTCGGCCTCGAAGTGATCGGTCGCCCAGTCGGCCGAGAACTCGTACACCTGCGGGCGATGCCGGGTCTGCCGGGCGAACTCGGCCCCTTCAGTGAAGTTGTGGGTGCCCGCTGACGTGAAGACGCCGATGAATGCCTTTCCCGCGGCGGGGAAGGAGACCCGGGGCGTCTGTGTGCCGGGGCGGTCCGGAGTGGGTTCGTCCTTTGGCAGTACGGTCGTGGGGGGCAGCGCGGCGTCGGCGCGTGCCGCTGCCGCGCGGCGTTCGCGGTCCGCCAGATCCGGAGCTACCTGGAAGGTGTACCAGGACAGCAGAGCGGCACACAGCAGCGCGAGCACCCGTGGCGTGGTGATCCTCACCGGTCGGCCCTCGCGGTGCGCAAGCGCGTGGAGACACCTTGGGCCAGGGCCAGCAGTGGCGGGGCCGAGCCGGCCGCAAGGGCCAGCAGCGTCCAGATCCGCATACCGGTGTAGTCATGGTTGTGGAGGAAGCTGACGGTCAGCAGACCTCCGGCCAGCAGGGCCCACAACAGATGCAGCCGGAAGGTGCGCAGCGACTCCGAGCTGCGCAGCTCGCCCTTGGCGGTGACGACGTACGCCAGCGGCCGGCGCAGCAGGGCGGTCGCCGCGGCGGCGATGTAGACAGGCCCGGCGAAGAGCGACAGCAGGATCCCCGCCATGCCTATCTCCCGCCTCTCGTGCTCGGCGAGGTTGAATCGGCGCAGCCAGAGCCACAGGGTGAAGGAGCCGCCCATGCCCGCCGACCACAGCAGGAACCAGGGCAGTCCGGGCAGTTGGATGGACGAGACCCCAAGCAGCATGTAGAGGGCGGTGGCGAGGGTGCCGAGGGCGAGGCTCACGGCGACGCTCGGGTAGTAGAACTGGACCATGTCGTACAGCAGCCGCTGGCGGGGCCGGAGCCGGATGCCCTGCCTCAGCCGCGGGTTGAGTTTGATCTCCCAGATGCCATAGGCCCAGCGCCTCTGCTGGTTGAAGTAGTCGGTCCAGGTCGTCGGGCCCTCGCCGATGGCCACGACGTCGGGGGTGTAGACCCCTTTCCAGCCGTGTCCGGTGGCGGGATTGAGCGTGCCGTGGACCCTCATGCTCGTCAGATGATCCTCGATGATCGAGTCCTGGTAGCCGCCGATCTGCCGCCATGCGGCAACCCGGTAGACGTGATTGGTGCCGATCAGCAAGGGGGCGTCCAGACCGTTGCCGCCCCGCTCGATGATGCTGCTGAACAGGTACTGCTGCACCGAGGCGCCATGGGCCACCCAGTTGTCGTAGGCGTTGCCGTACACCTGGGGAGCTACGACAAACGCGGTGTCCGGGTCGTGGAAGTAGCCGAGCGTCCTCTCGAGGAAGCAGGGCAGCGGTACGTGGTCCGGGTCCATCTGGGCGACCACGTCGTACTCGTTCTCGTGCTCGGCGCGCCAGGCATTGTGGTTTCCGGACTTGGTACGCGCGCGGAACGGGCCGGACCGCTGGTTGTACTCCGGTCGGTCCTTGCGGCTGAAGTGGTGGACTCCCAGGCGCGCGGCCATCTGCCGTACGGTCGGGTCGTTTCCCTCGTCCAGGATCCAGACGTCCACGCTGCAGTCCCAACGCGCCACCTCCAGCATGGCTCGCAGCGTCCGCTGTACGACGGCGATCGGCTCTTTGGACGGCACGATGGTGGTCAGCATGGCGACCCGAAGCCCTTGGGGCGGCACCATGGGGATGGGGTCCTTCGCCCGGAAGGCGAACACCCAGATCGCCACCGCCTGTACTACTTTGATCGTCTCGACCGCGATGACCAGGCAGAATCCGAGCCGCGCCAGGAACAGCCAGCCGTTACCGACGCCGGTCACCCCGGGTCCGGGCACATGCTCGGGCAGCAGCAGCCAGCCGATGAATACGATGTCGGCCAGCGCGGTGGCGGCGGTCACAACCGTGAGCGACACCCGGTGGCCCGGTCGCAGCACGGAGTGGAACTCCACTTTCCGGCCCGGGTTGGCCAGCGGACCGCAGGTCCGGGCGGCACGAGCGTAGGCAGCGACGGCTGACTCGTTGCGGCGGTTCCTCCTCTCGGCGGCGCGCCGGTCCAGGCGCGATGAATATGTAGACATTTCCCCCCTTGGTAACAAACAGCATCACTCAGACGTGAATAAGCCACCGGTTGCGGTGAGTAGGACTGCCTGCGTCCGCTGCCCGGTTCCCGGATTGGTTCAGATATGAACGGCGTACAGGGTGCTGTCGTCGCTGCCGAAATACACCGTGTCCTGGGCGACAGTCGGCGCGTGCACCGGAGCGGCGGCGGAGTAGGCCCAAAGCTGCTCTCCTGTCGCAGCGTTCAGCGCGTACAGCTTGGTGTCGTCGCTCCCCACGTACACCACCGCTCCAGCTGTGGCCGGCGCGTGGATGTCTCCTGTGGCCGTGAACTCCCATCTGCGCTTACCGGTGTTGGCATCCAGTGCGTGCAGCGTCCTGCCGCCTCCCACGTACACGACTCCCTTGGCGATCGCCGGGTTGGATCCCACGGAGGCATCCTCGAACCGCCAGACCTGCTTCCCTGTGTCCGCGTCGACCGCGTAGAGGATTCCATCGGTGCTGCCGAAGTAGACGAGGCCGCCCGCTGCGGACGGGATGCCGGACACCGCTCCGCGTGTGGTGAACGCCCACTGTTTCTCACCCGTGTTCGCGTTCACCGCGTAGAGGTTGGTATCGCTGCAGCCGACATACACCGTTTCGCCGGCCACGGCGGGGGAGTGGGTGTCGTTGCCCGCGGTGAAGGCCCACCGGCGCTTTCCGGTGGCCGTGTCCACGGCGTACAGCCGGCGGTCCGCGCTGCCTACGTATGCAACGCCCCCTGTCACAACCGGGGTATGGACGATGCCTCCGGTGGTGAACCGCCAACGGATTCTTCCCGAACGCGTGTCGAAGGCGTACAGGGTGCGGTCGTCGCTGCCGAGGTACACGCTGCCGCCCAGCACCATAGGTGCCGAGCCGATGGCTGCGGCGGTTGTGTACTTCCACCGCTGCAGCCCGTCGGCGACGGTCAGCGCGTACAGCGTGCCGTCGTTGCTCGCCGCGTAGACCAGATCCCCTGCCACCCTCGGGTAGGACAGGACGGTGCCGGTGGTGGTGAATCGCCAGCGCAGCGATCCCGGGGCGGCCGACTTGCCGTCCCGCGTTATCGCCCAGGTGGCAGCCGCCAACCCGCCGGTCCCCAGGGCGCCGGCTGCGGCGAACAGCAGTCGGCGACGGCTGACCGGCCGCTCTCGCGGTGCCTCCGGCGGACCTTGCGGCTGCTCAGGCACGGGGAGGGGGAAGGGGGTGTGCCGCGCGGTGGTTGAGGTCGGCAGGTCCGGGAGAGGGGGCGTCGATGCGGTGTCTTCGCCCTGCCAGGCCTTCGGCAGCCAGCCTGTGGCGAGCAGTTCCGCCGGTGACCGGCCGCCGGTCAGAGCGGGCATCAGCGCCGGCAGGGTCGGTCGGTCGGCCGGCTTCTTCGCCAGGCACCGGCTGATCAGCTCGCGCAACCCCGCCGGTACCGCCCGGAGATCGGGCTCCTCGTTCACCACGCGATACAGCAGCGCCGGTACGGACGCTTCACCGAAGGGGCCCGCGCCCGTCGCGGCGTAGGCCAGAACCGAGCCGAGCGAGAACACGTCGGACGAGGGCCCGATCGGGAGTGCCTGGATCTGCTCGGGCGACATATAGCCCGGAGACCCGATCGTGGTACCGGTGAGCGTCAGTCCGCTGTGCTCGGCGAGCCGGGAGATCCCGAAGTCGATCACACGCGGCCCGTCCTGGGCCAGGAGCACATTGGCGGGCTTGAGATCCCGGTGGATCAGAGCCGCACCATGGATTGCCGTCAGCGCCTCCACCAGCGCGGCGCCGAGCGCCCGCACGGACCGGTCCGGCAAGGGGCCGCTCTTCTGCACCGCTTGCTGTAGTGAGGGCCCCGGAATGTACGCCGTCGCGAGCCATGGCAGGCGCCCTTCGGGGTCCGCATCGACCACCCCGGCGGTGAAGAACCCGCTCACGGCGCGCGAGGCGATCACCTCGCGGGCGAAGCGCTGCCGGAAGGCGGGCTCCTGCGCGTACTCCGGACGGATGACCTTGATCGCGACCTGCCGGCCACCCGGTGAGTACCCGAGGTAGACCCGGCCCATGCCGCCACTGCCCAACTGGGCGACCAGCCGGTACGGCCCCACGACGGTGGGATCGTCAGGCCCCAGTGGTTCCAAGGTGCCCCCCCGGGTCACATCCTGGACAAACAACCATTCCGCTTGCCGCGGAAGTGTATCGGATACTCACAGAAATCAGATATCGAAGTCGGTCATCTCCGTAAGTGGGATGAGATGAACGTATGTTGTATTGAGGCTGGTGGGCATGGCAGCCCAAGATCCTGGCCCGGTGGGGCGGGGGTGCTGCGGCGGGCACGGCAGCCTTCAGTGCTGCCCTCGGCCAGTGCTGTACGCGCGCATCCATGTCATGCAGACCTGCCGCCCGCAAGCGGCCGGGCATTGAACCGGGCCAGGCGGTAGTCGAGCGTCTCAACAGCGTCTCCGACAGCACCTCTCGGGCCCGCGCTTGGGAGCACTCCGAAGGTTGGGCCGAACCTCGGAGCGGACGTCGGCAGTGCAGGACAAGCGCCCGTCAGTCCTTCGAGCGGAAGAAGCTGGTCGTGGGACGCTCGAGGAGCTGTCCGTCAACGAAGAGGTCGACACGCTCGTTGTAGAAGGCGACCAGCCCCGCGATCGGGAGGAGTTGCCGGGTGGGAAAGTCGTAGGCCCAAGCGAGGTCAGGATGAACTTGCTCGCCGATCCGGATCGACCAGTATCCGCTGGTCGTTCCCTTGTACGGGCAGGACGTTACGGTGTCGGTCGCGATCAGATGCCGGAAGTCGATCTGGCTCCGGTCCAGGTAGTACCGGGTCGGCAACCCCGTCTCGAAGACCATCACCGGCGAGGCGGCCTCGGCGAGGACGATGCCGTCGAGCTCGACGCGAACCGGCCGTGTCGAGCGCAGTGCGTCGACACGGGCATACGGGTTGCGGGGGTGGACGAAGACCTGTTCGTCTTCCTCGAACCATGCGTCCACGGCGGCCCAGTCGAAGCGGACGGTTCCGCTCAATCCGTCGACGGTGGAGTCGTGGAGCACCTTCGCCGCGCGTGGCCGGTGGACTTCGCCGAGCCGGAGCCCGTACACCTCGACCGTGCCGCGGCTGCTGTGCTGGGTACGGTCCTCGCTCGTCAGCAGATCAGGACGGATGTCGTCGGCGGGGATGTAGTACTGCGGGTAATTGCTCCACTCCCAGACATACCGCGCCCGGGTGGTATCAAGGACGGTCTCACCGGCCAGGACGGCCCGGATTCGCCGGGGTACCGGTTCCACATGGTTGACCGGCACGATCATCCCTGGATAGTCGATCATTTGGCTCCTCCTCGGTCACCCGTCGCCGCGGCGGCGCCGGGTCTGCTGTACACGTGATCCGGCGACTGGTGTGTGCCTGCCGGGCGGGACATCGGGTGGTGGATGCTGCAGCCGTGGTCACCCTCCGTAGCGGCATGATCGCTGATCGCGGAGGGCTGTGTCCGATGTGGGAAACGGCGGGCATGGCGGCCAAGTGCCTGAGGTCCGGCAGCAGTGGCGGAGACCTGCCGTGAGCGTCGCCGTGCGCTTCAGGCTCCGAGGCGGGCCCGGAGCTCTGCTTGAAATCCGGCAGGAAGTTTCATGCCAACCTGGGCAAGTTCAAGGCCCATGGCGGAAGTTCACCTGTTCGGTGCACAGGTATCGCCGTTGCCCACCCCAGCCATTGGCCGCGCGGTAACTTGCGTGTTCCTTGCCCGGATCAAGTGGGGATGTCCGTGTCCGGAGAGAACCTCCCGCAGCACCCGTACAGTCGCACAGAGGCCACTCGCCTGTTGTGTGCCGGGGTCTATCTGGACGCGTCGTTCCGTCGCCGCGTCGTCGGTGAATTGGTCGGGCATCCGGAGCGGCCCGTGCCACCGCCGCTGGGCGTCGACGTCCTGCCTGTGCTGGCACACGCCCTGCGCGTCATGCGCCAGGAGACGACGACGGCGCTGCTGCTGCTCGCCGTGTGGAGCGGATTCCTGATCACCGACGTGGTGATGTTCTGGGATGCCTTGGGGGACCAACGGGTCGGAGGTCCCGATGTGCAGTTCCAGGACGTGCTGACGGCCTTCTATTCCGGGGATGAGGGTCTGAAGCTCACCGGAGCACTGCCGCTGCCCTGGTTCCAGCTGTACGCCATGGTCGCGGTGGCGCTGTGGTTCGCCCGCTCGGTGTCCGGGCGGGGGATGGACGGCCTCTCTGCCCGACGGAACGGTCAGGTGGCCCAGGCCGTGCAGGGGGCAGGACGTCTGGTGCGCGTTGGTGCCTGGATGTTCGCCGCGTTCTACTGGTACCGGTTTGTGGCCGGGGTGCTCGACGGCACGGTGCAGACCCCCTATCCGCTGATCTTCCCGCTGCTGATTGCCCTGGTGGTCTGGTGGCATCAGCTGGAACACCGGCGCGCGCTCGCCACCTGGCTGTCGAGGTGGACTTTCCAGGACGCTGTCCAGCCGCCCTTGTCGGCGGGACCGCTGTACGAGGACCTGCAGGACAGCATCCGCCGGGAGCAGGCCGCCTCGCTCACCCTCTACGACGTGGACAGCCCGTTCGTGGGTGCCGGTGCCCCGCGCGGACCCTGGTCCTTCGCGCTGGAGCTGAAGAGGGAAACGGAACCGAAGGGAACCGAGAACGGCGTACCTCATCAGGTGGGGCAGCCGCTCACGGCCCGGAGCGCCCTGGACATGATCAAGCCCGCGCTGCGGAACCTGCGCGAATCCGCGGCCTTGTCCGGCAAAGACCGGCTGCGCGAGCTGGAGATCGAGGAATTCGTCTATCTGCCGGGCGGAGTGGAACGGGACGAGGCGCTGCTGCTCGGCTCGGGCCGCGGAACACGGGACGAGAGCCGGCCGGACCAGCGGGGCGCGAGCGTGTACGAGCCCGAGCAGGTGGAGTGGCACCGCAGGGAGGCAGTGGACGAGGGCGGTGAAGGACGCAGGGTCTTTCTGCGCGTCAGGGTGGGCGCCTGGCACGAGCAGGTGGTCGTCACCGTGCTGGTCCGGGTGCACACCCAGGGCGGCATGCTCGTACTGGAAGTGGCGCCCTATGTACTCGGGCCCATCCGCGCGGAGTTCAAGAAGATCGACGCACTCATCGCGGACCTGCCGGAGGAGTGGTGGCGCGGTGCCGTACGCGCCCTGCGGGACGGTCCGGCGACGGGGCTCGCCGTGGGACTCGGGGCGGCGGCGAGCTTCGGCTCGGAGATCCGGACGGAAGCGGCCAATCGCGACCCGGCCCCCGACGTGCCCCGCGTATCACTGCGCCAAGTGGCCAGTACGCAAGCGTTGTCGCCGTTCCAGGAGATGGACGTCGCCCGGTACATCAAGACGATTCAGGATCGCATCGTGAACGGGATGCGGGACGCGCTCAGGAACCACGGCTACCGCACGGACCGTTTCGAACAGCACGTCTACCAGGTCAGCGGTGGAAGTGTCTTCATCGGTGAGATGTCGGGCGGCGCGGTGGCCACCGGCACTCACGGCAGAGCGTCGCACTCGGCTTCGGCGCCGGACACGGAGGGGAGCAGGGCATGAGCAGCACGGAGCGGGACACCCCGTCCGAGCCGACGGGGCAGGCAGGAGAGAGCGGCGGCGGGAGTGTGAGCATCCAGGCCATGAGCGGAGGCTCCGTCTCGACAGGGGCATACGGCGTGGCGACATCCGTCAACACCACCGCGCCCGGACCCTGCCCTGAGCACAGGGAACTGCTCGATGCCATCCGGGCGCTGCGCCGCGCGCTGCCCGGGGAGGACCGCAGCGCCGAGGACACAGCACTCGACGGCGAACTGGCCGATGCGGAGGCCGAAATCGTCCGCGACGGCACTGCCGACCGCAGCCGTCTGACGAAGCTGCTGGTGGGTGTTCGCGGATGGCTCGGCACCAACGCCGCCGCGGCGGGAGCGGTCGCCTCGGCCACGGCTGTCGTTCAAGGCATCGCGCAACTCCTGGTGTGACGGGCGGAGGACCAATGCGGGTATTCGATGCCGACCGGCAGGAGTGGGCGGGCGACGAGCGGGAAACACGGTTCGACGGCGATCAACAGATGCAAGCCGCCAAGCAGGGGCAGATGTTGCGCCGGGCCGCCGTGGTGCTCGCTGTGGTCGGGCTCTGCTTCCTCGCATGGGCGCTGGGCTGGAAGGACGAGCCGCAGCCGGCGAAGGAACCGGGTGCCACGCAGCCAACGGCCACCGATTCATGGGAGGGCGAGGGCGGATCGTCTGCCGAGCCTACGGCCGAATCGTCCGAGGAGACCTCGGCGGCCACACCCCCGCCGGGGTACGAGGTCCTGCAGGACTCAGAGGGGTTCCGGTCCGCTGTGCCCTCCGGCTGGGAGCGGACCAGCCGCTCGTCGCAGTACGGCATGGCCGTGGTCGAGTACCGCAGTTCGGACGGATCCCGGCGGCTCCAGGTGTTCGCGGTGATGGAGACATCGCCGTACGCCTCGCTCCAGGCGGCACAGCTGGAGAGCCGCAAGCTCGACGGCTACGAGGTCATCACCTTGGAGGAAAACACGGATACCCCGCGGAAGGCAGCCACGCACGAGTACCGCGCCGACGAAGTCGCCGGGGAATCGCAGAGCTTCACCCGGCATGTCATCGACCACCGTTTCGAAGCGGAGGACGGGCACCTGTACGCCATAGTGGCCTACGGTTCCGACGCCGATGGTTCCGGCGACGAACAGGAGCTGCTGGACACGGCCCTCAGATGGTTCTGTCCTCCCGACACGCAGTGTGCGGCGCCCACCGACTGACGGGCGGGCGCCGCGGAACCTCCGTTCGCATGCCTTCCCACCGCTCGAGCACCTCAGATGGCCATCGCCTCCTGGATCCACCGTCTGACACGGTAGGGAAGCCACCAGACGAACTCGCCGACGGAGAGAACGAGGTGCTCCTCGGTGAAGTCGGCCAGGACTTCCGGCGGAACGGACGCTGCCGGAGTGCCGTAGTCCAGCAGCGCGATGGCCCGGTGGTAGTGGGCTTCGTCGGAAGTGAACCGGCGCAGGTCGCCCCAGCGTCGGTCGCGGATCTGGATGAAGCCGGGTCCCTGCCGCCACAGGCACTTGCACAGGTAGTGGCTGTGGCGCCAGGTGAGCAGCTGCTCGTCCGCCTGCTGGGGGCCGTCCACCTGCTGGGGTGGCTGGAGGTGACTCAGGAGTTTCCAGGTCTCCTCGTCGCCGGGGTCGAGGCGCAGCCGCCATTCGACGAGCACCGCCCGGGCGGTGAGGTCACGTACGAGGCTGAGGGACCGCACGGTGTGCTGTGCGGTCTCCTGCGTGCTGGTCGCGGCGCGGGTGAGGTCGATGGTGTGGGGCAGGACGACACGCCGTGCGCCGAGGTTCCACAGGTGCTCGCTCTCCAGGGCGATGGACCGGGAGAGTTCGTGGTCACCGAGCGACATGCCGGGCAGGGCGCAGACATCGCGATCGTAGTCACGCCAGGCGGCGACGGTCAGCGGGAACCCGTGGCGGATGCCGGGCGGGTGGAGCACGGTACTCATGGGGACTCCTGGGCGCGTGTCGGGGTCAGACGGTCAGGGACGGCTGGGCGCTCTGAAGCGCCGTTGGGGGCCTGCCGTCGTCGGACGTGCTGCTCCCGGGGGTGGTGAACGCCTCGGCCGTGTGGAGATGACGCATGAAGTCCAGTCGCAGCAGGTCCTCGTTGACGGCGGCGGGTGCGATGTGCACGTACTGGCCTCCATCGGTGAACAGCACCCCCAGAGCAGTCCAGCGGTCCAGGATGTGCTGCACCTCGTCCTGATCGCGTGCGTCGCCGGCAGTGCGTGCCGCCGCCTTGCGGGTGAGGGCGGCCGGCGCGTGCGGCTGGTCGAGGAGACGGAACAGCGCGACTTCGTAGGGGTCGGTCAGTTCCATCGCGCGCCAGGAGAACCTCCGGCGCCGACTGACGAGCACGATGCGGTCCCCGAGGTCGGCGTGGGTGAGACGGGCGTCCACGTGGTGCTTCTTCCAGCCGGCGAGCGCCTCGTTGAGTGCGGTGACGGTGGGTTCGCCGATGCCGCGGGCGGGAGCCTCGAAGACGTAGGCGAGGTCGTGCAGCTCCTGTTCGGGCAGGTCGTAGGTGAAGCGGTAGTGTGCCTCGGGCTTCAGCCCGGTGAAGCCGAGTTCGGGGCGGTTGAAGTAGGGGCTGAACCGTTCGATGGCAATACGCGCGGACATGTCGACCGGCGGATCGAGGTGTTCCAGCGCCGGGATCTGTTCGATGATCGGTGCGTAGTCCTCGGCGCTCTCACCGGGAAAGCCGTGCAGGTAGTTCCATGACACCGACAGGCCCGTCTCGGCTCCGTCGCGGAGCATGCGGACGTTCTGGCAGCCGCTGACGCCCTTGTCCATCAGGTCCAGCACCCGGTTGTTGAGGCTCTCGATGCCCGGCTGGACGTAGATCAACCCGGCGTCGGAGAGGGTCTGCAGCTGGGACCGGCGCATGTTGGCCTTGATCTCGATGTGGAGGCGCAGGTCGTAGCCGCTGTCGATGATGCGTGGCAGCACGGTGTTGAGATACCCCATGTCGAGGATGTTGTCGACGACATACATGTCCAGGACGCGGTGCCGCCTGGCGAGGTCCATGATCTCTTCGTAGAACACGTCGGGGTTCTTGCTGCGGAACTGCATGAAGGAGCCGTTGAGTCCGCAGAAGGTGCAGTGGTGTTTCTCGCCCCACCAGCAGCCACGGGCGCCTTCGACGACGAGCTTGGGTTCGACCCAGTTGCGGGCGACGGAGGAGGCGAGGCATTCGAAGTAGCCGGTGTAGTCGGGTGGAAGGATGTGGGCGGGCGGCAGGGGAGTGGTGGCCATGGCGTTGACGACGCTGGTGCCGTCCGTCGCGCGGTGGCACAGGCCCGGGATGGTGGACAGGTCGGTCTGTCCCTCGGCGAGCGCGGTCACGAGTTGAGGGAAGGCGGTTTCCCCTTCGCCCCGGATGACGTGGTCCACGAAGGGGAAGTTGCGGTGGACGGCCGCCCCTTGTTCCGCGTCGCAGTTGGCACCACCCATGACGGTCACGATGTGCGGTGCGAGTCGTTTGACGTGCTTGGCGGCTGCCAGTGCCGCGGTGTTCTGCTGGAAGGTGGAGGTAAATCCGACGACGTCCGGAGCGTGTTCGACGACCCGGCGCGCGATGTCCTCAACGAACTGCGGTACCTGGTGGTGCAGTTCTTTGGTCATGCGCATCCGGGACTTGCGCAGCCGGCCGCTCATCACGCGGGTGAACTCGTCCTCCTTCCACTCCGGGTCGTCGTAGAGGGCGGAGGAGAAGACCCAGTCGCCGCATCCCATGAAGTAGGAGGACAGTGCGTAGTACTCGTAGTCGTCGGCGGTGAACTCGGTGCGCCCGGTGATCCAGTCGGTGAATTCCAGGTTGGCGTGCAGCACTTCGGCCCGAGCCTCGGGTACGCGTTCGTCAATGCTGCGTTTGAGGATGCCGAGGGCGAGTGAGGGCAGGTCGATGGGGGACCACGGCATATTGACCAGCAGTACGCGCACGTCGGCTCCTTGATGGGATGAGCGGAACCTGCGCGGCAGGCAGGTGCCCGGTTGTAGGTGGGGTACCGGCCGGCCCGGCGGAGTGCGCCGGACCGGCCGGTCCGGATCAGTCCTCTTCGGAGTCCTCGGCGTTGCGGAACGGGATCGTGATGGTGATCCCGACGCTCGGCTTGCGGTTCTCCTCGTCACCCGCCAGCGGGTCGTTGTTGATGATGTCCTTCTGCACGGTGTGCCCTCCTCTCCGTGGTGTCTGGCTCGGTGCCTGTCCCGGCGTTCTCGCCGACGGCGGTGCGGCCGGGATCCCCCTCCGGTCGGAGCGGGACGTCTAGGGGTTCGCTGTGGTCCGTGTGCGGCTCGCGAGTGCTTTCCCGGCGCGGCGTGTTCCGCGCAGCTCGCTGTCGAGGAAGGCGATGGCGCGGCGCAGCACCGCGACATGGTCCTGGCCGTCGTAGCCGTCGTGGCCGGTGTCGAGCCACATCTCCTCGTGACGCACACCTGCGCTGTTGAGCGCGGTGAGGTAGTCGCGGATTTGTCCTGGTGGGCATTTGTCGTCGCGTTCGGCGGCGACGACCAGCAGCGGGGCGCGTACGCGTCCGGCGTAATGGATGGGGGAGCTGCGGGCGTAGGCGGCAGGCACCTCGTCGGGTGTGCCGCCGAACAGGCGCTCGTCGAGGGCGCGGAGCGCAGGTGTAGTGGTGCGGTAGGCGACGGCGCAGTCCGCGACGGGTTTGACCGCGACGGCCGCCTGCCAGAGTGCGGGGTCGACGCCGAGTGCGAGCAGTGTCAGATAGCCGCCCCAGGAGGTGCCCCACAGAGCGGTGGCGTCGTCGCGTACGAGCGCGCGGCGGACCAGGTCGGCGCGGACGGCGGCCAGGTCCTGTACCTGGGTGAGCCCCACGCCGGCCGGATGGGCGCGGCGCCAGCGTGGCCCATAGCCGGTGGAGCCACGGTAGTTGACGCGGGCGACCGCGAACCCGGAGGCCACCAGGGAGTGCACCACGCCGTCGTAGGCGTCGCGGTCGTGATCGGCGGGGCCGCCGTGCACCAGGAAGACCGCCGGCGCCGGTGAGATGCCCTCGGGAAGGCTGAGCAGGGTGTGCACAGGACCGTCGGGGCCCGGGGTCCACAGTTCACGATGCTCGCCGGGTACGCGGCCGTCGACCGTTCCCAGCGGGGGGAGCGGCAGGCCCGCGGTCGACTGCATGCGCGGTGGCTGTGCGGTGGAGGTCCACAGGTAGTGCACATCGTCGCGGGCCCGCGCGGCGGCGGCCAGCAGGGTGCCGGCCGGGGTCGGCACCGGGGTGACGGTGCGTGTGTCGAGGTCGGCGCGGTGCAGGTGGCTGCGGCCGTGGCGGTCCTGCCGGATGAGCACACTGGCGCGATCGGGGTACCAGGAGGCGGTGATCTCCGTGTCGAAGGCGCACCAGTCGAAGGTGCGCAGCCCGGTGCCGGGCTGCCAGCCGGCGAGCAGGTAGCGGTCGTGGTGCTGCTGGACGAGCAGCAGTTCCTCGCGGTGCGCCATGGGGGAGAAGCCCAGCGCCCACAGCTCGCCGCCGTCGGGCCCGCCGGGCAGCACCGCACGGACCGTTCCGCTCGGCGATATGACGGTCACTGCGCGGGCGGAGCCGGCCGGGCCGCTGATCGCCAGGTACTCCCCGCTGGGTGAGATGCCCGCGAGGGCTGCGTGGCCGTCGATCAGGGCCACCGGCCGGGCCTGTCCGCCGCGCGGTCCGATGTGAACGGCGGTCCCGTGCTCCGTGCCCGTCGCCATGGCGACCGTTGCGTGTGCGGCCACGCCGAGACCGCGGGGGACACCGGACGGGACGCCTTCGAGCCCGGGCAGGTCGGGCCCGCCCTCGAACGGCTGGAACCGCCAGCGTCCGAGCCCGTTCGCGTCCTCGTCGAACCACCACACGTGGCCGTCGTGGTCGATGGCGGTGTGCAGTGTGCCGCGTGGGCGGTCCGTGACCTGACGGGCCCGGCCGGTGGCCGCGTTCCAGGTGAACACCTCGCACCGGCCGTCGGCGTCGGCGGTGAACGCCATACGGGTGGGATCTGCCGCGCACACCTCGGGCAGTTCGCTGCGGTAGGTCTGGTAACGCGAGCCGGGCTGCGCCGCCTTGGGCGGGGCGGGGCGTTGTGGCGTGCCTGCTGTGAGGGGTTCGGTCACCGGTCAGCCTCCGGTCTTCAGGCGTCCGGCGCGCACGGTGGTGAACAGCGCGAGCAGGGTGAGGGCGACGGCGCAGACCACCGCGGAGGCCGCGGGACCGGCATGGGTGACCAGAACACCGGCGAGCACCGGGGCCGCCGCCGCTGCGCCTATGGCGGCCGTGGCGAGTACCGTTCCCGTTCTGGCCTGGAGATGGGGCGGGGTGTCCGCGATGGCGGCGGCCTGGATGACCACGGTGGCCGGCGCGAGGATCAGACAGAAGGTGCCGAAGCAGAGACCGTAGGCCCAAGGTCCGTCGGCGAAGGCCAGTCCCGCTGACGGCAGCACCATCAGCCAGGTCACACCCACCAGCGTCCGCACGCCGCCCAGCCGTCGCACCAGGGCCGGGGCCATGACGGCGCCGACGAGTCCGGCACCGCCCGACAGTGCCAGCACCAGTCCCATGGCCACGCCGCCACCGCTGCCCTGCAGGGTGAAGACGGCGGTGAAGTACAGGGCGGCCAAGGCGCCGTTGACGGTCGTCGTCCAGGCCAGGACCAGCCGTAGCCGGGAGGCGGTCCGCAGTAGCGCGAATCCGGCGAACGTCTCCCGCGCGAAGGCGGGGAGGGCTCGCAGCGGGCTGCCGCGGTGGGGGGCCGGGGTCTCGGTGCTCGTCGCGTCGGCCGGAGCGGGCGAAGGCATGGTGGGGTTCGTTGCTCGCAGGTCGGAGCGCATGAACCGTACGCACAGGGCGGTCGCTACGTAGGAGGCGGCGTCGGCCGCGAAGGGGAGGGCACGGGAGATCTGGTAGAGCATCCCGCCGAGGGCGGGTCCGGCCACCAGCGCGGCGCGATCGCCCGCTTCAAGGCCTGCCACCACCCGGGGGAGGTCCTGCGGCGCGGAGATCAGAGCGATGGTCCCGCGGGCTGCGGCCTCGAAGCATGCGGTGGCGATACGTTCCACCAGGAGGGCGCCGAGAAGCAGGCCGAGTGGCGGTCGCCCGCCCACGACGGACGCGGCCACCACAGTCATGGCCGTCGCTGCGAGAGCCGCGGAGGTGACCATCACGGGTTTGCGCAAGCCCCGGTCGGCGGCGACCGCCACAACTGGGCCGCACACCAGGGCCATCAGCATGCCTGCACCGGCGAGGAGGCCGACCGTCGCCGGCGTGTAGCCGAGTCCGAGGAGCAGCAGGGGAAAGGCGACGGTCGACATCTGTGTGCCGAGCGCGTCGGCCGCGTTCGCTGACCACAGCAGCCGGACATTCCGCGTCGCTGTATGCGGCGCGCTCTCGGTGTGGTTGGCCGGTCCGGGCCGTTGGTCGCCGGGTGGGGGAGCGGTCTTGCCGGACGTTGCGTGGGGGCGCCCATGGGACGGCGGTCGGGTACCGGCACGCGCTGTGGTTCCGGTGGCAGGCGCCGGCGCCCTGGTCGTCGTCTCCGTAGCGGATTGCGCCGTCGCCGATTGTGCTGTCGGCGGTCTGTGTAAACCTGCGCCGTCCGGGTCGTCGGACACCGAGGCTCGCTCCATGCCCTGCCCCCCTTCGAGCCACCGCATCGGACACCCCTGCATAAGAGGTCCCGGAGAGGCACTCAAATGTGCAGGAAATGTGCGGGAACTGAAATCGAACGGAGCCTAGTCACGCTGAAACGGGAGCCGCAAGGGTCCTGAAAGGGGCGGAACCAGTGTCGAAATGGCCGACAGTCAACCCTGTACAGGGACGGCCGACAGGTTCGGTGCTTACGCGGGCGGGGCCTGGAGTCGCTGGTCGCCCAGCCGCTTCGACTGCTCCTGAACAGCGGCTTCCGTCGTTCCGCTTCGCATCGGCATATGCCCGCACCCCCGCCGCTCCTGAACGTATCCTCATCCCGGTGCGCCGCGCACGCATTCCGGACCCCATGTCGGAAGACGTGCGCGCCCATGGACGCGATCCGTGCGTTTGTCCCCGCAAACCCATAGGGCGTGCGGTCGCCGACCGGTTGGGAAAGCGGCTGCTGTTGCTGGTGCGTCAGATGAGGCCCGAAGCAGAGGACATCAGCGGCCCGGCAGGCGGTTGCCAGTATTGACGCGAATTGAACGCGGGGCCGCAGACCACACGGGACACAGCAGTGCGACTGGGGCACTATGGGCTCATCCGCCACAGCACCGCCCGCACCGCCCGACACGTTCCAGACGCGAGGACGATTGCGCCGCGCCGCCCCACACCCGCGGGGATGGTTCCAACGGGTCTCCGACCGACGCGTCCGGCAAGCGCAAGCGGGCTTGCTCTCGGTAACCGTGCTTCCTCCGCGGCCTGCGATCGCCGCAACGGCCGCGATTCTCGTATTGACTTCGGGCATACGGTGGCCTCCTCAGGAAGGTCTGCGCCAGGGGCAGGAGAAGAGGGGGCGAAAGGCTATGAGGAATCGGTCGACGTTATCCACCGGACGTGGGTGCGCCGCGACGGTCGTGGTGACGGCGTTGATGATGGCCGGTGTGTCAGCATGCGGTGGCGAAGAGACCGTTGCGTGCACGGGCGGAGCGTATGAGGTCGAGTGCCACCCGGTTGCCCCACCGGCCGAGAGCGCCTCCGGCAGCACGGTGCCCGCGCCCGCGCGGACGCCGTCGGGGACATGCCCGTCGGACCTGGCCGAGTTCCAAAAGGCGGTGCGCAACAGGAGCCTGGACTGGGCCTGCCCACTTCCCAGCCCCCTCACCCCACCGCTGGAAACTACCGTGCCCCTACCGTCCCCCTGAGATTCTCCTGCGACTGGCGCACTCGGGATGTCCTGGATGTCCTCCTGCGCGAGTCGGCGCCGTCGGACGAAGCGGCGAACGCGGACGCTCGTGATGTCCGCGACGGTCGCGGCACGGCGCGCGCCGATGATCAGCCGGGCGATCCGCGTTCCTCTCCGTGACGGTCGAGCTCGATCCGGGGCGGGGCACGGTTCGGTAGGTGGCCGCCCGGTCGTCCGGAATGGATGCCGGTCCTGTACCTGTTCCTCCGGCCGATCCGGAGTGGAGGTTCTCCGGCTGCGCCAGGACCGCAGGAACGGAACATTTGAGGGGCCGCGCCGTGGCGTAACAGTGGCTCATCACCCACTGTTACTCGTGCCTGTTACGCCTGTTACTTACGCCTGCCGCTCAAGCCTGTTCCTCACGCCTGTGACTTGCGCCGACGCCTCGGCCGTCTTGGGGCCACCCGCTCCGCTGTCGGCGGTGGCCGAAGAGGAGGCGGGCCCCGGGTCCAGGGCGACGCGGACGGCGGTCAGGATGTCCTCGGTGCCGACGCCGAGCGCTCGGGCGGCGGAGGTGAAGTCACGTGCCAGAGTGGTGAGTTGCTCGGCATCGTGCGCGTGCGGCTCGGACGGGAGCGCCGCGACCCGAGTGCCCGCGCCACGGCGGGTGCGGATCAGCTCGGCGCCCTCGAGCTCGCGGTAGGCGCGGGCCACGGTGCCCGGCGCCAGACCGAGGTCGGCGGCGAGCTGGCGCACGGTCGGCAGGCGCTCGCCCTCGGCCAGCCGGCCGGTGCGGATCAGCGCGGCCAGCTGGGCGCGGATCTGCTCGTACGGCGGTACCTGGCTGGTGGTGTCGACGCGGACGGCGGGATCACTCATAGTCGAGAGTCCCATCGCCGGCTGCCTCGTCGTCGACCGCCCGGGGTGCCACCACGGTGACCAGGGACCAGCCGAAGGTGAACAGGCTCAGCAGGCCCAGGGGGCAGATCGCCACGACGGTGGCGGCGCCCAGCGGGCCGGCGCAGGCCTTCTCCGTGAGCGCGACGAAGACCATCAGCACGACGAGCATCACCTGGCTCGACACCAGCAGCCCCCAGGCTCCGGTGATCGCCCACGCGCGGTCGCGGCGCTGCTGGTCGTCGCCCGGGCCATGGGCGATACGGCGCAGGGCCCAGACGCAGACGGGGGTTCCGACCGCGAGGGCGGCGAACATCGGGCCGCTGTAGTGCAGGCCGGGCCATGGACCGAGGGATGTGCGCATCCCTTCGCAGGTGACGGTGATGACACGCCCCGCCCTGCCTATCCGGTCGGGGTCGGAGGAGGCCGTGACCGCACCGATCACGAGCAGGGTGACGAGGGACGCCGCCTGCAGAAGAAGCAGGGGCGCCATACGGGGCGGCACCTGGTCTCGGACCAGGCGCGGGGCGAGCGTCGCGGTGCGTACCGCTTCCTGGGGACGCGGGGTCAGGGCGTCGCCGAGCAGGACACCGCCCACCGCGCACAGGCCGAAAGCGGTGATGGCAAACACGAGGGGCATCGTGATGTCGTCACTCTCCATCGCGACCAACTGCTGCGCGGCCACGATGCCGATGGCCAGACCCGACCAGCGGGCGTAGTAGTCGGCGTGGTCGAGGAACCGGGACTGGAGCGGGACGGTGTCGAGCATATGGAGATCCCCCCAGATCATCTTGTATTAAGCGATGGGTACAAGATGCCCTGGTCGGGATCTTGTGTCAAACGCTCGATACAAGGCGATACAAAGGGAGACGGCTTCTGGCACAAGGGAGTTCCCTCCGGCGCAAAGTGGGGACGCCCTCCGCCCCAGAGGTGCCTCCTGGGCCGGCTCGGCCCACGGTGACGACGTGGGATTCCGCATCGCGCGTTCCCTCGTGCGCTGATCCACGCGAACGCGTGGCTCTTCTCCCCGCACCCGCGGGGTGAAGGCCCCCGGAGGTCCGCCAGGAGCACCGAGGGCCCCTGCCGTGTTCCCACGGCGGCCTGAGCCTGGAACCCTTGAACCACTTGGACCACGAGGGGAGTTCCGCTGTGGCGCGAACGGGTCGGTGGGCAGTGGCCGTGATGGCATCGGTTGTGGCCTTCGGAGTCGGTCTGTGGCTGGCCGGATCGGTGTTCTCCGGCTGGCTGCCGCGTGGGGAGGCCGAACGCTGGGCGGTCGCCACCGCGTTCGCGACGGTCGCCGCGGGCGCGGCCGGC
>NZ_JBSFUK010000050.1:0-19100 GCF_053591755.1 Streptomyces sp. NPDC002926
AGGACAGCGCCGGAGATCGCCCGCCAGTTCCCCGGACTGGACGTGCTGTTCGTCGGAGCCGGCACCACCGGGACCCTGATGGGCTGCGCGCGCTACTTCCGGGAGCGGCAGCGGCCGGTGCATGTCGTCGCCGTGGACAGCGTCGGTTCGGTGGCCTTCGGCGGTGAGCCGGGCCGCCGGATGATCCCGGGCCTCGGCATGAGCATCCGTCCCCCGCTGCTCGACGAGTCCTATGTGGACGAGGTGATACGCGTCGAGGAGGCGGACACCATCCGTACCTGCCACCGTCTGGCCAGGCACGGATTCCTGTTCGGCGGCTCCACCGGCACGGTCGTCAGCGCCGCGATGGGCTGGCTCGCCCAGCACGACACGCGTGAACTCACCGCGGTGGCCCTTGCCCCGGACCTGGGCGATCGCTACCTCGACACCATCTACCAGGTCAACTGGCTGCAGGACCTCTACGGCAAGGACGTCCTCAACTCCGACGATTCGGCCACCGGTTCCTGGGCGGCCTCCCCCGCGCGGCAGGGCCAGCGGCCGGACCTGCAGACCGGCGACCACGGTGGCAACCTGCGCCATCAGCTCCAGGATCGCAAGACCTAGGCGACTGATCCCGGTCAGTGGCCGCAGGCGGTCGGTGACCGGGGGTGATCGGAGAGGGCCAAACCGACCGGCTGCCCGGTCTCACCGTGCTCGTCGGCCGACCGCTCGCGGACACCGCCACGATCAGCCCGTCCAGTCAGGCGGAACCGCTGGGTGCTGCGGGTGAGGGCCTACGCGGGCCCGATGACCGACGCGTCCCGCCTTTCAGGCGGGACATGCGGGGACTCGCGCACCGTTGAGCGGCGGGGCGGCACCCGAGTCACGGTGCCGCCGGCCCGCGGATCAGCGATCCCGCAGCGTCAGCCGGCAGGATTCCCCGGGTTCGACGGAGACCGCCCGGTCGGGAAGCACGATGGCGATCGGCGAACGGTCGGACGCGGGCACGCTGACCTCGAGCTTTCCGTGCCGCATCCGCAGCCGAACACCCCAGTGCCCTCGGTAGCGAAGGGCGAATCCGTATTCGCTGAGTTCCGGCAGGGGTACGGGGTCCAGCCACAGTGCCCCGGATCGCGTCTCGAGACCGGTCAGTCCGCGTTGTACGAGATCGAGCGTGCCGCCCATGGCGCCGAGGTGTATCCCTTCGCCCGTGGTCCCGCCCTGCAGATCGGCGATGTCACCCTCGAGGGCTTCCCGGCAGTACTTCCACGCCTCGGCGCGTCGCACACGCGCCAGCACACAGCCGTGGACCAGTCCGCTGAGCGTGGATCCGTGGCTGGTGCGCCGCAGGTAGTAGTCGACGGTGTCGCGCCAGGTCTGCTCGTCCAGTTCGTGTCCGAGACGACGGAACAGCTCCTTGAGCTCGTTGGGCGAGAAGAGATAACCGAGCATCAACACATCGGCCTGCTTGGACGCCTGATAGCGGTTGACCGTGTCACCCTCCGCTTCCAGGATCCGGTCGAGTCGGCGGATGTCGCCGTAGCGAGCTGTGTAGGCGTCCCAATTCAGCTCCGCGAGGTCGCCGTAGCCGTCGAACTGGCTGATGACACCGGCGTGGAACGGGACCCGGAGTCTACGGGAGACGTCCTCCCAGCAGTCGAGCTCGGCTCCGTCCAGGCCGGTGCGTTCGAACAGCTCCCGGCGGCGCGGTTCGGGGAGGGCGCGCAGGACGTCCAGGGTGCGGGTGAGCACCCAGGCCGCCGTGACATTGGTGTACGCGTTGTCGTCGAGCCCCGGTTCCTCGGCGCCCGGGTAGGCGTCGTGGTATTCGTCGGGGCCGACGACACCGCGGATCCGGTACCGGCCCAGGCTCTCGTCGTAGGCGGCGGACGACGCCCAGAACCGGGCGATCTGGAGCAGCATCTCCGCACCCTTGGTGTGCAGGAACTCCGTGTCACCGCTGGCTTCGCAGTACTGCCAGACGTTGTACGCGACGGCGGAGCCGACATGGTGCTGGAGCCGGGAGTGATCGGGCAGCCAGCGTCCCGAGTGCGGGTTGAGATGCAGCAGCTGGGTCTCCTCACGGCCGTCGCTGCCGCTCTGCCACGGGTAGAGCGCACCGGTCCGCCCGATGTCGCGTGCGGCCAGGCAGGCCTGTTCCAGCCGCCGGTGGCGATAGCGCAGGAGCGCCCGTGAGACCTCGGGGAAGTGCAGATTGAGATAGGGCAGAACGAACAGCTCGTCCCAGAAGACATGCCCGCGGTATGCCTCGCCGTGCAGCCCCCGGGCCGGGACGCCGACGTCCAGGTCCGCGGTGTGCGGGGAGAGGGTCTGCAGCACATGGAAGAGGTGGAGCCGCAGGATGCGGCCGGCCTCACCCGCGACGTCCAGTGCCGCTCTGCGCCAGAGCAGCCGCCAGGCCGTGCGATGGGAGGACAGCAGCGCGTTGAAGCCCGGGGCCCGGCTCACCCGGTCGACCGAGGAACGCAGCGGGTCACTGATCGCCGGGTCCCGCGAGGTGTGCAGGGCCACGGTCTTGTCGACGGTGGTGGTACGGCCCTGCACCAGCGGGAGTTGCAGGAGCTGTGCGGCACGCAGCTCGGCGAGATGGTCACAGGTCCGGGTGACCGGCCCCTCCACTGTGGTGCGGGACGCCAAACCGATACGAATGCCTGATGTGCTGGTGCGGCAGCGCAGCCACACGGTGTCCGCGGCGCAGGTGCCTGTGCGGACATGGGTCAGGTGGTCGCCGTTCAGCTGCCGGTAGCGGTCCACTCCCGCGTTGGTGACGGCGCCGTCGAGTGCGGCCTCGACCTCGATGTCACCGGACCAGTTCTCGGCCGTGAACTCGGTGCGCAGGGCCGCCAGATGAGGTTGTGCCATGTGTACGAGGCGCAGCTGCCGCACGAGGGTCCTGCGCCCCTGGGCATCCTCGTACCGCACATGCCGCTCCAGGGTGCCGGAGCGCAGGTCCAGGGACAGCCGCTGGTCGAGGAGCGTCACGGTGTCCGGAGTGAACCACGGTGCGGCGTCGTCGCCCGTCCCCGTACGGAATCGCAGCGGCAGCCAGTTGGGCAGGTTGACCATTTCCTCGTTCTCGACCAGGCGCCCCGCCACCTCGGATGTGAGGCGGTTGTAGCAGCCCGCCACATAGGTGCCGGGATAGTGCACGGAGTCCGCGACGCATTCCGGGGCGGCTCCGCGGGTGGCGAAGTAGCCGTTTCCGAGGGTGCACATCGACTCCCTCAGCCGCTCGTCACCGGGGTCGTAGCCCTCGTAGTCCCAGGTCCAGTCCCGCATCGTCAGCCCTTCGCGTCGTCCGCGCCGTCGCTGAGGAGGTCGGCCAGGTCGCGGACGACCAGGTCCACGCCGTGCCGGAGCAGTGCTGCCCCGCTGTCGGGCCCCGGGGTGCGATCCACGCCCACCACCCGGCCGGAACCCCCGCGTCGGTCCGCCTCCACCCCGGCGAGCGCATCCTCGGCCACCGCGGTGCGGCCGGCGGGCGTACCGAGCCGGCGGGCGGCTTCGAGGAAAAGCACCTGGTCGGGCTTACCGGGCAGGCCGAGGCCGGCGTCGCCGCCGTTGGACGCGGCGCCCCTCCGCACGCCGGCATCGGGCAGCCGCATCCCGTCTGCGGCGGGAAACGAGGCGGCGCCGTCCATCCGGGGCCTGCCGTCCACGAACCGCAGACAGTCCTCGCGCGGGTCGAACGGGCACCTCGGACCGGGGTCGGAGGGCGGGTGGTCCCGCGGACAGGTGTCGGAAGCGGTCTTCCAGGCCGCGGCGTGCATCCGCGCGGAGTCGGTGATCACTCCGTCGGGCTCGAAGACCACCGCTTCCACGGCGCTCAATGCGGCAATCAAGGGCTCACACACGCTGAGGTACGACGGCAACGGGGCAGGCGGCGTGATGCAGTGCTGTGTGGGCCAGTCGGCCCAGCTGGAGCCCGAGGTGCCCCTGACGGCGCTCGGCTCCCACGATCAGAAGGTCCGCGTCGCCCGAACGCTCGAGCAGCACCTTGCGGGCCGGACCCTCCACGGTGGCCCGGCTCACCCGGACGGCGGGGTGGTCGCCCGCAGCCCTGCCCAGTGCCTCGTCGAGCAAGGTGGCGGCCCTCATCTCGTGGAGCTTCGCCGCGTCCGAGGCGCGCCGGGCCTGGTCGGCGCTCTCGTGCGCAGGGCGGCGCCATGCGTGTACGGCGTCGAGGCTGCAGCCGCGCGCCTCGGCCTCGCGGAAGGCGAAGCCCACCGCGCCGGAGCCTGCCGTGAGGTCACCGACACCCAGGAGGATCCGCTTGTGGGTACCCGACTGGGCGGCCTTGTCGCCGCGTACGACGATCACCGGGCAGTGGGCACGTGCCGCCACCGCCAGACTCACCGAACCGAGCAGCAGACCTGCGAGGTCCCCGCGGCCACGTGATCCGATGACGAGCGCGAAGGCGCTGTACCCCTCATGCAGCAGTGCGGTCACCGCTTCCTCGGGCAGCACCTCGGTGGACACCTTCACATCCGGGTTGCGCCGACGGACGCGCTCCTCGGCGGTATCGACGATGTTCTCCGCGAGCACCTGTTCGGAGGGGCGGTCGAGGCTGTACGAAGGCGTCTCCCCTTCGTACCGCTCCCAGAGGAACGCGTACACCAGCCGGAGGGGAATTCCATGGCGTGCGGCCTCGTCCACCGCCCAGTCCACAGCCCCGAGGCTGGACTCCGATCCGTCCACGCCCACGACAAGGGGCAGCTCCATCGTCCCCACCACCTTTCATCCGGCTGATTGGAGGCGTTGCTTTTGTCACCGCCCCACAGTGCGCGGGGCGGCGAGGAGGCGCTTCGGCACCCGTACGGGGCATTCGGCCCCACATGCCTCAGTCCCGCGGGCATGCCCCTGGAAAGGCAGGCCACGGCACAGTGCCTCTCTGTCCACTCAACATCCAGGCGGAGTGCCGCGCACCTGCCGGGCTTCCCCCGGAACCGGGCCTCAGTGCCTGCTGCGCCGACAGGGGCGAGGAACCCGGTCGGGAGCCGGCCCGTGCGACGCGCCCGCTTCAGGTGGAGGCTGGAGTGGGAAGCGACACCGCTGCCCGGCGGAGCGTCGTGGATCACCGGTCGTGGATCACCGAGGGAAGTGCTGAGAATGCCGGACAATGAGCCAGGGGACTCGCCCGACCCGCAGTCCAGGCCGACAGGGGGCGACATCGGCCGACGGGTGGCACAGCGCCGTGAGGAGATCGGACTCACCCGTGAGGACGTCGCTCTGCGCGCAGGATCGGCACCCGGATACCTCCAGTACATCGAAGAACGGGCCGTCACACCCGGCATCGGCTTCCTGCTGCGCCTGGCCAACGCCCTCGAAACCACGGTGGCCGACCTGACCGGGGGCGGCACGGATCTGCCGCCGGGAGCCGGCCGGGCGGGGTACCACCCGGAGCTGGTGGAGATGACCGTCGAGGAGTGCCGTGAACAGTTGTCGACGCATGGCGTGGGCAGGGTGGCTGTCTCCACCGCGGACGGACCCGCCATTGTTCCGGTCAACTACCTCGTCATGGACGACATGGTGGCGTACAGAACGGCCCCCGACGCCGTTCCCGCTGCCGCCGCGGACACCGAGGTCGCGTTCGAGGTGGATCACATCGACGATGCGCTGAGTCAGGGCTGGAGCGTTCTCGCGGTCGGCCCCGCACATGTCGTCACCGACCCCGAAGCCCTGCGCCATCTGGAGGAAAAGGCACACACCACCCCATGGGCGGGAGGTGACCGCGACCTGTGGGTGACGATCACGCCCAGCCGCCTCACGGGCCGCCGGATCCACGTCAGGCAGACCCATGCGCCTTCCTCGGGCGCAGACCCGGAGGCTTCCGCGTCCTGACACAGCTGGAGGCAGTGCTCGGCGGGACCGAGCGGTCCGCCGGGACGGGACCTCGCCTGTGGAGCCGTCGGCACGGCATGAAAGCCCGCCGTCGCACGGCGCCGGATCGGGCCAGAGGGTTTCACGGGCTTCATCGGGACACGGGACCGGCCGGCGACGGCTACCCGTGAGCCGCGTCGCGGACGAGAGGCCGTCGCCCGCGGGAGCGGTCGCTCTGAACCTGACTGATCGTCATCACCCCTGCACGTCCGAGGAGTTCGGCGGATACTTCGAGCCCATCAGGTCGATTGTCCCGGACTATTGACTCTGAGTGTGATAGTCGCGATTCTCGTCGCACCGCTTGCACCGGCCATGACAATCCATCCCGGGGACGGACATGGTCCGGACGGCGTCGGCTCCTCGACCGCACCATCCGCTCACCGAAGGCATGAGTGATGACCCTGACTCGACACCCGCACCTCAGACGAAGGCAAAGGCCCATCGCGGTTCTGTCGTTGCTTCTCACCGTGGTGGCCATGGTCCTCGGCACAGCGCCCAGTTCATCGGCCGATTCCGGCTGGTGGACCCCGGCCGCACGGCCCGCGCCCGACTCCCAGATCAATGTCACGGGCGAGCCCTTCAAGGGGACCGACTCCCAGGGCCAGGTACGGGGCTTCGTCGACGCGCACAACCACCTGATGTCCAACGAGGCCTTCGGCGGCCGGCTCATCTGCGGCAAGCCGTTCTCCGAACTGGGCGTCGCCGACGCGCTCAAGGACTGTCCCGAGCACTACCCCGACGGCTCGCTCGCGATCTTCGACTTCATCACCAAGGGCGGGGACGGCAAGCACGACCCCAACGGCTGGCCGACGTTCAAGGACTGGCCCGCGCATGACTCGCTGACCCACCAGCAGAACTACTACGCCTGGGTCGAACGGACCTGGCGCAGCGGCCAGCGGGTGCTCGTCAACGACCTCGTCACCAACGGCGTGATCTGCTCGGTCTACTTCTTCAAGGACCGCAGCTGCGACGAGATGACCTCCATCCGCCTGCAGGCGCAGAAGACGTACGACATGCAGGCCTTCATAGACAAGATGTACGGCGGCCCCGGCAAGGGCTGGTTCAGGATCGTCACCGACTCCGCGCAGGCCCGCGAGGTCATCCAGCAGGGCAAGCTGGCCGTCGTTCTGGGGGTCGAGACCTCCGAGCCGTTCGGCTGCAAGCAGATCCTGGACATCGCGCAGTGCGGCAAGGACGACATCGACCGCGGCCTGGACGAGCTGCACAAGCTGGGCGTACGCAGCATGTTCCTGTGCCACAAGTTCGACAACGCCCTGTGCGGGGTCCGCTTCGACGGAGGCACCCTCGGCACCGCGATCAACGTCGGCCAGTTCCTGTCGACCGGCACCTTCTGGAAGACGGAGAAGTGCGCGGGCCCGCAGCACGACAACCCGATCGGCATCGCGCCGGCGCCCGAGGCGGAGAAGAAACTCCCACAGGGCGTGCAGGTCCCGTCGTACGCCGCGGACGCGCAGTGCAACACCCGCGGCCTCACCGAGCTCGGCGAGTACGCCGTGCGCGGCATGATGAAACGCAAGATGATGCTGGAGATCGACCACATGGGCGTCAAGGCCGCGGGTCAGGCCTTCGACATCCTCGAGTCCGAGTCGTACCCCGGTGTGATCTCCTCGCACAGCTGGATGGACCTCAACTGGACCGAGCGGGTCTACCGTCTCGGCGGCTTCGTCGCCCAGTACATGCACGGCGCCGAGGGGTTCAGCGCGGAGGCGAACCGCACGAAGGCGCTGCGCGACAAGTACAACGTCGGCTATGGCTACGGCACTGACATGAACGGAGTCGGCGGCTGGCCCGGCCCCCGCGGCGCGAACACCCCGAACCCGGTTCGGTACCCCTTCCGCAGCGCCGACGGCAGCGCCGTCATCGACAGACAGACCACCGGCCAGCGCACCTGGGACATCAACACCGACGGCGCAGCGCACTACGGTCTGGTCCCGGACTGGCTGGAGGACATACGGATCGTCGGCGGCAAGGGTGTTGTGGACGACCTCTTCCGGGGCGCCGAGTCCTACCTCGACACCTGGAAGGCGTCCGAGAGCCACAAGGCCGGGGTGAACCTCGCCGCAGGCTCGTCCGCCTCGGCCAGCTCGTCGGAGTGGAGCCTGTTCACGAGTTACGCACCCGACAGGGCCGTGGACGGCAACGGGGGCACCCGCTGGGCGAGCGACTGGAGTGACGACCAGTGGCTCCGGATCGACCTCGGGGCACCGAACCTGATCAAGCGTGTCACCCTCGACTGGGAGCGCGCCTACGGGAAGGCATACCGCATCGAGGTCTCCACCGACGGCACGAACTGGCAGTCTGTGTGGTCCACGACCGCCGGTGACGGCGGCCTGGACACGGCACAGTTCGACGGAACGTCAGCCCGATACGTACGCGTCCACGGGCTGGAGCGCGGCACCAAATGGGGCTACTCCCTCCACGAAGTCGGCGTCTACAGCAGCTGACACCACCGACGGAGCGCCCAGGGGCCGGGGCCGGCCGGATCAGCTCTCCTGATCCGGCCGGCCCCGGCCCCATGCCCCGGTACAAGAACGAAGGGAACCACATGGCACGGATGCCGTCGGCCGAGCGGCGCCGACAGCTGATCGAAGCAGCCATCCGCGCGATGACCCGCGACGGTGTCTCCAGGACGACGACCCGGTCCATCGCCGCGGAGGCAGGCGTCTCACTGAGCGTCTTCCACTACTGCTTCGACTCCAAGCAGGCCCTGCTCGAATCCGTCATCGCGGCGATCACCGATCACTACGTCACGGTGGTGAAGGAGGCGATCCGGCCGAAGGCCACCCTGCGGGAGACCATCCGGGCGGGATTCCAGGCCTACTGGGACCATGTGTCCGCCAACCCGGGGGAGCACATGCTCACTTACGAACTCACGCAGTACGCCCTGCGCCAGCCGGGGTTCGACCATCTGGCACGACGGCAGTACGAGCTGTACTCCGACACCTACACCGAACTGATCGAACAGCTCCGTCGCAGCATGAAGTTCGAACTCCGCGTACCTGTCCCCGTGCTGGCCCGCTATCTGGCCGTCATGACCGACGGACTGACCCTGAACTTCCTCGTTCTCGGCGACGACACAGCGGCGGCGGACATCCTCGACACGATCGCCGACCAGGTCGTGAGCCTCGTCCGCGACGACGTCAAGTCGTCGCCGCCGTCGCACTGACAGTCCCGTGCTGCCGGGCGTCGGGGGTGCCGATGCGCGCGATGAGCAGGGCGATGTCGTCATCGGCGGAGGTGGGGGCGAGATGGCTGAGCAGGGTGTCGCACAGGTCGGCCAGCGGCGTGGTGCCGCTGAGCAGCCGGGTGAGTTCGGTCAGACGTTCGTCGATGTCGCGGCCCCGGGCTTCGATGAGGCCGTCGGTGTACAGGACGAGAAGGCTGCCCGGGGACAGGGCCACCTCGGTAGTGGTGAACTCGACGCCTCCGACGCCCAGCGGTACCCCCGTAGGCAACCGCAGCAGGTGCGCGGTGCCGTCGGGGGCGACGACGGCGGGCGGCGGGTGACCGGCGCAAGTGACCTGGCAGCTGCCCGTGCGCGGGTCGCAGACGGCGTAGAGGAAGGTGGCAAGCAGCGGGTCGGAGAGGTCGGCCAGGGCGGCCTCCATGTGGTGCAGGAGCTCGACGGCGGGAAGGTCGAGACGGGCCAGCGCCCGCACGGAGCTGGACAACCGCCCCATGACGGCTGCGGCAGCGGTGCCGTGGCCCATCACGTCCCCGATCAGCAACGCGGCCTTCCCGTCACGGAGCGCGATGACGTCGTACCAGTCGCCGCCGACCTCGTTGACGTCACTGGCCGGCAGGTAACGGTGGGCGATCTCGAACCCCGGCGGCGGCGTCACATGCTGCGGCAGCATGCTGCGTTGCAGGATCACAGCGGTGTCATGCTCCCGGCTGTACATGCGGGCGTTGTCGACGCACACCGCCGCACGGGCGGCCAAATCGCCGGCCAGCGCGACATCGGCGGAATCGAAGGGTCTGGCCGTGCCGACGCGGCAGAAGGACGCCACGCCCAGCACCACGCCACGGGCGAGCATGGGCGCCATCATGAACGAGTGCACGCCCATCTGCAGCAGCTGTTCGGGCTTGTCGGTGTGGCGGGCCGCACCCGCTACCGCCCTGTTGTCCAACTGGGCGATCAGAAAGGGCTGCCGTTGGACGAGGGCCTGGGTGTAGGGGGCGGTAGCCGGGAATGACAGAGTCCGGCCCAGCGGAGCCAGCACATCGGCGACCGGCGAGCCGCTGAGAGGCGCCTTGCCCAGGCGGCGCAGCGTGGCGCCACCGACCAGCCCGACGCCGGGTGCGGCTCCGGCGGCGACTGTTTCGAGCACATCGACGATGACCACGTCGGCCAGGTCCGGCACCGCCACTTCGGCCAGCTCCTGCGCGGTGCGTTCCAGCTCCAGTGTCGTTCCGATCCGGACGCTGGCGTCGTTCAGCAGAGCGAGCCTGCGGCGGCCGGCTTCCGCCTCTGCCTGGGCCTGCTCCTGGGCAGTGATGTCGATGATCGACGCGGTGACCCCGATCGGCCGGCCGTGGGCATCCTCCAGACGGACGAACGAGCACGACCACACCAGGTCGCGGTCCGGGTCGGCCGGTGTCCGTCCGATGCGGCGGAAGTCCAGCACTGCCTCCCCGCTCGCCAGGACCCGGCGCATCACCTCCTCCATCTCCCCGGTATTCGCCTCCGGCAGCACCTGTGCCAGACGACGGCCCACATGAGCCGCCTCCCGGACCCCGTTCATCGCCTGCAAGGCCGGGTTGACCTGCAAGAACCGAAGTTGCGTGTCAAACACCGCGATCCCTACCGGAGAGCGGGCGAACAACCCGTCCCACACCGCCGACGCCCCGCGCACCCGGCGGGCACCGGCGGCGTCGGCCGCGAAAACCAGCACCCCAGGGCTGCGATCACCGCCCGGGACCGGACATGCCCAGATCTCCAGCTCCAGCGGGTGCCCATCCCGGTGCCACGCCGTGACCACCCCCATCACACCGTGCCCCGCGGCAGCCGCCTCCCACAGAGACCGGCCAAGGCTCCGGTCAGCGCCCGGATGCATCAGCTCCACCACATGCCGGCCGACAACCTCCGGCGCCCGGTAACCCAGAAGCTCCTGCGCCACCGGATCCCACCGCACGATCCGGCCGTCGGCTCCGGTTGCCACCAGCGCCACCGGCAGCACACCCAGCCACCCGCCGGCACCTGTGCCCGCACCAGCGGAGTCGGTCAGCTCCTCGATCGGCATGTCATCGCTCATCGCCGGACCTCACGCCAGCAGGGGACCCTCCCAGTATCAGCCTCCGCACGCGGCAGGGCACGGACGGAGAGCCGAAAGACCTGCTCCTGTCCCGCGTGCGGCCAACCCCGATCGGCCCGGAGCCCGTTTCGATACGCTGCATGGGCTCGGCATCCACACCTCACAGCGGTATACGCAGGATTTCTCCCCGTACTCACCGGAGTCTTGAGATGTACGTCCGCCGGATCGTTCCCAATGTCCAGTCGGAAGCTCTTGAGGAGAGCTCAGAGTTCTACAGCCTTCTGGGGTTCGAGGAAGTCATGAACCTCGGGTGGATCATGACGCTTGCCTCCACCGACAACCCAGCGGTCCAGGTGAGCCTGATGACCAGCGACAAGACGGCCGCCGTCGCGCCGGACATGAGCATCGAGGTCGAGGACGTGGACGCGGCCTACGCCACCATGCGGAAGCGCGGTATGGAGATCGTCCACCCGCTCACCGACGAGGAGTGGGGAGTCCGCCGCTTCTTCGTCCGCGACCCGAACGGCCTTGTGGTAAACGTCCTCAGCCACAGCTGAGGGGCGGGTGCTCGGAACCCGGCTTCCCGGGGGCGACAAGCCCGGCCGGGAGCCCGCAGACAGCCCGCGGGCATCCGCGTACGGTCCGGGCTGTGAGGGGCGGCAGGCCAGCGGGCGGGCGCCCCGCTCGACCGCGGCCCTCTCCACGTCGTGCCGGAGGCGGACGACGTCGGGGTCCTTCGGACTGAGGACGTCCAGGCCGGCCGGCGCCGGCCGACCTGGACGTGATGATCAGACGGCGTCGAACCGGTCGAGGTTCATCACCTTGTCCCAGGCGGCGACGAAGTCGTTGACGAACTTCTCCTTCGCGTCGTCGCTCGCGTAGACCTCCGCGAGCGCGCGCAGCTCGGAGTTCGACCCGAAGACGAGGTCGGCGCGAGTGCCGGTCCACTTGACCTCGCCCGTGGCGGCGTCGCGGCCCTCGAATGTGTTCGCGTCCTCGGACGTCGCCTTCCACGTCGTGCCCAGGTCGAGCAGGTTGACGAAGAAGTCGTTGGTCAGAGACCCGGGGGTCGTGGTGAGGACGCCGTGCGGCGACTGCTGGTGGTTCGCGCCCAGGACGCGGAGGCCACCGACGAGGGCGGTCATCTCGGGGGCGCTCAGGGTCAGCAGGTTCGCCCGGTCGAGCAGCAGGTACTCGGCCGGCAGCCGGTTGCCCTTCCCGAGGTAGTTGCGGAATCCGTCGGCGGTCGGCTCGAGCGCGGCGAACGACTCCACGTCGGTCTGCTCCTGCGAAGCGTCCGCGCGGCCCGGCGTGAAGGGCACCCGGACGTCGAAGCCGGCGTCCTTGGCGGCCTGTTCGACGGCAGCAGCACCGGCGAGCACGATCAGGTCGGCGAGCGAGACCTGCTTGCCGCCCGTCCGGGCGGCGTTGAAGGTCTGCTGGATCCCCTCCAGGGCGCGCAGCACCGTCGCCAGCTGGTCGGGGTCGTTGACCTCCCACCCGCTCTGCGGCTGGAGGCGGATGCGCGCGCCGTTGGCGCCGCCGCGCTTGTCGCTGCCACGGAAGGACGAGGCCGACGCCCACGCGGCGGACACGAGTTGGGACACCGAGAGGCCCTGGCCAAGGATCTGGCCCTTGAGGGAGGCGATGTCCTCGGCGTCGATGAGCTCGTGCGTGGCGGCGGGGAGCGGGTCCTGCCACAGCAGCGTCTCGGTGGGCACCTCGGGGCCGAGGTAGCGCACGATCGGGCCCATGTCACGGTGGGTCAGCTTGAACCACGCGCGGGCGAAGGCGTCCGCGAAGGCGTCGGGGTTCTCGAGGAAGCGCCGCGAGATCTGCTCGTAGGCCGGGTCGAACCGGAGCGAGAGGTCGGTCGTCAGCATCGTCGGGGCGTGGCTCTTCGACGCGTCATGGGCGTCGGGGACGGTGCTTGCCCCGGCGCCGTCCTTCGGCCTCCACTGGTGCGCACCGGCGGGGCTCTTGAACTGCTCCCACTCGTAGCCGAACAGGATCTCGAAGAAGCTGTTGTCCCACGTGATCGGGGTGTTCGTCCAGATACCCTCGAGACCGCTGGTGATCGTGTCGCCACCCTTGCCGGTGCCGTAGGTGTTCTTCCAGCCGAGGCCCTGGGCCTCGATCGGGGCGGCCTCGGGGTCTTCGCCCACACTGTCCGCAGGGCCGGCACCGTGGGTCTTGCCGAAGGTGTGACCGCCCGCGATCAGGGCGACCGTCTCCTCGTCGTTCATCGCCATCCGGCGGAACGTCTCACGGATGTCGCGGGCCGCGGCGAGCGGGTCCGGGTTGCCGTTCGGACCCTCCGGGTTGACGTAGATCAGGCCCATCTGGACCGCGCCGAGGGGGTTCTCCAGCTCGCGGTCGCCGGTGTACCGCTCGTCGTCCAGCCAGGTGGTCTCGGGGCCCCAGTAGACGTCCTCGTCGGGCTCCCAGACGTCCGCGCGACCGCCGCCGAAGCCGAAGGTCTCGAAGCCCATCGACTCCAGGGCGACGTTGCCCGCGAGGACCATGAGGTCGGCCCACGAGATGTTCTGGCCGTACTTCTTCTTGACCGGCCACAGCAGGCGGCGGGCCTTGTCGAGGTTCCCGTTGTCCGGCCAGCTGTTGAGGGGGGCGAAGCGCTGCTGGCCGGCCCCGGCACCGCCGCGGCCGTCGCTGATCCGGTAGGTGCCGGCACTGTGCCACGCCATCCGGATCATGAACGGGCCGTAGTGGCCGAAGTCGGCGGGCCACCAGTCCTGCGAGGTCGTCAGCACCTCCGCGATGTCCTGCTTCACGGTCGGGAGGTCGAGGGTCCTGAACGCCTCGGCGTAGTCGAACTCCTCGCCGAGGGGGTTGGCCACGGCGGGGTTCTTGGCGAGGATCTTCAGGTTGAGCCGCTCCGGCCACCACTGGCGGTTCCCGCCGCCCTGCGTCGGGTGCGGGGCCCGCCCGTGCGCAACCGGGCAACCACCTTCGCCCTCCGTTTTCGCGTCTACGACGATTGCATCATGGTTCTCAGACATGGGAATCCTTCCGGAGTGGGCGGATCACGGTGCTCAGGAACTGCGGGCGGTGGAACAGCCGGGGCACAGGCCCCAGTAGATGACGTCGGCCTCGTCGACCGAGAGCCGTGGTCGTCGGACGCGGTCGGGCAGGGGCCCCGCCGACCGCGCGTCCGACATCAGCGACGACACCGTACGACCGGCACATGACGTGGTGGTGGTTGTTCCCGACGCGTCCCTCGAACCGGGCAGGGCTGCCGGCCGGTTCGAGGCGGGGAGCGGGCCCCGTCGCGGTGAGGGCGCGGAGGGCCTCACAGTTGACTTGAAGGGCGAGATGGCCCGGACGATCGCGTGGGGCGATATGGCCCACGCGATCGCACCGCACGAAGTCGATCGCCTCGACGCCGAGGTGGTCACCGTCCCGGACGGTCTCGGGCAGCGTGAGGCGGGCGGCCGTCACACGCAGGCCGACACCGTGCGACCCCTCGGCGATGGTCCCGTCACGTCTCTGTCTCATGCCGGATCTGGAGTCTTCCTGTCCATTGGCTATCACCGGAACTGATCCTATGATGGATAGAATCCAAGTCAAGAAGCGCGCCAAACTCATATTCAATAGGAACCCGGACAAGCACTGGTAATCTCCGGGTATCCCACCGAACCCGAATAGGTGAACCGAAATGAGTGACCTGCTGGAGCGACTGCGAGGGCGTGGCTGGCGGATGACCTCCCAGCGGCGTGTCGTTGCGGAGGTCCTCGACGGCGACCACGTGCACCTCACGGCCGACGAGGTGCACACCCGCGCGGCGCAGCTGCTGCCTGAGATCTCCCGGGCGACCGTCTACAACACCCTGGGCGAGCTCGTCTCCCTCGGTGAGGTCATCGAGGTCTCCACCCACGGCCGCGCCAAGCGCTACGACCCCAACGCACACCACCCGCACCAGCACCTGGTGTGCTCCAGCTGCGGCACCATCCGCGATGTCCACCCGACCGGCAATCCGCTGGCCGGCCTCCCGGCGGTGGAGCGGTTCGGCTTTACGGTGTCCGAGGTCGAGGTCACCTACCGCGGGCTGTGCCCCGCCTGCGCCTGACGAGCTCGCGCCTGGTCGGCGGTGGCACGTCGGGAAGTGCGCTCCTCGGTCGCCGAAGCCCCGCTCGGCCGCCATTGTGGCGGCTTCGCCGGGCTGAACAGGCCGTTGTTCGGTGAACAGGTCGACGTCCTGCAGGTAATGCGCCCGCATCGCGCGCTTGGCACCGCGGCGCCGGCCGCGACTCCCCGACGCGGCCGGAGGCGTCGAGGCTCTGCCGAGGCCCGCGCTGACCCTGGGTCCGACGTGCTCAGCCGAGCTGGGCCGTCACCCTGTCCGATGCGTGTGTGCCGCCCAGTCCAGGATCTGCACTGCCGCCCCGGCGGCCTCCAACCCCTGGCAGTGTGCGTGGTGCCTGCGGGCGATGCCGTCGAGGTCGAGGTGGGAGCCGAAGGCGGGGTGGGCGGCCAGTCGCCGTGCGTAGGACCACAGGTGCGGATGGTCGGCAATGCGGCGCACTGCGGCGGCATCCAGGTGCCAGCGGTGCACGGTGTCGAGGCGCACCAGGGTCACCCACAACTGCACATCGGCAGCGGTCAGTTCGTCGCCCAGCACGCAGTCCTGATGGGTGAGCCGCCGCTCCAGTGAATCCAGTACGCGGAGTAGGGAGCCAAGGGCGGTGTCACGCGCCCTGCGGTCGGTGCCGGCCTGCCCGGCGCACTGTGCGGCTTCATTGATGCCCTGCTCGCACAGACGTCCGACGGCCGCGATCTCCGCTTCCGCACCGTGCGGGTACAGCGTGGGGCAGTCGGAGCTATGGCCGCCGAATCGTCGGTCCAGGTCGCGCAGGATGTCGAGGGTGTATGTGCTGACGATCCGTCCTGTCCATTCGTCGCTGAGCACTGGTGCCGCGGCCGCTCCGGGGTACCGGTGCGAACTGGCCTCGTACAGCCCGCGCAGCGTGGAGTGTCCACCGTCGGGTCCGTCGGGCACGGGCGACAGCCGCGTCACCGGGAGGATGTCGTCGAGGCCGAGCAAACCGTGTGTCACGGCGATCCGCAGACAGTGCGGGCAGGACAGCGAGAGGTGGAGGCGGTAGCGGCGCGGGGCGGCGTAGTGGCCGCTGCGCGCGTCACGGCCGATCCTGCCCCGGAACGGCGGCAGGGGCAGCGCGGACGGCACGGCTGTCAGGGGTGTGGCGGACATGGCTCTCCCCGGGTTCTGGTTCGCAGACGCACGGCGGGCGTCGGGTGATGGGCGCGCGACATCGACGCGTACTCGTACGCGGCGGCGGGTATGCGGGTGCCGACGGTCAGCGCAGAGGGCTTGCCGCGCTGCAGACACGCAGCAGATCAATGTGGCGGCGGGAGGTCAGCAGGGGAGTCAGCCGACGCATGCGAACCGCACGGTCGGTGGCCGACTCCAGACGCCCCATCATTTCCCACCCATTCACCAGGGATCCTGGTACGGAGTGTGGAGCGGCCTTCGGGCACCGTCAAGAGGGCCTTCCCGTATCTCGCCGGGCGCGAGCGTTGGCCCACCTCGGCCCGCAACTCGGCCAGGCAATGCGGCATCCGGCCCGTTCCGGGTTCTACGGTCACCAGCACCTCCGGATCGAACATGTCCAGCAGGACGGCCGCCGCTCTGCCGACAAGACGCGCCCTCCTGCGGAACAATGCGACCGCGGTCGGATCGCCGCCCACCGCCAGTTGCAGCAGCGCCACGAACGTCGGTACGTGCAGGCCCTGTTCGGCCGCCTGCCGCACCAGCGCCGGTTCTGACACCTCGGACTGGAGGCAGCCCCAGCACGGGCAGGCACACGAGGGAACCCGCCCGATGGCCGGGGACGTGTGGATGGCTCCGGCATGCGGTGCCGGTCAGCTACACAGCGCGGCGGCGACACGCATCAGATCGACGGCTCGCCGCCGAGTGAACCGCGGGAAGATCCACATGCCGGCGAAGCTATCCAGGCACCGATCCCCCGTCAACAGGTGGTAGTTGGCAGACCCACTTCTGCAACGACAGCTTCGCGTCGCCGCCATGCGGCCGTTACGTGACCGACTCCGGTTCACTGATGAATGCCGGTGCTGTTTCTCCCCGCAGTCGCCATGTCATCCTCGAACTCCGGGAGTCTCGGCGTTGCTGACGTCGGCACATGAGGAAACGTTGGCCGAAGCTCACTGCGGTCCCGCTCCAACCCGGCGACCGAAACCCCATGCCGGCTCATTGTCACCGCCCGGCACAAAACCCGGCAAGTGGCGCTGACCGTGCCCACGCCGGGAGTCCCGCACCGGCAGCGCAGTCGAAGCCGGGCGCTCAGCGAACGACGGCCCGCAACGCTCCAAACGATGCGCGATGTCAGTCCGCCGCCGGGCCGTCCGTCGTGTCCGTCGACGTCCGATGGGCGGGCCACGCGTTGAGGGCGCCTGCCAGCTGCGCGCGCGAACGGACGTCCAGTTTCTGGTAGATACGGGTGAGCCGCGCCTCGACCGTCTTCACGCTGAGGTACAGCTTCGCCGCCGCCTCCTGGTTGCTGGCCCCGACGCCGACCAGCAGCGCGAGCCGCAGCTCCGCCTCCGTGAGCAGGGACACGGCGCCGCCGCGGGCCGGGTCGGGTTCGGTCGTACGGGACGGTGTCTCCGTCACCAGTGCCAGCCAGGGCGACGCACCGGCCCTTTCGAAGACCGCGGCCGCGGCCTGCAGCGCGTTCTGCGCGGCCGACCGTCTTCGGCGGCGGCGTTCGACCCGGGCGAGGGCGATCAGCGCCCGCCCACGTGCCAGCGGCAGTCCCGCCGCCGCGAAGCGATCGGCGGTCGCCGTCAGCAGCCCCGCCGCCTCCTCGGGCTTTCCGGCCGCCGCCAGATACAGGGCGTACGCCCGGTCGCAGCCGAGCAGCACCGTTGCGCGGCCCAGGCGTTCGGCGACGGGTCGCACATCGGCAAGCAGGGCCGCGGCCTCCTCCGGAGCGTCGTTCGCGATCAGCGCCTCGGCCAGCTCCTCGTGCCAGCGAAGCATGGAGGGGTCGACGGTCGACTGGGCGCGTTCACCGGACTGCACCCGGCGCAGGGTCTCCAGGGCGTTCGCCACATCCCCGGTCACGAGCTGGACCCGGCCGAGTGCGTACAGACTGCGGGAGAGGAAGACATGGTCGCCCTCTTCCTCGGATGCCTGAACACTGCGCCGGGCATAGCTCGCGGCGCGCGCGAAACTGCCGCCGGCGCTCTCCGCGAGAGCCAGCGTGTACCAGGCGGGCCCCGGCGAGAGACCAGCCTCCAGCGTCAGGGCGAGCGAGCGACCGGCGTGCGCGAGCGACGCCGCGCACTGGCCCTGCCGGGCCTCGATCTCCGCGAGCGTATGGAACAGCTCGATGGCGTCCTCCACCGGGCCACGGCGCTCGACCAGCGGCAGCAGGGCGTTGAGCTGGTCGCGGGCGTCGGTGAGCCGGTCGTCGAACAGTGCATGACGGATCGTCAGAATCTGTGCGGCGTTACGGATGCCCAGCGGCCGCTCGACCATCTCGAGGGCTCGGGCCTCGGTGAGGACCCGCTCCGCGTCCGGCGAGCCGAGTACGCGGTCCATGCGCGCCTGGACGGTCAGCGCCGTGGCCGCCGTCCTGCGGTCGCCGACCGATCCGGCCAGCGCGGCGGATTCGACGGCGGCGGCCCGGGAGCGTACGGGATCACCGTCGGCCAGTACGTGTTTCACCGCCAGCCGGAGCTGGACGGCCGCCCGCAGCGCCGTGTCGCCCTCGGAGTCCTCCATGGCGTGGACATAGATCTCGTCGAGGCCGGTCAGTCCCTGCCCGGCCGTGTCCAGCACGGCGAGCCGCGCGCGAACCCGGTCGGCGGGCGCGGCGTCGCGGGCGAGGAGATCGGTCGCGGCGCGCATCGCAAGGTCCGCGCGAGCCGCGCGGGCGGCTT
>NZ_JBSFUK010000051.1:0-18433 GCF_053591755.1 Streptomyces sp. NPDC002926
GCTACCTGGAAGGTGTACCAGGACAGCAGAGCGGCACACAGCAGCGCGAGCACCCGTGGCGTGGTGATCCTCACCGGTCGGCCCTCGCGGTGCGCGCCGAGATCCGGCCGATGTCCCGGAAGCCGAGGTAGCCCTGGGTGAAGGACAGTGCGGTCTGTCCCGGGTCGAGATGCCAGGGCTGGTGTCCGCCGGCGCGATAGTCACGCTGCCACGCCTGGGCTTCGGCGAGCGTGGCGAACGGCCACATCGGCTGGAGGCGCCCGGAGCCGAGCGCCGGCGCGCTGCCGCCGGGTGCGGGCGTGGTCGGCGCTTGCGTGCCGGGCGGTTTTGTCGCCGTAGGCGCCGACGGAACGGGCGTGGCCGGCGACTGCGACGCCGAGGACGTTCCTGGAGCGGGGGACGGTGATCCCGACGCGTCCGGAGGCCCGCCGGAACCCCCGCAGGCGGTAAGCAACAGGCCGGTCACGGCCGTTGCGGCGAGGAGTCGGAATGGGAGCCAGATGTTCATGAGTGCCCCAGGAAACGTGTGCCGACCGCCGGTACGGTCTGTGGGGCTATCGTGCCACCAGTCCGGTTCGCGTCACAGACCCCCGGCAGGTCGAGTCCCCGTGGGCGCGGCTGTTACGGAACCGTCTCCTTCCCGCGTGCAACTACTACCTCCCTTCTGCCGTCTACCAGGCGGAACTCGCAACACGCGCGTATAAGGAGTCGACAGCCGTGGGGCACACACGCCGACGAGGAGTCGTCGCACTCGGGATCACCGCGCTGGTGACCCCGCTCACTCTGGCCATGGGAAGCACGACCGCTCAGGCGGCCTCGTGCACGACGCAGACCGGGGTGTACCAGAAGCAGGTCGAGAAGTTCCTCGGCCGCCCGGTGGACGGAAAGCAGTCGGCCGCCGACTGCAAGGCGATCCAGGCCTTCCAGACGAAGCACTCGATCAGCCCGAACGTGGGGCTGGCGGGCCCCGTCACCTGGGGCGTCATGGATCTCATGACCAAGCAGAAGGCCGTCGGGAACAACCCGAACAAGTCCGGCAAGTGCCCCACGAACAAGGGCCGTATCGCCTGCGTCGACCTGACGCTCCAGCTGAGCTGGATCCAGGACGGCAAGAAGCTGGTGTACGGACCGGTCGCTGTACGTACCGGACGTAAGGGACACGAGACGCGGACCGGCCTGAAGAAGATCTCCTGGCGGGACATCGACCACGTGTCCAGCCTCTACAACGTGCCGATGCCGTACAGCCAGTTCTTCGACGGCGGCCAGGCCTTCCACTCCGTCGGCATCAGCGTCTGGGCGCCGCCCGGCTCGCACGGGTGCGTGAACATGACCAAGAGCGACGCCGCCAAGTACTGGAGCATGCTCCGCAAGGGCGACGACGTCTTCGTCTACGGCCGCAAGCCCGGAACCTGAGACACACCGCAACCCCGCGGGCTCGTGCAAGCGCCCGGAAGCGCCGGACCGACGGTCCGGCGCTTCCGCGTTTCCGGCGAGCCAGGACGGCCCCGCAATGTCGCACCGGCCCGAGGTGTGCGGGGGGCGGCGGAACACGGTATCCGCACCCACCGCCCCCACCGCGCCCAACTCGGCCGCCCCGGACCGGAGATGCCGCCGATCCGGACGAGACCGGCCCACGGCACCTGTGATACCGGGCCGTCCCGGCGCCGAACCGCTGCCCCATGCCCCGCCAGGTGTGCACACCCCCACTGCTCCCGCGGACCTGTGAGCCGACGGCTCAGTCGAGCAGCCCGAGTTCAGCAGCGGCCCGGATCGCCAGCCAGACCTCGGCGAACGCGCCGGTGGTGGACATGTCGCGGCCGGTGACCTCGCCGAAGCGGCGCAGGCGGTAGGAGAGCGTGTTGGGGTGGACGTGGAGGGCCGCGGCGGCCTCGTCCGTACGGCGGTCACGTTCCATCCAGGTGCGCACCGACGGCAGGAGCCGGGAGCCGTGACCGGCGTCGTAACGCAGCGCCTCGCCCAGAACGTGCTCGACGAGAGCGGTCAGCGCGGCCGGATCGTCGGGCAGCCAGCGGCCGGTGGTGTCCTCCCCGTACTGGACGAGGGCGCGGCCGGACGCGGCGGCGTGGGAGGCCGACCACCGCGCCTCGCGCTGCGCGACCCGCAGCGAGGCACCCGGGCCGAAGGGGCGGCTCATCCCGGCGGCGACGCCGGGGAGGACCGCGACCCGGTCGCCGAGGAGGGGGGAACCGAGGAGGTAGCGGTCCTCGCCGCGATTGAGCATGAGGTACGGCTGATCCTCCAGCGCCCGTAGGACGGCGTCCTCGGTGACGCCCCTGACCACCGCCAGGGCGATCTCGCCCCTGATGGAGTGCCGCTTCAGGTGGCGCTGGGCGACCGCGGGGTCGAGAGCGTCCTGGAGCAGTTCGGCGAGGAACTCGGCGCCTTCTCTGCGCAGCGCCTCGCGTTCGGTGCGGACCGCGGCGAGCAGGAGCGCTGCCACGGTGGCGATGTGCTGCACGACGGCAAGCCCGGCCGGGCGCGCGTCTTCGCGCTCGAATGCCACGAGGAAGCCTGCCGCGCCACCGGGCGAGGGCACCGGGATGGCGAATCCGCCGGGGATGGCCGGCGGGGCGTCCGCCGAGCCGGGGACGACGGCCGGGTCGGGGGCGGGGACGCCGGGAAGCAGGGGGCGGCCCTGCATGGTGCACAGAAAGATGTCGTATCCGGACAGCTTCTCCAGGCGTGTGAAGAGCGTCGCGGTGTCCAGGTTCTCCGAGGTCAGCCAGCGCAACGCGCCGAAGACCTGGAGCTGCGCGCCGAGCCGGTGGGCGGCGTCCTCCTGGAGGGCGGCGGCTACCTCCCGCGCCACGGCGATGAACGGCACGGCCAGCGGAACCTCGAGGACCGGCATGCCCCGCCGCTCCGCCGCGGCGAAGAATGCCTGGCGCAGCGGGGGCATGTGCAGCTGGGCCGAGACCGCGAGGGCGGCGACTCCGGCGTCGTCGAGCCGCTCCAGATAAGCCCGCTGTCCGGCGGCCGAACGGGGCACGGCGAGTCCGGTCGTCATGATCATCTCGTCGCCGAGCAGCCAGGGTGTGGGGTCGTCCAGCTCGCTGACATGGGCCCAGGAGACGGAACGGTGCAGGCCGGCGGCGCCCGCGAGCAGGCGCAGCTGCAGCGCCGGGTGCTGGAGCAGATCCCCGACGGTCACTCGCTCTTTGTTGTCAGCCACAAAGAGATGCTAACTCTCTGTCTCCGTCACAATTGTGGTGCTGATCCTCCGATGGGCAGACTCTGCCGACCGGACCCGCTCCGGAGCATGTGAGAAGGGATCGCACCAGAGATGAACGAACCCCGAGGGCCTGTCGACTCCTCCCGGATCCCGCGCTTCGCGGGGCCTGCCACGTTCGCCCGGCTGCCGCGCCTCGACGAGGTGGCCCGCGCCGACGTGGCCGTGGTCGGCGTCCCGTTCGACGCCGGTGTCTCCTACCGGCCCGGCGCCCGCTTCGGACCCAATGCCGTCCGCGAGGCCAGCCGACTGCTGCGCCCCTACAATCCGGCGCTCGATGTGTCGCCGTTCGCCACCCAGCAGGTGGCCGACGCCGGAGACATCGCTGTCAACCCCTTCAGCATCGACGAGGCCATCGAGACCATCGAGGACGCCGCGAGTAGCCTGCAGGCCGACGGCACCCGCCTGGTCACCATAGGCGGCGACCACACCATCGCTCTCCCGCTGCTGCGCTCGGTGGCAAAGAAGCACGGCCCGGTCGCAGTGCTGCACTTCGACGCGCACCTGGACACCTGGGACACGTACTTCGGCGCCGAGTACACGCACGGCACCCCGTTCCGCCGGGCGGTCGAGGAGGGCATCCTCGACACCGAGGCGCTCTCCCACGTCGGCACCCGCGGTCCGCTGTACGGCAAGCAGGACCTCACCGACGACGAGAAGCTGGGCTTCGGCATCGTGACCTCGGCCGACGTCTACCGGCGCGGCGCCGACGAGGTCGCCGACCAGCTGCGCCAGCGCATCGGCGACCGCCCTCTCTACATCTCCATCGACATCGACTGCCTCGACCCGGCGCACGCCCCCGGCACCGGAACCCCCGAGGCGGGCGGCCTGACCTCCCGCGAGCTTCTCGAGATCCTGCGCGGCCTGGCCGGGTGCCGCCTGGTCGGCGCGGACGTCGTGGAGGTCGCGCCGGCGTACGACCACGCCGAGATCACCTCGGTCGCGGCCTCGCACGTCGCCTACGACCTGATCAGCCTGCTCGCTCTCAAGGAGGACAGTTGAGCGACTCCCCCGCTCTGACCGAGGTCGAGCAGTACGGTGTGGAACGCATTCCCGACGCGGACCGCACCGCGAAGCCGCTCGACCTGTTCAGGGTCGCGTTCGGCGGCGCCAACACCTTCGCCACCTGCGTGCTCGGCGCCTTCCCGATCCTCTTCGGGCTGTCCTTCTGGCAGGGCCTCGCGGCGACCGTGCTCGGCCTGATCACGGGCGCGATAATCCTCGCGCCGCTGGCGGTGTTCGGCCCGCGCAACGGCACCAACAACGCGGTCTCGTCCTCGGCCCACCTGGGTGTGCACGGGCGGATCGTCGGCTCCTTCTTGTCGCTGCTCACCGCCATCGCGTTCTTCTCCATCTCGGTGTGGTCCTCCGGCGACGCGCTTGTCGGCGGCGCGCACCGGCTGATGGGCGTACCGCAGAACGACGGCGTGTTCGCTCTCGCGTACGGCATCTTCGCGCTGCTGGTGCTGGCGGTGTGCGTGTACGGCTTCCGGTTCATGCTCTTCGTGAACAAGATCGCGGTGGTGGCGGCCTCGACGCTGTTCGTCCTTGGCCTCTTCGCCTTCGCCGGGGACTTCGACCCGGGCTACCAGGGCGCGTTCCAGTCCGTGTCCTCCGCGGGGTTCTGGCCCGCGTTCATCGGCTCGGCGCTGATCGTGCTGTCCAACCCGGTGTCCTTCGGCGCCTTCCTCGGCGACTGGGCCCGCTACATCCCGGCCGACACCCCGAGCCGCAAGGTCGTGACGGCGGCGTTCGCCTCGCAGATCGCCACGATTCTGCCGTTCTTCTTCGGTCTGGCCACCGCCTCGATCATCGCGGAGAAGGCGGCGAAATACATGGACCCGAGCGCCCCGAACTACGTGGGCGGCCTGCTGGCGGTCTCGCCCGGCTGGTACTTCCTGCCGGTGTGCCTGCTCGCGCTCATCGGCGGCATGTCCACGGGCACCACCTCGCTCTACGGCACCGGCCTTGACTTCTCCAGTGTGTTCACCCGGTTCAGCCGGGTGCAGGCAACGGTGTTCGTCGGCGTGCTCTCGGTCGGGTTCATCTTCGTCGGCCGCTTCGCCGCCAACCTGTCGCAGTCCATCTCCACCTTCGCGACACTGATCATCACCTGCACCGCCCCCTGGATGGTGATCATGATGCTCGGCTATCTGACCCGTCGCGGCTGGTACGACCCGGATTCGCTCCAGGTGTTCAACCGGCGCCAGCGCGGCGGCCGTTACTGGTTCAGCCACGGCTGGAACTGGCGCGGCATGGGCGCCTGGCTGGCCTCGGCGGTCCTCGCCCTGATGTTCGTCAACCTGCCGGGGCAGTTCGTCGGCCCGCTCGGCGACCTGGCCGGCGGCGTCGACCTCTCGCTCCCGGTAGGCCTGGGCATCGCCGCCCTCCTCCACCTGTCGTTGCTGTGGCTCTTCCCCGAGCCGCGCGAGGCCTACGGGCCCGAGGGGCCGCGCCTGGTCCGCGCCTCGGACACACCCATGACGCCGATCACGACGGAGGCCGGAGTGCCTGTCGACGTGGTCGCGGAATCGGTCTGAGGCGAACATGCGCATCATCGACCTGTCTGTCGAGCTCACCACCGGGATGCCGGTTTATCCGGGCGATCCTCAGGTCTCGGTCGCCCCGGCGCTGACGGCCACCGCCGACGGGGTGAACGTCCTGCACCTGGACATGGGCTCGCAGACCGGTACCCATGTCGACGCTCCGTTCCATATCGACGACGCGCTGACGACCCTGGACCAGCTGCCCCTGGAGCGGTTCCTGGGCGAGGCCGTCGTCGTGGACGCCCGCGGCGCGCGGCCGCGCTCACCGCTCGGGCCGTCCCTGTTCGAGGGGCGCGTACGGGCGGGGGTGATCGTGCTGGTGGCCACCGGCTGGTCGCAGCACTGGGGCACGGAGGACTACGTCACCCACCCGTATCTGACCCGGGAAGCCGCCGAGCTCCTGGTCGCGGCCGGGGTCCGGACCGTCGGCATCGACGCGCTCAGCGTCGATGCGACCCCGGCCGACGACTTCCCCGCCCACCGGGTCCTGTGCGGCGCCCACTCGGTCATCGCCGAGAACCTCACCGGGCTCGACCGTCTGCTCGACGCGCAGACGGCAGGCGAGCCCATCGAGGTCTCCCTGCTGCCCCTGCGGCTGCCCGCCGCCGACGGCGCCCCCGTGCGGGCCGTCGCCCGCATCGGCTGACCACCCCTCCCTCTCTCCGTACGGGAAGGTCCCGCCCTTCCCGTACGGAATGTCACCGCAAGGAGCACGACCCATGACCGACGAGGTCCTGAAGGCCGCCGACGCGCTGGTGTCCGCCTTCGGCGAAGGCCGCCTCGACGACTACTTCGCGGCGTTCGCGCACGACGCGACGTTCGTCTTCCACACCACCCCCGAACGCCTCACCTCCACCGCGGACTACCGCACCCTGTGGAACAGCTGGGTCGACGAGGACGGCTTCCGCGTCCTGGCCTGCACGTCCACCGGCCGACTGGTCCAACTCCTCGGTGAAACCGCCGTGTTCAGCCACGAGGTGAAGACCACGGTCAGCACCACCGCCGGCGAAGAGACCCTCAGGGAGCGCGAGACGATCGTGTTCCGCCGCCAGGAATCCGGCCGCTGGCTCGCCGTGCACGAACACCTCTCGCCGGCGGCCGGGGGGTAGGCGCGCGAGGCGAAGCCGCACCCGCACCCGCACCCGCACCCGCACCCGCACCCGCACCCGCACCGAGAACAGCAACAACCGCGCGCCCGCGCACCTCTCACCACCTGCTGGAGGCTGACCGCAACCCTGGCCTCGGTGACCCGCCGTTACGCGGCGCGGGCGCCCCGTCTCCCCCGGGCCTGTAAAGTGATCGGTGTACCTCCTGTGTGACACCGGCCCGTCAAATCCGCTGGTGAGCGCGGGGAAATGACCATCTGGGTCATGACGGTGATGCGCATGGTCGACCGACTGCCGCCGGATCCACCCACCCTCGGCAGCCTGCCCTAGGGGCGCACATGGCCGACGAGGTGCGCGTCGATCTGCTTGGTGGCCTGCACGTGGCGGTCGGAGACCGCAGCGTCGCCGCCGGGGCGTGGCGGCTGCGCAAGGCCAGGAGCGTCCTGAAACTGCTGGCCCTGACACCGGACCACAGGCTGCACCGGGACAGGTTGTACGACCTGCTGTGGCCCGACCTGGATCCGGAGGCCGCGTCCAACAACCTGCACCAGGTGCTGCATGCCGTCCGGCGCGCGTTGGCGACGGCCGGGACACCCGGCGATGTCGTCGTCCTTCGGGACGACGTGGTCGCACTCGGCCCGGACGGCGGTGTCCGGGTCGACCTCGACGAGCTGGAGGACGCGACACGACGGGCATCGGCCGGTGGCAGGCCGGCGGACTACCGCGCCGCACTCGCCCTGGCCGAGCATGAACTGTTGCCCGAGGACACCTTCGAGCCATGGACGCAGGAGGCGCGCAGTGCCCTGGGTGTCCGGCGCACCGGACTGAGACTGGCTCTCGCCGAGGCGCTCGAGCAGCAGGGCCGCGCCAGGGAGGCGGTCGAGGTGCTGGAGTCTCTGATCGCCGACGACGAACTCAACGAGCCGGGCCACCGGGCGCTCATGCGGGTCCTCGCAGCCACGGGGCGACGGCGGGAGTCGCTGGCGGTGTACGAGCAACTGCGTGACGCGCTCCGCGGTGACACCGGATCCGACCCGGACCCACAGACCCGCGAGATCTACCGCACGTTGCTGGCGGGCTCGGTCGAGGAGCCGGCCGAACGCGGTCCCGTCCGTCGTCACAACCTGCCGGCGCAGCTGACCAGCTTCATCGGCCGGGAACGCGAAATCGTCGAGGTGGACGAACTCCTCGCGCGGAGTCGGCTGTTGACCCTGACCGGCCCCGGCGGTTGCGGCAAGACCCGGCTCGCCCTGGCCGTCGCGGCCCGGCACATCGAGGCTGTACGCGACGGTGTGTGGTTCGTCGACCTCGCCGCGGTCGCCGAACCCGGGTTCGTTCCGGACGCGGTCGCCGCGGTGCTCGGCATCGAGCTCCCGCCGGACAACAGGACGCAAGCGGCCCTGGTCACGCAGCTGTCCGGGCGGGAGCTGCTGCTCGTGCTCGACAACTGTGAGCACCTGGTCGAGTCCTGCGCCGACCTGGTCGCGGACGTCCTGGCCAACTGTCGGGGGGTCGTCGTACTGGCCACCAGCCGCGAACCGCTACGGGCCTACGGCGAACGCACATGGAGAGTGCCCTCACTCGGGCTGCCTGACATACATCGGCTGCCACCCCCGGCCGAGCTCGGCCGTTTCTCATCCGTGCGGCTGTTCGTGGAACGGGCCAAGGACGCCGTCCCGCATTTCCAACTGGACGCGGACAACGCGGCCGCCGTCGCACAGATCTGCTTCCGGCTCGACGGGATGCCCCTGGCCCTGGAGCTCGCGGCCGCGCGGGTACGCATTCTGGCACCGCGACAGATCGCCGAGCGGCTGGACGACGCGCTCACCCTCCTCGGGCAGGGCAGCAGGCATACGGTGACCCGGCAGCAGACGCTGCTGGCCACCCTGCGGTGGAGTCACCAGCTGCTCGACCCCGAGGAGCGACTGCTCTTCCGTCGGCTCGCGGTCTTCGCCGGCGGCTTCTCCCTGCCCGCCGCGGAGGAGGTGTGCACCCAGGACATCGACCCTCCATCCGTGCTGGATCTGCTCGGCCGGCTGGTCGACAAGTCGCTCGTCCTGGTGGAGCGCCACGGCGACGAAGCGCGCTACCGACTGCTGGAGACGATCCGGCAGTACGCGCGGGAGCGGCTGCGCGAGTCCGGGGAACTGACGGAGACCGAGAGCCGGCACCGCGGCTTCTACCTCGCACTCGCCGAGTCGCATGATCCCGAGCTGACGACCCGGATCCCCGGCGAGACCTCACGCCTGCTCGAAGTCGATCACGACAACCTCCGCGCCGCACTGAGATCGGCCCTCGAGAACGACCCGGAACGCGCACTACGGCTGGCGGTCGCGTTGCGGCGCTTCTGGGTCGAGCGCGGGTACCTCGCCGAGGGGCGGCGCCGACTGGACGACGCACTCGCCGCGGCGCAGGCACCGACTCCGCTACGGGCACGGGCCCTCCTCGGCCAGGGCGTGCTGGCGATACGGCTCGGCGACGGCTCCCGGCTGGCGTCCATCGGTGCGGAGATCGTGGCGATCCACCGGGCACGAGAGGACCGGGCCGCGCTCGCGTACGCCTTCTACCAGCAGGCGATCCTGTTGTGGATGCGCGGCAGCTGGGACGAGGCGGGGACAGCGCTCGACGAGGCGTGCGCGCTCGCCGACGGGGAGCTGCCGGTTCTGGCCGCCGCCGCGCATCAGCGGGGGATCTGCGCCTTCTGCCGGGGTGACGGGAGCGCGGCCCGGGATGCCTTCGCAACAAGCCTGCGTCTGCTCACGGACCTCGACAGTGGGACCCGGCCGTACTTCCCGGTCATGACACCCGGGTACGTGGCCGAGGAGGACGCCGAGGGCACGATCACCTTGTGCTTCGAGGAGACCGTCCTGGTCGGGCGGCTGGTGGGCACGGCACAGGCTCGCGGGTACGCGTTGTCCAACCTCGCGTGGGCCACCCGGCTGGACGGCGACATGGAGGAGGCCAGAACAACGGCCGAGCGGAGCGTCGACTGCTTCCGCGGGCTCGGTGACCCGCACGGGGAGTCGCTGGCCCTCAACACCCTCGGAAACATCTGTCGCACCCACCGGGAGTACGCCGAGGCTCGGCCGTATCTCGAGGCCAGCCTCCGGATCAGACGCCGGCTCGGCGACCGCCGCGAGGTCGGGATCACCCTTGGCAGTCTCGGCCTGCTGGCGATGGCCGTCGGCGACGTCGACAGCGCGCGGGCCGCGATCGGACGGGCCCTCGCCGGATTCGAGGAGACCGACGACATCCCGGGTACGACGAACAGCGTGCTCCACCTCGGGCTCATCGCCCGGGCCGCGGGCGACGCCGCCACAGCCGGGGACCTGTTCACCAGCGCCCTGGATCTCGAATACGTTGCCGGGTCGACGTGCGCCACCGGGTGGGTGGCGGTCATGCTGTCGAGAATGGCGGCGGAAGCGGGCGACCAGGCAGGCGCCGACGCGGCCACCGCCCGCGCGCTGGACCTTTTCACGCGACTGGGCGACGTACGGGGCCTGGCTCACCTGCGCCGAGCCGGGGCACGGACGCAAAGGCGACGCTAACCCGGTGCTAAGCGGCACTTCTTACCTTCCTTGGTGTCAGAGCAAACGCCACACCAAGGAGACCGAAAATGTCGATCGAGACGGCAGAGGGAGTTCTCGGGGACGCCACCATCGGTGAGCTGGAGGCGGGACTGCGGGGCGAGGTCGTACGCCCGGAGGACGCGGAGTACGACGAAGCCCGGACGATCTGGAACGCCGCGCACGACCGGCGGCCGGCCCTGGTGGTGCGGTGCGCCGGAACGGCCGATGTGATGCGTGCGGTCGAGTTCGCACGCAGCCAGGACCTGCTCGTCGCGGTACGGGGCGGCGCACACAGCATCGCCGGGTTCTCGACCTGCGACGGAGGGATCGTCATCGACCTGTCCGCGATGAAGGGGGCGCGGGTCGACCCGGTACAGCGGCGGATCGTCGCACAGCCCGGGATGACATGGGGAGATTTCGACCACGAGACCCAGGCGTTCGGCCGTGCCGTGACCGGCGGCCTGGTCTCGACGACCGGGATCTCCGGCTTCACCCTCGGCGGAGGGGTGGGCTGGCTGGTCCGCCGTCACGGCCTGGCCTGCGACAACCTGGTCGGGGCCGACGTCGTGACCGCGGACGGCCGGCTCGTGCACGCCAGTGCGGAGGAGAACCCCGACCTGTTCTGGGCGCTGCGGGGCGGCGGTGGCAACTTCGGTGTCGTCACATCGTTCGAGTACCAGTTGCACCCGGTGGGCCCGCAGGTGCTCGCGGGCCTGATCTTCTACCCGGCCGCCGAGGCGCGACAGGTGATCACCCGGTGGCGTGACCTGACCGCCGGAATGCCCGACGAGCTGACGACGTTGGTCAACCTGACAACAGCGCCCCCGCTGCCGTTCCTGCCGGAAGAGGTGCACGGTACCCGGGTCGTGGTCGTCGGCGGCATGTACGCCGGTGCCCCCGAGGCCGGCGAAGCGGCGGTCCGGCCGTTGCGCGGGCTCGGTACCCCGATCGCCGACCTCATGGGCCCGATGCCCTACGCCGGAATGCAGACACTGCTGGACCCGCTGTGGACGCGTGGCGCGCACAACTATTTCACCTCGGCATTCATCGAGGCGTCCGATCCCGCGATCGATGAGCTGACGCGCCTGCACCACACAACGCCGACGCCCTCCAGCGAACTGCACATGCATCATCTGGGCGGCGCCTTCGGCCGCGTTCCCGCGGACGCAACAGCGTTCAGCCAACGTGACGCGAACTTCCTGTGCAATGTGATTGCACGTTCCCCGGCGCCGACCGGCTTCGACGAGCACGTCGCGTGGGCGCGGGGGGCACGGGATGAGATCGCCCGCCACGGCCACGGTGCGACGTACGTCAACTTCACCGGCGACGGGGCGGAGGACAAGGTGCGCGCCTCGTATCCGGGACCGGTCTACGACCGGCTCGTGCAGGTCAAGAACAAGTACGACCCCACGAACCTGTTCCGGCTCAATCAGAACATCCGCCCGTCCTCGGCGAGTTGACCCTGGTGCACCGCGGACCGGCTCCCGTGGCGGCCACCGATTGTGGTGCGGGCGTGATGCCGCCGGACTCCTGCGATGCCGCCGCAACGCGGCACCGCAGGAGTCCACTCATGGCAGGCCGGGCGGTTCACGCGGGAAAGGACAGCGCACCACCCTCGCATGATCGAGATCCGGACAGTCGTATCGCGCGGATTGCGCATGCCTGCACTCGCCGAAAACCGGGTTCTCGTCGCCGTATCCGGCAGGCGTGACAAGGCACGCATCGCAACTGGGGCGCGATTTTTGCCGAGGCGGGTTCCATCGCTCCGGCCGCTTCGCTATTCCACGCAACCTCATCGACATCCTGCCGCAATATCGACCGCCGATTTTTGGCCATCACGCTCGACAACCCTCCATAACCGCAGAGTGGTGATCATCACAGGCTGGCGGCGTCAGACCCCCTGAGCAGTGCGCTAACGTCGTCGTGCGGCGCACCGAAGTCGGGGATTTCATGAACCATGACCAGTGGCTCGGCGATGAAACTTCAATTCGTCGAGGTTCCACCGTGAGTGCGCCGCGTGAATAGGGAACCACCGGGAGAGGTTTATGAATAAGAGTCGATTAGAGTCCATCGGGGCGTATCTCCCCTCGGCTGTTATGAGTACTCCGGAACTCCTTACCCGCATGGAGAAAGTTCCGGAATTCGACCTCTTCAAGATTACCGGAATGGCCGAGCGCCGCGTCGCGGACGACACTGCCGACATCCCGGAGGACTGCCTCACGATGGCAGTCTCGGCAGCCCGCGACTGCCTGGACCGCTCGCGCTACACCCCGGACGAGATCGATGTCGTGATCTCCTGCTCCATCAGCCGCACGACGGACGGCCGACGCCACCAGTTCGAGCCTTCCTTCGCGCACCGCATCGCCAAGGAGATCGGCGCGACCTCCGCCCTTCACTTCGATGTCTCCAACGCCTGCGCGGGCATGATGACCGGCGTCTACCTGCTGGACCGGATGATCCGGTCCGGTGAGGTCCGCAACGGTCTGGTACTCAGCGGGGAGCACATCACCCCGATCGCCTTCACTGCCGCGCGTGAGATGGAGGACAGCCGGGACCCCCAGTTCGCGTCCCTCTCCGTCGGCGACTCGAGCGTCGCCGTGCTGGTCGATCGCGCCACCGACGAAGCAGACATGATCCACGACGTGGAGCTGATGACCTGCTCGGAGTACTCGCATCTGTGCCTGGGCATGCCCAGCGACGACACCGGCGATCTCGCGATGTACACCAACAACAAAGAGATGCATGCCCAGGACAGGCTGTCGCTGTGGCCGACCTTCCACCGCGACAAGCTGACCGAAGACGGTCGCCAATTCGCTGACGAGGAATACGACTTCATCGTCCAGCACCAGGTCGGCAGCCGGTTCATCGACTTCATGAACCAGGTGGGCGAGAGCATCTTCGAGACACCCATGCCGCAGACGCTCTCGGTCGTCGAGAAGTTCGCCAACACCGCGACCACCTCGCACTATCTGGTAATGCACCAGGCGCTCGCGGAACGACGAATACCCAAGGGGTCCAAGATCCTGCTGGTCCCCGCCGCCTCGGGTGTGGTGACCGGTTTCCTGTCCGCGACCGTCTCCTCGCTGGAGGTATGACCATGGCCACCGTCATCACCTCCACCGCGCTCAGCCCGGCGGACGACACAGGCAGCGCGATCGGGTACGCGGCGTCGGCGGGCAGCGCGTGCCTGGAACAGGCCGGGCTCACCGCCGCGGACGTCGATGTCCTGATCAACGTCGGCGTCTACCGCGACTCCAACATCTCCGAGCCGTCCGTCGCCGCACTCATCCAGAAGCGCATCGGCATCAACCTGGACTACCTTCACGCCCCCGACAGACGGGCCGCGTTCTCTTTCGACCTCATGAACGGCGCCTGCGGCGTGCTCAATGCCGTCCAGGCGGCCGGTGCCCTGCTGGCAACCGGCAGCGCCCGCCGGGTGTTGGTGGTCTCCGCCGACACGCACCCCTCGATGGACCCGTCCAGGGCCGGCACTGCCGAGTTCCCGTACGCGAGCACCGGCGCGGCACTGCTGCTGGAACGCACCGCCGATGCCCGCGGCTTCGGCCGGGTTCACCACCGGTCAGCGCCGGGGACACACGGCGTCAACGGGTATCTGCCTCTTTACGAGGCCGGCTCCGAGGGCCGTAGCACCATCGTCGTCGACCGGGACGGCGGCGTGCTGGAGCGGATGCTCGACCTGGCCGTCGACTCGGTACGCGGTTGCCTCGCGGCCGAGTACGGCACCGACGCAGACGGAGCGGCAGCGGTCCTGGACCGCACGCTGCTGATCACCTCGCAGCCGTCGCCCGACTTCCCCGCCCAGCTCGCCAAACGCCTGGGCGTGGCATCCGATGGCGCCGTCACCGTCGAAGGGGTGCAGGGCGATCCGCACACCTCGGCACTGACCTACGGCTTCCGGCAGGCACAGGACACGGGCAGGCTCGCGGGCTTCGACCGGATCCTCTTCCTCGCCGTCGGCGCCGGCCTGAGTTCGGCCACCACTCTCTACCACCTGGCCGACGACAGAGACGGAGCCGCGCGCTGATGCCCAGCAGCACGACCGCACTTGGCCACGACGCATTCCTGACCGAACTGCTTGCCTGGCACGCCGTCCGTACGCCCGACAAGCCGGCCGTCATCCACCCGGACGGGGACCGGATGGAGTCGGCCGGCCGGCCGGCCTACGCCTCGGTCGGCTACGCCGAGCTCGCCGCGCGGGTCACCGCCTGCGCCGCCGGGCTGGAAGCGCACGGCATCCGCCGCGGTACCCGTACCGCCCTGCTGGTGACGCCGGGCGTCGACCTGCTGACGCTGGTCTTCGCCTTGCTGCACATCGGCGCGGTTCCGGTGGTGGTCGATCCCGGCATGGGGCTCGGCCGCATGCTGGACTGCCTCCACAGGGTGGGTGTTCAGGCATTCATCGGTGTCCCGTCCGCACACATTCTGCGGCGGCTGCGTCCGCGTGCCTTCGCCGGAGTGCGGAGCCTGATCAAGGTGGGCCGCGGGAGCGGCACGGCACTTGCGGAGCTGATCGCCCTCGGTGCGGGCCTGCCGCAGCGGCCGCCGCTGAAGTCCGGGCCCGACGACCTCGCGCTGATCGGTTACACCACCGGCAGTACCGGCCCGGCCAAGCCGGTCGAGCTCACCGTCGGCATGCTGCGGGGCATGGCGTACGGCGTCGAGGAGGGCCACTTCACCTCCGACATGACCAGCACCCTGGTCACGCTGCCCCTGATGGGCGTGTTCGACCTCGCGGCGGGCCGCACGGCGGTGGTGCCCAAGATGAACATGGGCCGGGTCGGCGCCGCAGACCCGGCGCTGCTGACCGACGCGATCCGGCGCTTCTCCGTGAACGCCATGTTCGCCTCCCCCGCACTGCTGGGTCCGCTCTCGGCCCATCTGGCCGAGACCGGCGCCCGCGTGCCGTCGCTGCACCTGATCGTCTCCGGTGGCGCACCGGTGAGCCCGGAGCTGATGGGCGCGCTGCGTGCCGTACTGCCCAACAGATCACGTGTGTTCAGCACCTACGGGTCGACCGAGGCGCTGCCCATCGCACTGGTGGAGAGCAGAGAAGCGCTGGCCGGGCCGGCCGACGGCCTGGCAGCGGGCCTGGGTGTCTGTGTGGGCAGGCCCGCACCCGGCACATCGGTCCGCATCATCGAGGTCAGCGACGCTCCGATCCCCCGGTGGACGCCGAGACTGCCGTTGGAAGCCGGTGAGATGGGCGAGATCGTGGTCAGCGGTCAGGCGGTCAGCCCGCGCTACTTTCAGTCGCCCCGGGCCGACGCCGCGCACAAGATCCAGGACGGCGGGCGTCGTTGGCACCGCACCGGTGATGTCGGATGGATCGACGGTGAGGGACGGATCTGGTTCTGCGGACGCAAGAGCCACCGGGTCCGCGCAGCCTGCGGCGACCTGCACACCGTGCGCTGCGAGAGCGTCTTCAACACCCACCCGCAGGTCCGGCGCACGGCGCTGGTGGGCTTCGGCCCGCACGGCGAGCAGCGCCCGGTGCTGTGCGTGGAGCTGGCACCGGACACCGACCGCAATCAATGGCCCCGAATCGAGGGCGAGTTGCGCGAGCTGGGCGCGAACAACCCGATGACCAAGGCCGTCACGGACTTCCTGCCGCACCCCGCCTTCCCCGTCGACATCCGCCACAACGCCAAGATCCGCCGGGAGCTGCTGGCCGGATGGGCCGAGGACCGGCTCACCGGAAGCCGCCGCCCGACCGCGTCCGACCGCGCCCTGCGCGCCGTCCCGCTGCTCGGGTGGGCATATCTGGCGGCCTGGCCGCTACTGCCTTGGAACCATGTGGCGCTGACCGCTCTCTGGTGGGTGGACGCCTTCCTGAGCGTCGTCGTCCACGCGGTCCAGATACCGTCCGCGCTGCGTGCGGAGCAGGAACTCGCCACCGGGCGCAAACCGTGGGCGACCTCGGCGCTCACGATGCTCTTCGGAGCGACGTGGTGGCGTGCACAACTCCGCAGGACGAAGGGCGCTTCCGTATGAGGGTGCTGGTGACGGGCGCGTCCGGGTTCCTCGGCAGCCATATCGTCGACGCCTGTCTCCGCGCCGGCGACGAAGTGCGGGCACTGGTGCGCGAAGAGAGCGACCTGAGCCATCTGCGCACCGTTGCGGGCGTCGAGTTCGCCTACGGCGACCTGCGCGACGCCGCCTCGGTACGTCGGGCGATGGACGGGGTCGATGCGGTGCACCACAGCGCGGCCCGGGTCACCGACAGGGGTACCCGCGCCCAGTTCCGGGACGAGAACGTCTCGGGTACGGCGCGCCTCATGTCGGCGGCCCAGGAAGCCGGGGCGCGACGCTTCGTCTTCATCAGCAGCCCCAGCGCGCTGATGAGCATCCGCGGCGGCGACCGGCTCGACATCGACGAGAGCGAGCCCTTCCCCGCACGCCACCTCAATCTCTACTCGGAGACCAAGGCCGCCGCGGAGCGCCTGGTGCTGGCCGCGGACCGCGCGGACTTCACCACCGTCGCACTGCGCCCGCGCGCCGTGTGGGGCCCGCGCGACCACTCCGGATTCATGCCGCGGCTGCTCGCGAAGATGATGTCGGGCAGCCTGCCCGACCTCTCCGGTGGCAGGCCGGTGTACGCATCCCTGTGCTACTGCGAGAACGCCGCCGACGCCTGTGTGCGGGCGGCGCGTGCCGACGGGGTCGGCGGCAGGGCGTACTTCATCGCCGACCGGCAGCCGGTGGAGATCTGGAGCACGCTCGCCGGACTCGCCGAGCGGTTCGGCGGCAAGCCTCCGACCGAACGCGTCTCCCACCGCCTGCTGCGCGCAATCGCCTTCACGGCGGACATGGCATGGAAACTGCCGCCGTTGGCCAAACACTCCTCGCCACCCCTCTCCCGGTACTCGCTGGCTCTGCTCACCCGTTCGGCGACGTACGACACATCGGCGGCACGGCGGGATCTGATCGCGCCACGGGTGGACCACGAAGCCGGAATGGCCCGGCTGGAGGCCTGGATCGACAGCATCGGCGGCGTCGACGAATTCATCCGGAAGGTGAAGTAGCCATGACTGTGCATCATGCCGCGACGGGCATCGGTCCTGGGGCCCGTCCCGAGGGCCGTACCGCCTTCCGCCGGCCCGTCTCCCCGACCGAGTGGTCCTATCTGGCCGCCACCCGCCTGGGCGAGCTGCTGGTGCTCCAGCTGGTGGTCGAGGGCACCGGCCCGATCGACGCCCTGGAGTTGAGCCACGCCGTCGCGCAGGCCTCGGCGTCCTGCCCGGGCTCGCGGCTGGTGCGCCGCGGCAGGACGTGGGTCGACAGTGGACTGCCGGCGCGGATCGTGGTCGCCGATGGACAGGCCTTCGACCGCAGGACGCTCACGGGCCTGCCGGAGCTGACCGGTCCGCTGGCCGATTCGGAAGGCCGCCCCGGCTGCGAGGTGGTGCTCCTCACCGGGGAACCAGGCACCGTGGTGTTCCGTGCCTCCCACGCCGTGATGGACCTCAAGGGCGCGTCGGTCTGGGCCGCCGAGGTCTTCCGGGCTCTGCGGGGCGAACCGCTGCACGGCGCCGCCGATCCCCTGGCCGACTACCAATTGATGGACAGACTCGGCCGAACCGGGCGGCGGCCGCGCCTCGGGCTCGACCAGAGCTCCCCGCTGGCCGGCCGGGCGGGCAGCGGCTCGGTGTGGCGGCGGCGTACGGTTCCGGGCCGACACGCGGCGCTCGCCGCGAAGGTGGCGACGGCCGTTGCCGGCACGGGCGGTGGTTCCCCGGCCCGGATCATGGTCCCGGTGGATCTGCGGCGGCACGCTCCCACCGTGTCATCGACGGCCAACCTGGCACTGCCGGTGTTCCTCGACGTCCCGGCCGGCCATGGCACGGATGCGGTGCACCGCCGGCTGCTCAACGCCCTCGCCGCACGGCAGGAGCTGGCGGCCGGGGCGGAGGCGGCGCTGGCCCGGCTGCCGCTGCCCGCAGC
>NZ_JBSFUK010000052.1:0-17005 GCF_053591755.1 Streptomyces sp. NPDC002926
GGTCTTCCGGCGCGGCTGGTCCACGCACGGCGCGGGGCGCGGGCTTGGGCTCGCCCTGGTCCAGCAGGCGGCGCACCGCAGCCGGGGCACGGTGCTCCTGGCGGAGGGCCCGGACGGCGGCGCGGAGTTCACCGTACGGCTGCCGCTGCACACGGCGGAGGTGCGGACATGAGCGCAGCCTTCTGCCCGGCTCCCGGGCCGCGCACCGGCCGCGCGCAAGGCGGCCGGACCGGGCACCCGCGGGCCCCACACCCACCCGAACCCCGCGAAACGCGTCGCGCACGGGCCACATCTCACGAACTCCGCCCACCACGGATACCGGGCCCCGAGGCCCCACACCCGCCCGCACCCCGCGCCGGGCGTGCGCGGGCTGCATACTGCGAGGCGGGCCGTCCGCGGTCCGCACCCCGCCCCGCCGGGCACCCGGCGCACCCACGCCCCCGCGCGCCCACCGCGCCACTTCGAGGTGTCCCCATGAGCAGCACCAGCGACCCCATCAGAGTTCTCGTCGTCGAGGACGACCCCGTCGCCGCCGACGCGCATGCCCTCTACGTCGGCCGCGTCGCCGGGTTCACCGTCGCCGGGGTCGCTCACTCACGGGCCGAGGCCGTACGCGTCCTCGAGCGGACCGACGTCGGTCTCCTCCTGCTCGACCTCTACCTCCCCGACGGGCACGGGCTCCAGCTCGTCCGTTCCCTGCGGGCCGCCGGGCACTCCGCCGACGTCATCGCCGTCACCTCCGCCCGCGACCTCACGATGGTGCGCGAAGGCGTGTCCCTCGGAGTCGTCCAGTACGTCCTGAAGCCCTTCACCTTCGCCACCCTCCGCGACAGGCTGACCCGGTACGCCGAGTTCCGCGCCACGGCCGGCGAGGCCAGCGGCCAGGACGAGGTGGACCGGACGCTCGCTGCCCTCCGGGCGCCACGGGGTGCCGAGAGCGCCGGTCTGCCGAAGGGGCTGAGCGCCCCGACGCTGGAGGCCGTCACCCGTACCCTGCGCAAGTCCACGACCGGGCTCACCGCCGCCGAGGCCGGCACCGCCGTCGGGATCTCGCGGATCACCGCGCGCCGCTACCTCGAGCACCTGGTCGCCGAGGGGCGAGCGGTGCGCAGTCCGCAGTACGGGCAGATCGGGCGTCCGGAGCTCCAGTACCGGTGGAGGCCCTCCACCCGCTGAACATCCCGCCGGACAACCCCGCTGAACATCCCGCCGAACAACCCTCCGAACCGCCGAACCGCCTGACGAGTGCGCGGCGACCCGACTGATTGAGCCACTCAACGACCCTGCCCTGCACGGGGATTGACCTTGTGAACGGGCCGGTCCTACGGTCGCGGCAGCCCCCGTGTCCCGGGCCCCGGCCCGGAGCCCCGGCTCAGAGGAGGTCGTGCCCGTGCGCCCCACCGCCCCACTGATCCTCATCACCGCCGCCACCGCACTCGCCGCAGGAACACTCACCGCCTGCGGCAGCGGCTCCGGCGGCGACCCGGACACCGTCAAGGTCGCCTACAACCGGTCCACCGACAACAAGATCCGCTTCAAGGACGCCCATCTCGAGGCCGCGAAGAAGCAGTTCGAGAAGGACCACCCGGGCAAGAAGATCAAGCTCATCCCGATCCAGGCCCCGGACAACGACTACGCGACCAAGGCGCAGCAGATGATGCGCTCCCCGAAGACCGCTCCCGATCTGGTCTACGAGGACACCTTCCGCATCAACTCCGACATCAAGGCCGGGTACTTGAAGCCGCTGGACACCTATCTGCCCAAGTGGGACCAGTGGGGCCAGTTCGTCGGTACGGCGAAAGCGGCGGCCAGGGCGGAGGACGGCAGGACGTACGGCATCCCGGACGGCACCGACACCCGCGGACTGTGGTTCAACAAGGCGATCTTCGCCAGGGCCGGTCTGCCGGCCGACTGGCAGCCCAAGAACTGGACGGAGATCCTGGACGCGGCGCGCACCGTCAGGAAGAAGGTCCCGAGCGCCATCCCGCTCAATGTCTACACCGGCAAGGGCCCCGGCGAGGCGGCCGTGATGCAGGGCTTCGAGATGCTGCTGTACGGCACCGGCGAGGACCCGCTCTACGATCCCTCCGCCAAGAAGTGGGTGGCCGCGGGCAAGGGGTTCCAGGACTCGCTCGACTTCGTACGCGCGGTGTATTCGGAGAAGCTCGGCCCGGACGTCTCCGACGCGCTCGACCCCAATGTCGGCACGCGGGTCGCCACCGAGTGGTTCCCCGAGGGCAGGCTCGCGATCTCCCTGGACGGCTCCTGGATGGGGCAGAACTGGGTGAACAAGGGGCCCAAGGAGTGGCCGGAGTGGAGCAGGGAGCTGGCCCAGACCCCGATGCCCACGCAGAAGGGCCAGGCGCCGGGGAAGGTGTCGATGTCCGGCGGCTGGGCCTGGTCGATCCCGCAGAAGTCCCGGAATCCCGATCTCGCCTTCGACTTCATCAAGACGCTGCAGACCAAGGAGAACGCGACGCAGTGGTGCGTGGTCGCCGCGCAGATCGCCGTACGCAAGGACGTGGCCGCGGAACCGAAGTACCTGAAGTCCATGCCGGGCATCGACTTCTTCACCGGGCTCGTCCAGTACACCCACTACCGGCCGGCGCTGCCCGTCTACCCGCAGGTGTCGACCGCGATCGGGGAGGCGATGGAGAAGGTGACGACGGGTGATGCCTCGGCGGCGGAGGCGGCGAAGGCGTACAACGACCAGCTGAAGACCATCGTCGACGGCGCGGTCGTCACCAAGTGAGCACCCGCTCGAAGGGGTTGTGGCGGTGGGTGCCGATCGCCCCCGCCACCGTCCTGCTGCTGCTGTTCCTGGCCGGCCCCATCGGCTACTGCGTCTGGATCGCCTTCACCGACACCCAGCTGACCGGCGCGTCGGGGTCCGACTTCGTCGGCCTCGACAACTTCCGCCGGGCCTTCGCGGACAACGATTTCCGTAACGCCGTCTGGCTCACGCTCGTCTTCACCTTCGTCTCGGCGGTCCTCGGCCAGAACACGCTGGGCCTGGCGCTGGCGGGGCTGATGCGTGCCGCTTCCCGTCCCGTTCGCACGATCACCGGGACCCTGGTTATCACCGCCTGGGTGCTGCCGGAGATCGTCGCGGCGTTTCTGCTGTACACCTTCTTCCGCCGGGAGGGGACGCTGAACGCCCTGCTGGACTGGCTGCATCTGCCGTCCCAGAACTGGCTCTTCACACTGCCGATCCTGGCGGTGTCCTTCGCCAATGTCTGGCGGGGTACGGCCTTCTCCATGCTGATCTACTCCGCCGCGCTCGCCGAGATCCCGCGCGACATCACGGAGGCGGCCGAGGTCGACGGGGCGAGCGGACCGCGCCGGGTCTGGCACATCACGCTGCCGATGATCCGACGCTCCATCGGCACGAATCTGATGCTGAACACGCTCTCCACGCTCTCGGTATTCGGCCTGATCTGGGCGATGACGCGCGGCGGTCCGGGCAACCGCAGCCAGACGCTGCCGGTGTTCATGTACGACCAGGCGTTCCTCAAGAGTCTGATCGGCTACGGCACGGCGGTGGCGCTGCTGCTCCTGCTGGTGGGCTCGCTGTTCTCGGTCATCTATCTGCGCCTGATGAAGGTGGAGGTGTGATGCGCCGCAGCACCCGCGACCGGCTCACCGCCGATGCCGCCCTGCTGCTCACCGCCGCGGCCTTCGCGCTGCCGCTGCTGTGGCTGCTGCTGGCGTCGGTGAACGCGGAGGCCGACCTGCGGGTACGGTCGCCGTCGTCGTTCACCGCGGAGAATTTCGGCGCGGTGCTCACCGACGAGATCACCTTCACGCCGATGCTCAACAGCCTGCTGCTGTGCGGCGGCGCGACCCTGCTGACGGTGGTGTGCGCGGCGCTCGCCGCGTATCCGCTCTCCCGGCACCCTTCGCGCTTCAACCGGCCGTATCTGCTGACGATCCTGTTCACGACGTGTCTGCCGATCACCGCGGTCATGGTCCCGGTGTACGGACTGTTCGTACAGGTCAATCTGATCGACACGATGTACGGGACGGGGCTCTTCCTCGCCACTTCCCAGCTTCCGTTCTCCATCTGGCTGATGAAGAACTTCATGGACGCCGTGCCGGTGGTGCTGGAGGAGGCGGCCCGGACGGACGGCGCGTCGAATCTGCAGACACTCACCAGGGTCGTACTGCCGCTGATGGGCCCGGGGATGACGGTGGTGACGATCTACACCTTCATCCAGCTCTGGGGGAACTTCTTCGTGCCGTTCATGCTGATCCTGTCCCCGGAGCAGCTGCCCGCGTCGGTTTCGATCTTCACCTTCTTCGGCAACTACGGCTCGGTGATCTACGGGCAGCTCGCGGCGTTCTCGATTCTGTACTCGGCGCCGGTGCTGGTGCTGTACGTGCTGATCGCGCGGCGGCTGGGCGGCGGCTTCGCCCTGGGCGGCGCCGTCAAGGGCTGACGAATCACCCCGGGACGTTACCAAACGGTACGATCAGCTCGGACGTTCCTACGACAGGTGGCGTTGGGGGAACGCACCGTAGTCGCCGCCCCCACCCGCCGCCTACCGTGTGCGCGTGCACCCCACCCCCGCTCCACTCTTCAACGCCCCCGCCGCGCGCCGACTGCGCGAGGCCCTGGGTATGGCTCCAGGCCATGTCGCGTACGGTCTCCGCGCCCAGTACGGACTCCGGATCACACCGGACACGGTGGTCGCCTGGGAGCGCGGTGCCGCCGCGCCCGGTTCACGCGAAGTAACCGCGCTCGCCGGTGTGTTGTGGTGCGCGCAGAGTGAGCTGCTCGCCGCCGCGACGACCCTGCGCGACCACCGGGTGGAGCGCGGCCTCGCCCTCGACGATCTGGCGCGGCGGCTGGGCATGGACGCGTCCGCGTATCTGCGGATGGAGGAGTCGGGGCGCTGGCGCGGCAATGAGCGACAGACCGCGGTGCTCGCCGAGGTGCTGGATCTGACGCCACGCGAGTTGCTGACGGCGACCGGCCGGGACGAGGAGCTGGCGGAGCTGCTGCGGGACGCGGTGAAGGCGCGCTGGCAGGCGTACGTACGCCCGGTGGTGAAGATGCTGGCGATGGACCGCGGCCATCTCGAGGGCGTACTGGAAGAGCTGCACACCGACTACCAGTCCCGTATGGTCGCCACGCTCAGCTGGGGCTCCGCCTCGCAGGACACCGCGGAACCGGGCCGGGAGTTCCTCGAGCGGATCGTGGACCACTTCTGGGAGCTGACACACGCCTAGAGTGTGCCGGCCGGGGCATCGGGGTCGAACGAGAACAGCTGCCCCCGCGCGTCCTTCGTGCAGACCTGCTGCACAATTCGCGCCCCGCGCTCCTTCGAGGCGTCCTGCACCCCGGCGCAGAGATCGCTGTGCAGCGGCCTCAGCCGGTAGCCGCGCACCGGCTTGCCGACCGCCTCCAGCCGGAAGGCCTCGGCCGGTCCGCGTTTGCCGCACTCCTGGTCCACGAGCGCGGCGCCCACCTGCGTCGACTTCTCCGCCACACCGGTGCAGCCCAGACCGAAGTCGCGGTGATCCGTCTCTATCCGCCAGGCGGCGACCGGCTTCAGGGCGAAGCGCGGGACGGTGTCCGGCGCACACGGCACCTGGTAGAGCTGCCCACTCCGCTGCCCGGCGCGCTCGGCCAGACAGAGCCCGGAGTGGACGGCCCTGATCTGTACGGGTCCTCGCGCCGGTGCGACCACCGCCGTGTGAGGCTCCGCCGTCGGCTTGTCGTCCTCCGGCAGCAGAACGGCGATCGTCACCGCCACCACCGCGGTCGCACCCAGCGCGACGACGGCCGGCCACCTCGCACGGGTGCGCCAGGACCGGCGCGCCGGCTCGGGTGGTGCCGCCTCCTCCGGCCCGGGGCCGGCCTCCTGTCCGCCGGTGCCGTAGCCGGGAACCTCGATGGCCTGCCGCTCGCGCCGGGTGAGTTCCTTGCGGACCCGCAGCCAGCTCTCGGTCGCTCCGGGGCCGCAGCCGCAGGCACGTACGAACGCCGCCACCAGCTCCTCGCGCGGCACCGTGCTGCGACTGAGCATATTGGCGACGGTGGAGCGCGGCAGTACGTCGCCGGCCGCCTCCGCCCGGGCCGTCAACTCCCGGTAGGTCAAACCCGACCAGTCCTTGAGCTCCTGCATCCGGGCCACGAACTCGTCGGAGCTGTGCGCCTGTTCGGGATCAGGAGCACCGTGCCCGGCTGAGTCCATCCGTCCCTCCGTCTTCCACTCCACGCGCCGGGACAGGGCTGGGACATGTCCCGGACAGGGAACAGCCTTGCCATTCGCGCCATTCAACTCAAGAGTGATCTGCGCCATCCGCGGCAGAAACCGGCGCGGACGCACGAACGGCCTTGATCGCGCACGGGGGGTGCGATCAAGGCCGTTCAGGAGCCGGAGCCAGGACAGAGGCTGGGATCTGGCGTCCCGGAGGGAGGGTCAGAAGACCGACTCCGCCTCACGCATCCGCTTCTCCGGCACGGTCTTCAGCTGCGTGACCGCCTGAGCCAGCGGCACCATGGTGATGTCCGTGCCGCGCAGCGCCGTCATCATGCCGAACTCACCTCGGTGCACCGCCTCCACGGCGTGCCAGCCGAAGCGCGTCGCGAGCACCCGGTCGTAGGCAGTGGGCGTACCGCCGCGCTGCACATGCCCGAGGATGACCGGCCTGGCCTCCTTGCCGAGCCGGCGCTCCAGCTCCGTGGCGAGGCGGTTGCCGATGCCTTTGAAGCGCTCATGACCGAACGGGTCGATCTCGCCCCTCTCGTACTCCATCGAGCCCTGGGCCGGATGCGCGCCCTCGGCGACGGCGATGACCGCGAACTTCTTGCCGCGAGAGAAGCGCTCCTCGATCATCTTCATCAGGTCCTCGACCTGGAAGGGCCGCTCCGGCAGACAGATTCCGTGCGCGCCGCCCGCCATGCCGGCCTCCAGCGCGATCCAGCCGGCGTGCCGGCCCATGACCTCGACGACCATGACGCGCTGGTGGGACTCGGCAGTGGTCTTCAGCCGGTCGATGGCCTCGGTCGCCACCATGACGGCGGTGTCGAAGCCGAAGGTGCGGTCGGTGGAGGAGATGTCGTTGTCGATGGTCTTCGGTACGCCGACGACGGGCATCCCGGCGTCCGACAGCATCCGGGACGCGGTGAGCGTGCCCTCGCCGCCGATCGGGATGAGCGCGTCGATGCCGTACTTCCGCGCCAACTCCGGTACGTTCTCGGCGGCTTCACTCAGCCGGCCGCGCTCCAGGCGCGTGGAGCCCAGGATCGTACCGCCGCGGACGAGAATGCCACTGACCGCATTGAGGTCGAGCGGGCGGAAATGGCCGTCGAGGAGGCCCCTGAACCCGTCCTCGAAACCGATGACTTCATCGCCGTGCCCGGTCAGGGCCCGGTGCACGACCGACCGGATCACTGCGTTCAGGCCGGGACAGTCGCCGCCTGCGGTGAGAACTCCGATACGCATCGTGCTGTGTCTCCTGCTCGTCAGCGGTACAGGTGAGCCCAGGTTCAATTGTTCCACGGACTTGCGGAAACCCGCGCTCCCGCCTACTCCGCCGGATGACACGTGGACCGTGTTCGCGGGCCTTGGGCCGGCCCCTCGCCCGGCGGGCGCCCTACCTACCCGCAGAGGTATTGTCAAGAGGGCAATGCCGCCCCCGAGCGGTTCTTTTGCACGCCCGGGGGCGCGTATTCAGCAGGAACCACTGGATGTGTACGCCACAGCATGGACGGGAGAGCACGCGTGACGCGCAGCGTGTACGTGACCGGGATCGACCGCGGGGACGGCCGCCAGGTCGTCGAGCTGGGAGTCATGGAGCTCCTGACCCGCCAGGTGGACCGGGTGGGGGTCTTCCGGCCGCTGATGCACGACGGGCCCGACCGGCTCTTCGACCTGCTGCGAACGCGCTACCGGCTGTCTCAGGACCCGGCGACGGTGTACGGCATGGACTACCACGAGGCCGCTGCGCTGCAGGCCGAGAAGGGTACCGACGAGCTGGTCTCCAGGCTCGTCGAGCGCTTCCTCCAGGTGGCGCGTGAGTACGAGGTCGTACTCGTCCTCGGCACGGACTTCTCCGGCTCGCAGCTCCCCGACGAGCTGGCGCTCAACGCCCGCCTGGCCAATGAGTTCGGTTCCTCGGTGATCCCGGTGGTGGGCGGCAAGGGCCAGACCGCCGAATCGGTGCGGGCCGAGACCCGTAACGCCCATCGGGCCTACGAGGTGCTGGGCTGCGACATTCTCGCGATGGCCGTCAACCGGGTCGCCCCCGAGGAGCGCGAGATCATAGCCGAGCGGCTTGCGGCCCGCCTCCCGGTGCCCTGCTACGTAATCCCCGACGATGCGTCGCTCGCGGCCCCCACGGTCTCCCAGATCACCCACGCGCTGGCGGGAACGGTGCTGCTCGGCGACGAGGCGGGACTGGCCAGGGACGCGCTGGACTTCGTCTTCGGCGGTGCGATGCTGCCGAACGTGCTGAACGCCCTGACACCCGGCTGCATGGTGGTCACCCCCGGCGACCGCGCGGACCTCGTGGTGGGCGCGCTCGCCGCGCACTCCGCGGGCACCCCGCCCATCGCGGGCGTACTGCTGACGCTGGACGAGCGGCCGAGCAAGGAGGTCCTCACGCTGGCCTCCCGGCTCGCGCCCGGCACCCCGGTGATCTCGGTCTCCGGGACCAGTTTCCCCACCGCGGCCGAACTCTTCGCGCTGGAAGGCAAGTTGAACGCTTCCACGCCACGAAAGACGGAGACCGCACTCGGCCTTTTCGAGCGCCATGTCGACACCGCCGACCTGCTGGCCCGGATCTCGGTGGCCCGCAGCGGCCGGGTCACGCCGATGATGTTCGAGCACGATCTCCTTGAGCAGGCCCGCGCCCACCGGCGCCGTGTCGTGCTGCCCGAGGGCACGGAGGAGCGGGTGCTGCGCGCCGCCGACGTGCTGCTCCGCCGTGATGTCTGCGACCTGACCCTCCTCGGCGACACCGAGGTCATCCGCAAGAAGGCCGCGGACCTCGGCATCGACCTCGCGTCCGCCCAGCTGACCGACCCGCAGACCTCCGAGCTGCGCCAGGGCTTCGCCGAGCGGTATGCGCAGCTGCGCGCCCACAAGGGCGTGACGGTGGAGCTGGCGTACGACGTGGTGGCGGACGTGAACTACTTCGGCACGTTGATGGTCCAGGAGGGCCTGGCCGACGGCATGGTGTCGGGTTCGGTGCACTCGACGGCCGCGACGATCCGCCCGGCCTTCGAGATCATCAAGACGAAGCCCGACGCGTCGATCGTCTCCTCGGTCTTCTTCATGTGCCTGGCCGACAAGGTGCTGGTGTACGGCGACTGCGCGGTCAATCCGGACCCGGACGCCGAGCAGCTCGCGGACATCGCGGTCCAGGCGGCGGCGACCGCGGCCCGGTTCGGAGTGGAGCCGCGGATCGCGATGCTCTCGTACTCCACCGGCACTTCGGGCTCCGGCGCGGATGTCGACAAGGTGCGCGAGGCGACCAAGCTGGTGCGGGAGTCCCGTCCGGACCTGCGGGTCGAGGGCCCGATCCAGTACGACGCGGCGGTCGCGCCGTCCGTCGCGGCGACGAAGCTGCCGGACTCCGAGGTGGCGGGCCGGGCAACGGTGCTGATCTTCCCGGACCTCAACACCGGCAACAACACCTACAAGGCCGTGCAGCGCTCGGCGGGCGCCGTGGCGGTGGGGCCGGTGCTGCAGGGTCTGCGCAAGCCGGTGAACGACCTGTCGCGCGGTGCGCTGGTCAGCGACATCGTCAACACGGTCGCGATCACCGCGATCCAGTCCCAGGCCGAGGAGCTCCCCGCATGACCGCCACCCGCGTTCTCGTCCTCAACTCCGGCTCCTCGTCGGTGAAGTACCAGCTCCTCGACATGCGCGACACCGGGCGGCTGGCTGTCGGCCTGGTCGAGCGGATCGGCGAGGTGACGTCCCGTCTGGTGCACACGCCACTGGCCGGCGGCGGTGCCGGCAAGCGTGAGCGCACCGGCCCGATCGCCGACCACGGCGCGGCGTTGAAGGCGGTCGCCGAGGAACTGGCGCAGGACGGGCTCGGCCTGGACTCTGCCGAACTGGCGGCTATCGGCCACCGCGTGGTGCACGGCGGTCTGAGGTTCACCGAACCGACCCTGATCACCGACGAGGTGCTCGCCGAGGTTGAGCGCCTGATTCCGGTGGCCCCGCTGCACAATCCGGCGAACATCACCGGGATCCGCACGGCGCAGGCCCTGCGCCCGGACCTGCCGCAGGTCGCCGTCTTCGACACCGCCTTCCACTCGACGATGCCGGAGTCGGCGGCCCGGTACGCGATCGACGTCGAGACGGCCGACGCCCACCGGATCCGCCGCTACGGCTTCCACGGCACCTCGCACGCGTATGTATCCCGCACGACTGCCGCCCTGCTCGGCAAGGACCCGTCCGAGGTGAACGTCATCGTCCTGCACCTCGGCAACGGAGCCTCCGCCTCGGCGGTCGCGGCCGGCCGGTGCGTGGACACCTCGATGGGGTTGACCCCCTTGGAAGGCCTGGTGATGGGTACGCGCTCCGGCGACATCGACCCCGCGGTCACCTTCCACCTCATGCGGGTCGCCGGAATGTCGGCGGACGAGATCGACGAACTGCTCAACAAGAAGAGCGGACTGGTGGGTCTGTGCGGCGACAACGACATGCGGGAGATCCGCCGCCGGATCGACGAGGGCGACGAGCGTGCGCGGCTCGCCTTCGACATCTACATTCACCGGCTGAAGAAGTACATCGGCGCCTACTACGCGGTTCTCGGCCGGGTGGACGCGATCGCGTTCACGGCCGGTGTCGGTGAGAACGCGGCACCCGTGCGCGAGGCCGCCATCGCGGGTCTGGAGGGGCTGGGTCTGGCGCTGGATCCCGATCTCAATGCCGTACGTTCCGACAAGGCGCGGATCGTCTCGGCGGCGCACGCCCGGGTCGCGGTGGCCGTGGTCCCGACGGACGAGGAACTGGAGATCGCCCAGCAGACCTTCGCTCTGGTCGCCCCTGGGGGCGCCTGAGGGCACACGTCTGAGCGGCGGGCAGCCCATTTGTACTTTCCACCAGACGGAATATTCCGCAGAGAAACAAACCGATAGGATCCGCCTTATGCGCCGTTCCAAAATCGTTTGCACCCTGGGCCCCGCCGTCGACTCCTACGAGCAGCTGAAAGCGCTCATCGAGGCCGGCATGAACGTGGCCCGTCTCAACATGAGCCATGGGACCCACGCCGAGCACGAGGAGCGGTATCACCGCGTGCGCCGGGCGTCCGAGGACACCGGCCGCGCGGTCGGTGTCCTCGTCGACCTTCAGGGCCCCAAGATCCGTCTGGGAACGTTCGCCGAGGGGCCGGTCGAACTGGTCCGCGGCGACGAATTCATCATCACCACCGGGGATGTCCCCGGTGACAAGTCGATCTGCGGCACCACCTACAAGGGCCTGCCCGGGGATGTCTCCAAGGGCGACCCCATCCTGATCAACGACGGCAACGTCGAGCTGCGCGTCATCGAGGTCACGGGCACGCAGGTCAAGACGATCGTCGTCGAGGGCGGAGTGATCTCCGACCACAAGGGCATCAACCTGCCCGGCGCGGCGGTCAACGTCCCGGCCCTCTCCGAGAAGGACATCGAGGACCTCCGGTTCGCCCTCCGGCTGGGCTGCGACCTGGTCGCGCTCTCCTTCGTGCGGGACGCGAGCGACGTCAAGGACGTCCACAAGGTGATGGACGAGGAGGGCCGCCGGGTCCCCGTCATCGCCAAGGTCGAGAAGCCTCAGGCCGTCGCCAACATGCAGGACGTCATCATGGCGTTCGACAGCGTGATGGTCGCGCGCGGCGACCTGGCCGTCGAGTACCCGCTCGAGAAGGTCCCGATGGTGCAGAAGCGCCTCATCGAGCTGTGCCGCCGCAACGCCAAGCCGGTGATCGTGGCGACCCAGATGATGGAGTCGATGATCACCAACTCCCGCCCGACGCGCGCCGAGGCGTCCGACGTGGCCAACGCCATCCTCGACGGCGCGGACGCGGTCATGCTGTCGGCCGAGTCCTCGGTCGGCGCGTACCCGATCGAGACGGTCAAGACGATGTCGAAGATCGTCGTCGCCGCGGAGGAGGAGCTGCTCTCCAAGGGCCTCCAGCCGCTGGTCCCGGGCAAGAAGCCGCGTACACAGGGCGGTTCGGTGGCCCGCGCGGCCTGCGAGATCGCGGACTTCCTGGACGGCAAGGCGCTGGTCGCGTTCACCCAGTCCGGCGACACGGCCCGCCGGCTCTCCCGTTACCGCGCCAAGCAGCCGATCCTCGCCTTCACGACGGACGAGTCCACCCGTAACCAGCTGACGCTGAGCTGGGGCGTGGAGCCCTTCCACGCACCGTTCGTGGAGACGACGGACGCGATGGTCGACCTGGTGGACGCCGAGCTGCTGAAGCTGCAGCGGTGCAACGAGGGCGACGTCGTGGTCATCACGGCGGGCTCGCCTCCCGGGGTTCCGGGCACGACGAACATGGTCCGGGTGCACCACTTGGGCGGGGAGTCGCGGGACTGACGCGGCCGCCGTACCCGTACGGCTGCGAGGGCGGCACCCCGGTGGGAACCGGGGTGCCGCCCTCGGGCATTGTCGGGGGCCAGTCGCGGCGTCCGGTCCGCATCGTCCAGAAACCTGCTTGAGTGCTGCCGAGAATGCCTCTGTGACGGCACGCGAGGGGAGCATGGGCGACCGCGTGTGCACGGCCCCGGGTGGATGGGTCTTCCGCTCCCGCCCGGACCTCCAACTCCTGTTCGTACCTCTTGGCCATGCGGCCTGAACTGGTCTTCTGCACCATCCGGTCCTACCTTCTCCCTATCGTGGAAAGGGACTTGATGGACCGGAACATACGCACTGTCGATGATGTGCTGAAGCTCCTCGACGGCCTGTTCGCGCCGGAGGCCGACCGCTGGACGGCCGAAGCGGGCACCTGGTGGGACGGCTTCTACACCGACCGCTCCAAGCCGGTGCCGTTCTTCGTGGCGAAGCCCGATGAGAGCCTGGTCTCGTACCTCGGCCGTAGCCTGATCACTCCCGGCCGGGCCCTCGATCTGGGCTGCGGTCCGGGCCGTAACGCACTCCACCTGGCCTCCCGGGGATTCCAGGTGGACGCCGTCGATCTCTCCCCGACGGCCGTCGACTGGGCCGAGGAGCGCGCCCGCGAGGCGGGGGCCGACATCCGGTTCCACCGCGGCGACGCCTTCGCCCTCACCGCGACCGAGCTGGGCGGCCCGTACGACCTGATCTACGACTCGGGCTGTTTCCACCACCTGCCACCCCACCGCCGCATCAGCTACCTCGCCCTTCTCGACCGGGCCCTTGCTCCCGGCGGCCATCTCGCCCTCACGTGCTTCGCGTCCGGAGAGATGGGCTCCGAACTCTCCGACACGGACTTCTACCACCAGGCCCGCCTCCACGGCGGCCTCGCCTACACCCCGGAGTCCCTGCGCTGGATCTTCTCCGAGCTGACGGAGGTCGAGCTGCGCCCGATGCACGACGAACCGGCGGAGTCCCCGTACTTCGGTGAGCCGTTCCTGTGGACGGCCCTGTTCCGCCGCGACGCCCAGACCCTGTCCGGGGGATCACGCGCGGAGTCGTGACCGGGTCCCGACGGCCGTGACGGTGCCGGAGAACCGCCGGAGCAACGACTGTGGGCCGCACCCCCGGAAAGGGGTGCGGCCCACAGCCTTGTGCGGCTCCCGGAAGGTCCTAGTTCTTGCCACCGGTGAAGTAGTTGTGCAGGCCGGGAACCTTCAGCGTCCCGCCGAACTGGCCGGCCTGCGTCACCTTCACGTTGGTGAAGAAGGCGAACGGAACATTCAGCGGCGGAGGCGTCTCGGGACTGAACGTGATCGGGATGAGGCCGAAGAGGTTGCCCTTCAGCTCCTCCGTGTACATCGTCACGGTGCCGTTGGTGATCGTCGACGTGGAGCCCTTGTCCGCCTCGACGTGCGCGGTGGTGCCGTTCGGGCCGACCACCAGCTGGTGGAGGTCCTTGATGTCGACGCCCGAAGCCGTGAACTTCAGCACCTTCTTGACCTTGCCGCTGCCCGTCTTGACCTCGACGATGCCCTTGTAGTCAAGGCCCTTGAGGGTGAGCATCGAGCTCTGCAGGATCCACGGGTCGTCCGGGAGCAGCGGGATGCCCTGCTCCAGGTCCGCGGCGGCGAGGGCCTTCGGGTCCGACGTCGGACACGGGAAGCGCGGCTTGGCGCCGTCCGGGATGTCCTCGTCCTTCTTGGGGTCGAGGCCCTTGACCGCGTCGTCCAGTTCCTCGGTCGTCGCCCCGGCCTTGTCGGCCGCGTCCTTGATCGCGTCCTTGGCCTTGTCCGCCGTCTCGCCCACCTTCTCGGCGGGGTTCGTGGACGGCTTCGAGGACGGCGTGCTGGACGGCTTCACCGTGGGCTCGTCGGCAGGCTTGGTGCTCGCCGACGCGCTCGGTGTCGCGCTCGGTGTCGCGGTAGCCGTCGGCTCCTTGTCGGGGCCGTCGAGCAGGTCCTTGAGCGCGTCGCCCACACCCAGCGGGTCAAGCGGGTTGCTGGTCTTCGTCTCGCTGGGCGCCGGAGTCGGGTTCGTCAGCGGCGCAGTCGCGTCCGCAGGCTTCGACTCGGCGGCCGACGGGGTCGTACCCGGCTTCGGCTCGTCCTTGTCGCCCTCCGAACTGCTCGCGGACGGGTCCGGCTTCTCCGACGGCGTCTCGGACGGCGTCGCCGAGTCCGAGGGCTTGGGCGACTCGGACTCCGCCGGCTCGTCCGAGCGGGTCACGCACGGGCCGGGGGCGAACGGGATGTCCTTGTCCTCGGCAAGTGCCAGCTTGGGGGTGAGCCCCATGCCCAGGAAGACAGCGGTCGGCATCGCTGCCAGGGCTATCGCCTTGCCGGCCGGCATCTGGAGCTTGTTCAGCAGGGGCTTGCGCGGGGCCGCGTGCCGCGGCCCCCTTCTCGCCTGCGTGCCGTCGCCTCCAGCCGTGGTCAGCGGTGTGACATCACCCGGCACTGTTCCTCCCGCCGTTGGCTTCGATGGTTGTCTCGTGCGCGTGCGTGCCGTAGCCGTCCCACTGCTCGCCCGGTACGAGTGTCTCCGCGGGACCGGGCTCGGGCGCCGACTCATCCGCCGGAGCCGAATCCGCGGCAGGCTTTCCCGGGGCCCAGGAGAGCGCGAGCGCACCGCCGATGAGCGAGAACAGGAAACCGATGAGGAAGCCGCCGAGGTTGGCGATCGGAATGGAGATCAGCGCCAGCAGAATCGTGGCGACGCCCGCGAACACCCGGACGATGGCGTGGAACCACATCGTCAGTCCCAGGGTGACCAGCAACACGCCGACGATCAGCGAACCCGCACCCGCGGTCGTCGACATGGCGAGCGTCATGTGCCCGAGCTTGAAGCTCGCGTACGGCAAGTAGGCGATAGGGATTCCGCCGAGCACGGTGAACAGACCCGCCCAGAAAGGCCGCTGTCCCCGCCAGGTACGAAAGTTCCGCCGAATGGCGCGGATGTAGTGCTCGTCCCGCCCCGGTGACACTGCAGACTCGGCGCTCATGGAAAACAGCTCCCTGGAACTGGCGTTGCTGTGTAAAGAGAAAGGCGGGCGGGCAAGGCTGTTACAGCTTTCCCCGCCCGCCCGGACGGGATGACCGTCAGTAGCACTCGACCCCGGCGCCGGAGCCCTTGAGCAGACGCATGCTCAGACCGCTCAGCTTGAACGTGCCGGCAGTCGTCGCCCACGCCTTCTGCTCGACGTTGTCGAGGACGGCTCGGTCGGCCTGCTGCGCGAACCCGTTCTCAAGGATCGACTTGTCCTTGACGGTCGGACCCTTGCCGCCACGGCCCTGGTCGGTGTCCTTGGCCGCGACACCGATGTCGATGTTCGTGAACGTGGCGTCCGCGTCCAGCTCGGACACGTCGAGGTAAAGGTTCTCCGCGGATACCGGAGTCTTCCCCCCGCCGGCCTTCAGCTGCAGGGTGATCTTGCCGACGAACGGCACGTCGGTGACAACCGACTGACACATGTTGTTGATCGTGGCGTTCTTGAAGGTCGAGATCGCGACCGGGTGGGCGGTCTTCGCGTCACCCTTCAGGTCCGCGTATCCCATGTCGACGCCGCCGTACTGGGCGAAGCCGTGACCGTCGAGGTGACCGGCCTTGACCTTGAACTCCTGGCCGGACACAGCGAACGACGCGGCGAGCGCGCCCTGTGCCAGACCGATGCCTATTGCGGCCGTTGCGGCCACACTCGGCACCATGACAAGGGCGAACCGCTTCCATCTGGTTCCGCCACGCGCCACAGACTCCATGACTTTCCTCCTTCTCGGACGTACATCTCCGGTCCGGACTCTGGCGTCCGTCCTGGGATGGGAGAAGTGCTACGTCCTCGGTAAGGAGAGCGCCTGTACTTTCAGGCGCGAGCTGCGTCCGAAACACCGGCGATCACCCCCGAGCGACAACCACTGGTCGCGCCTGACGCATCACGCACAACCTGCCGGACAGGCCCTGCCGTTCGGCAGGAACCCCCCTGTCCGCGACCGGCGCCACTGCCGCCGGCCCACTCGGTGGGGACCCAAGATCCCGCGGCACGGCTGGGGGCCGAGCTGGTGCGGTATTGGACCGAGCGTGGCCGATCGTGGTCCATTCCCGGCCGCGACACAAGAGGGTTCGTTACTCACTAGTAACGGCCTGATAACCAGGCAACGACCGGTTGATATCGAGCGGCCACACAGGGTGCCACCATGGGGTCGAGCAGAAGGGCTGATTACAGCCAATAAGCGGACAGAACAAGCCGGGCAATTTACTGGGAGTAACAACGCCTGCGTTTACCAAGTTTTGGTAAAGCGCTGCCGTGTTCTGTCACCTTGTCGCCAAAACGGCGGGGGGGGCCGCCAGGGCGCCCCCCCCCCCAAAACACAAAACCCCGACCTAGGGTCCATACACTGAGTGCTTTTAAAAAAAAAAGAAAAAAAAAAACCCCCCCACCCCCCACA